>NZ_PSWQ01000020.1:0-279759 GCF_002932915.1 Rathayibacter sp. RFBD1
GGGGAGAGGCGGGCGGGCCGCTCGGCCGCACGGGAGACCGCGATGCCGTCGAGGACCGCGAGGAGAAGCGCGGCGTCGTCGGCGCCGAACGACGCCGAGGGATGCGCAGCGCGCAGCAGCTCCAGGACGACGTCCTCCGTGCGCGACCAGCCGGCGGTGTGGATCGCGCGGATCTCCGGATCGGTGCCGGCGCGGGAGGCGAAGGCGGTCCACACGATCGCATCGGGGACGTCCTCGTCCGCGACGCACGCGATCTCGTCGCAGAAGACGCGCAGCCGCACCTCGGCCGAGGGTTCGGCCTCCAGGCGGCTCCGCATCCGCTCGCGGAAGCGCTCCTCGACCCGGGCCATCGCGCCGGCCAGCAGCGCCTGCTTCGTCGGGAAGTGGTGCTGGACGGCCCCCACCGAGACGCCGGCCTCGGCCGCGACGGTGCGGATGCTGAGGTGCTCCGCCCCGCGGGTCGAGAGGACGGCGACGACCGCCGAGAGGATGTCGCTCCTGCTCTCGCGCCGATCCGGCATGGCGTCCCTCTCGTTCGACTGCTCGAGCAGGCTACGCTCTCGGACATGACCAATACGACCGTATTGCCACCCCGTGCCGGAGCCGGCCGCCGCAACGCGACCCTGGACGTCGTCCGCGGTGTCGCGATCATCGGGACCCTCGGCACGAACATCTGGATCTTCTCCCACCCCTGGGGGATGCTCGGACTGCTCTCCGTCCCGGTGACGCCGGAGACCTCCTCCTCCGCCGGGACCGCGCAGCTCCTGCTGATGGCGCTGGCGCAGGGCAAGTTCCTCGCCCTCCTCTCCCTCGCCTTCGGGATGGGCCTCGCGATCCAGCACGCCTCCGCGGTCCGGCGCGGGACGCGGTGGCCGGGCCGCTACCTCTGGCGCGCGACGCTCCTCCTCCTGGACGGCGCGGTCAACTACGTGCTGATCGCGGAGTTCGACGTCCTCATGGGATACGCCGTCACCGGAGCGGTCGTCGCCTGGCTGCTGCTCACCCGGCCGACGACGCAGCGCCGCGTGATCCTCGTCTGCGGCGCTCTGCACGTCGTCCTGATCTCGGCGCTCGTGGCGCTCGTGGCGGCGAGCCCGGACGGTGCCGGACAGGGGCCGACCGGCCGGAGCCCCTACGCGGACGCGTCGTTCCTCGGCCTCGCCGTCTTCCGGCTGCAGAACGCTGGCGTCTTCCGTGCGGAGCCGGTGCTCATCGGGCTCCTCAGCATCGCGATGTTCCTCCTCGGCGTGCGCCTCCATCGGGCGGGGGTCCTCGCCCCCGAGGGCGCGACACTCCGCCGCCGCCTGATGGTCCTCGGCGCCCTCGCCCTCCCCGTCGACCTCGCGCTGGGCGTCGGGGGGAGCGCCGCCGGTCTGCTCGCCGAGCGCTACCTCGTCGCGCCCCTGGTCGGGCTCGGCGTGCTTGCGGCCCTCGCCGAGGCCTGCCTCCGCCGGGGCGCTGAGGGCTGGGCGGCACGCCGGGCGCGGGAGGTCGGCCGGGTCGCCCTGAGCGCCTACCTCCTGCAGAACCTGCTCGGCGGCGCCCTCTTCTACGGCTGGGGACTCGGGCTGGCGGTGACCGCCGCGCAGTGGCGCGTCCCGGCGACCGTCGGAGCGTTCCTGCTCATCGCGGCGGTCGTCGTGCTCGCGGCGCACCTGTGGCTGCGCCGGTTCGAGCTCGGTCCGGTGGAGTGGCTCTGGAAGCGGGGCGAGCGGATCGGTGTCCGCGCGCCCCGCTGACCGGAGGGGGACCTACGCGAGGAGCTCCGCGGCGCCGGTGCGCAGGGCGGCGAGGCGGGACGAGACGGCCGACCGGCGGGCGTCGGCGTCGGAGTCGTGCGACCAGGCGTCGAGGTAGAGCTTGACCTTCGGCTCCGTGCCGCTCGGGCGCGCGATGAGACGGGCACCGTCCAGGGAGAAGCGGAGCGCGTCGGTCGGAGGCAGCGCGCCGCCCTCGGCGAGCAGGTCCTCGCTCCGCTCGACGGCGAGCCCGCCGATCGCGGTCGGAGGCGTCGCGCGCAGTCCGGCCATGATCCGGCCGATCTCGGAGAGGTCGGTGACGCGGAGCGAGATCTGCTCCGATCCGAAGAGCCCGAACCGCTCGGCGAACGACTCCAGCTCGTCGTCGATCGTGCGCTCCTCGGCGGCGAGCCCGCTCGCGAGGGAGAGGAAGGCGAGCGCGGCCGAGACGCCGTCCTTGTCGCGGACCGTCCCGGGGTTCACCAGGTAGCCGAGCGCCTCCTCGTAGCCGAAGACGAGGTCGGGGACGCGCGAGATCCACTTGAAGCCCGTGAGCGTCTCGGCGAAGTCGAGGCCGTAGTCGGCCGCCACAGCACCGAGGGCGGGGGAGGAGACGATCGAGCAGGCGAGCGCTCCTCCGGTGCGGCCCTCGCGGCGGGCCTGCTCGGCGGCGCGCCAGCCGAGCAGCGCTCCGACCTCGTTGCCGGTGAGGCGCCGGAAGCCCTCCGGGGCGGAGGCGTCGGGCACGGCGGCGGCGAAGCGGTCGGCGTCCGGGTCGTTCGCCACGATCAGCTGCGCGCGACCGGAGCGCGCGGTCGAGAAGGCGAGGTCGAGGGCGCCCGCCTCCTCCGGGTTCGGGAACGCGACCGTGGGGAACGCCGCGTCGGGCTCGATCTGCTCGACCACGACGGCCGGCTCGTCGAATCCCGCCGCGGAGAGCACCCGGTGCGCCGTCTCCCAGCCGACCCCGTGCATCGCCGTGTAGACGACGCGCAGCGGAGCGGACTGGCGGCCGACGGAGGCCGTCGCCTCGATGTAGGCGGCGACCACGGACTCGTCCGCGAGCCGGTACTCGCCGCGCGGAAGCTCCGGAACGCGCCGGTCCCGCGCGACCGCGAGGATCCGCTCGGCGATCTCGGAGTCGACCGGCGGGACGATCTGCGAGCCCTCGTCGGCGCCGCCGAGGTACACCTTGTAGCCGTTGTCCTGCGGCGGGTTGTGGCTCGCCGTGACCATCACTCCGGCGTCGGCGCCGAGGTGGCGCACGGCGAAGGCCAGCACGGGGGTGGGCAGGAGCCGGGGCAGCAGCACCGCGTCCACGCCGGCGCCCGCCATCAGCGCGGCGGAGTCCTCCGCGAAGACGCGCGAGTTCCTCCGGCCGTCGTAGCCGATCACGACCACGGGCCGCTGGACGCCCTGCGCCAGCAGGAAGTCGGCCAGGCCGACGGCGGCCTGCGAGACCAGCACGCGGTTCATCCGGTTGGATCCCGCCGCGATGGCGCCGCGCAGGCCCGCGGTGCCGAACGCCAGGCGGGCGCCGAAGCGGTCCTCGAGCTCGGCGCGGGCGGAGGCGTCGCCCGAGTCGGAGGCGGTCAGCAGGCCGACCAGCTCCTCCCGCGTCTCCGGGTCGGGGTCCTGGGCGAGCCAGGCCTCGGCGAGCTCCCGGACGTCGGCGCTCACAGGGCGCCCGTGATCCCGGCGAGCAGGCGGGCGAGGTCGTCCTCGGCGTCGCGGCCGGCCTCGAGCACCTCCTCGTGGCTGAGGGGGGTCTTCTGGATGCCGGCGGCGAGGTTCGTGATGAGCGACATGCCCAGCACCTCCATGCCCGCCTCGCGCGCGGCGATGGCCTCGAGGGCGGTCGACATGCCGACGATGTGGCCGCCGATGATCCTCGCCATCTGCACCTCGGCCGGGCTCTCGTAGTGCGGCCCGCGGAACTGCACGTACACGCCCTCGTCCAGCTCAGGACGCGTCCCCCGGGCGAGGTCGCGCAGGCGCGAGGAGTAGAGGTCGGTGAGGTCGACGAAGGTCGCGCCCTCGAGCGGCGAGTCGGCGGTGAGGTTGATGTGGTCGCTGATCAGCACGGGGGTCCCGGGCGTCCAGTGCTCCTTGATGCCGCCCGCGCCGTTGGTGAGGATCATCACCGTCGCGCCCGTCGCGGCGGCGGTGCGGACGCTGTGCGCGACGCGGCGCACGCCGTAGCCCTCGTAGTAGTGGGTGCGGGCGCCGATGATCAGCGCGCGCCTGCCGGTGGGGAGCAGGACGGAGCGCAGGGTGCCGCCGTGCCCGTGCACGGCCGGCTTGGAGAAGCCGAGGATCTCGGTGGCCTCCACCGTCGCGGTCGTCTCGCCGATCGCGTCGGCGGCCTTGCCCCAGCCGCTGCCGAGGGTGAGGGCGATGTCGTGCTTCTCGACCCCTGTCGCCTCGGCGATCTGAGCGGCCGCGCGGGCCGCGATCTCGAAGGGATCGGCGTCGGGGGCGTCGAGCGGGTGCAGGGTCTGGTCGGACATCCTCCCACCCTACCGACGGGCTGCGCGGCGGCGGAGGGCGACTCCCGCGGCCGATCCGACACCCCGCGATTGGGCGAACACTCAGTAAGAGAGGACAATGGGAAGCATGGCTTACGAGTTCGAGCGCGCGCAGAGGATCGCTGTACTCGGAGGGGGGCCGGGCGGCTACGAAGCCGCCATCGCGGGAGCGCAGCTCGGCGCCGAGGTCACCCTGGTCGAGCGGGTCGGAGTGGGCGGCTCGGCCGTCATCACCGACGTCGTCCCGTCGAAGTCGCTCATCGCGACAGCGGAGGCCACCAACGCCATCGGCGAGGCCGCCGACCTGGGCGTGCAGTTCTTCACCCGCTCGGAGCTGAACAAGCCGGTGCGCCCGGACGTGGCGGTCAACCTGGCGACGGTGAACAAGCGCCTGCTCGGCCTCGCGCGCCAGCAGTCCGAGGACATGCGCGCGAACCTGGTGCACCACGGCGTTCGCATCGTCCAGGGGGACGGGCGCCTGGACGGCTCGAACGCCCTGATCGTCTCGACGGCGGCCGGTGGCGAGGGCATGGACTTCGACCGCATCGAGGCGGACACGATCGTGGTCTCGGTGGGGGCCAGCCCGCGTGTGCTCCCGACCGCGGCACCCGACGGCGAGCGCATCCTCAGCTGGACCCAGCTCTACAACCTCAAGTCGGTCCCCGAGCACCTGATCGTGGTGGGCTCCGGCGTGACCGGCGCGGAGTTCGCCTCCGCCTACCGTGCGCTCGGCGCCCGCGTGACCCTCATCTCCTCCCGCGACCAGGTGCTGCCCGGCGAGGACGCCGACGCGGCCGCTGTGATCGAGAACGTCTTCAAGCGCAACGGTATGGTCGTGCTCTCGAAGTCGCGCGCCGACCGCGTCGAGCGGACCGAGAAGGGCGTGCAGGCCGTGCTCTCGGACGGACGCGTCGTCGAGGGCTCGCACTGCCTGATGGCCGTCGGGTCCGTGCCGAACACGGCGGGCATCGGCCTCGAGGAGGCGGGGGTGCAGCTGACGGAGTCGGGGCACATCCGCGTCAACCGCGTCGCCCGCACCAGCGTCCCCTCGATCTACGCGGCCGGGGACTGCACCACGTTCCTCCCGCTCGCCTCCGTCGCCGCCATGCAGGGCCGCACCGGCGTGTTCCACGCCATGGGCGACGCCGTGAACCCGACCGAGGTGCGCAACGTCGCGGCGAACATCTTCACGCAGCCCGAGATCGCGACCGTCGGGTGGAGCCAGCGCGAGATCGAGGAGGGCATCGCGCAGGGCGAGATCTACAAGCTCCCGCTCGCCGCGAACCCGCGGGCGAAGATGATGGGCATCCGCGACGGCTTCGTGAAGCTGTTCGCGCGCACCGGCTCCGGCACCGTCATCGGAGGCGTCATCGTCGCTCCGAAGGCGAGCGAGCTGATCTTCCCGCTCGCCCTCGCCGTGGAGCACCGCCTGACCGTCGACCAGGTCGCGCGGGCCTTCACCGTCTACCCGAGCCTCACCGGCTCGATCTCGGACGCCGCGCGCGCCATGCACATCGTCACCTGACGCGCCCCTCCGCCGGGCCGCGCGAGGTGCGGCCCTTCATCGGCAGAGCGCGCGACCGGGAATCGCGTGCGAAGCGATTCACGGCAGCGCGACGCGACCCGCTCTGCGGTACCCCCCCCACGTCGAGGAGCCGACCGCGCCGGGCCGCGCGGGGAGCGGCCCGGAACGGGTTCAGACGATCTGGAGGAGCACGTGTCCCGCGGGGACGGTCGCTCCGGCCGTCGCGTCGAGGCCCTTCACGACACCGTCCTTGTGGGCGGTGAGCGGCTGCTCCATCTTCATCGCCTCGAGGACGACGACCAGGTCGCCGGTGACGACCGTGTCGCCCTCGGCGACGGCGACCTTGACGATGGTGGCCTGCATGGGCGAGGCGACGGAGTCGCCCGTGACGGTGCTGACGGAGGAGGAGCCGCGGCGCTTCGGGGAGGCGGCAGCGGCCCCGCGGGCGGGTCCCGAGCCGACGAGGTCGCCGGGGAGCGTGACCTCGACGCGGCGCCCGTCCACCTCGACGACCACGTTCCGGCGGGCCGCCGGCTCGTCGGTCGCTCCGGGCTCGCCGCTCCAGGCCGGGATCGTGTTCTCGAACTCGGTCTCGATCCAGCGGGTGTAGATCGTGAAGGGCGCGCCGCCCTCGGGGGCGAAGGCCGGGTCCTCGACGATCGCGCGGTGGAAGGGGAGGACGGTCGGCAGTCCGGTGACCTCGAACTCGGCGAGGGCGCGGCGCGAGCGCTCCAGCGCCTGCTCGCGGCTGTCACCGGTGACGATCAGCTTCGCGAGGAGCGAGTCGAAGGAGCCGGAGATCACGTCGCCGGCGACGACGCCGGAGTCGACGCGGACGCCGGGTCCGCCGGGGGCCTTGAAGACGTGCACCGGGCCCGGAGCGGGGAGGAAGCCGCGGCCCGCGTCCTCGCCGTTGATGCGGAACTCGAAGGAGTGGCCGCGGGGCGCCGGGTCGTCGTAGTCGAGCACGCCGCCCTCGGCGAGGCGGAACTGCTCGCGCACGAGGTCGATGCCGGTGATCTCCTCCGACACGGGGTGCTCGACCTGGAGGCGGGTGTTCACCTCGAGGAAGGACACCGTGCCGTCCTTGCCGATCAGGAACTCGCAGGTCCCGGCGCCGAGGTAGCCGACCTCCTGCAGGATCGCCTTCGAGGCGCGGTAGAGCTCGGTGTTCTGCGCGTCCGTCAGGAACGGCGCGGGCGCCTCCTCGACGAGCTTCTGGTGGCGGCGCTGGAGGGAGCAGTCGCGGGTGGAGACCACGACGACGTTGCCGTGCGCGTCGGCCAGGCACTGGGTCTCGACGTGGCGCGGCTGGTCGAGGTACTTCTCGACGAAGCACTCGCCGCGGCCGAAGGCGGCGACGGCCTCGCGCGTGGCGGAGGCGAACAGCTCCTCGACCTCGTCGCGCTCGCGGGCGACCTTGAGGCCGCGACCGCCGCCGCCGAAGGCCGCCTTGATCGCGACGGGGAGGCCGTACTGGTCCACGAACTCGAGCACCTCGGCGGCACCGGAGACGGGGTTGAGGGTTCCCGGGGCCAGCGGCGCGCCGACCTTCTCGGCGACGTGGCGGGCCGAGACCTTGTCGCCGAGGCGCTCGATGGCCTCGGGGCCGGGGCCGATCCAGATCAGGCCGGCGTCTATGACGGCGCGGGCGAAGTCGGCGTTCTCGGCGAGGAAGCCGTAGCCGGGGTGCACGGCGTCGGCACCGGAGCGGCGCGCCACCGAGAGCAGCTTGTCGATGACGAGGTAGGTCTCGGCGCTGGTCGTCCCGCCGAGGGCGTAGGCCTCGTCGGCGAGGCGGCTGTGCACGGCGTCGCGGTCCTGGTCGGCGTAGACGGCCACGGAGGCGATCCCGCTGTCGCGGGCGGCGCGGATGACTCGGACGGCGATCTCGCCCCGGTTGGCGACGAGCACCTTCGTAATCTTCGGCATGGTCCCCAACCCTAGGGGGCGGCTCCGCCCGGCCCGGCGCGGCTCACCACAAAGAAGCGGAGGGCCTTCGTCGGTTCCTCACAAGGGCGGGACGGGCCTCAGCGGTTCCAGAGCGCGGTCCAGTCGACGCCGAGGCTCCGCACCAGAGTGCGGAGGGTCGGCACCGACATCCCGATCACCGTCGAGGGGTCGCCCTCGATCGCGGTGATGAAGCCGGCGCCGCGGCCGTCGATGGTGAAGGCGCCGGCCACCTCGAGGGGCTCGCCGGTGGCGACGTAGGCGTCGATCTCGGCGTCGTCGATGTCGTCGGCGAACGTGACGGCGGCGGAGGTGACCGCTCCGGCCTCGGCGACGATACTCCCGCCGCGGTGGTCGACGAGCCAGTGGCCGGAGTGGAGGCGGCCGGTGCGTCCGCGCTGGGCGCGCCAGCGCTCCCGGGCCCGCTCGGGCTCGTGCGGCTTGCCGTGGACGACGCCGTCGAGGACGAACGCGGAGTCGCCGCCGAGCACCAGACCGTCGATGTCCGGGCGCAGGACGGCGTGCGCCTTGGCGCGGGCGAGCAGCGAGACGGTGGCGTCCGCGTCCAGCGCCGCGCCCCGCTCCTGCTCGGCCCGGGCGACGGCCGCGGGCTCGTCCACCTCGGAGGGGACGACGACGGGCTCGATCCCGGAGGCCCGCAGCAGCGCGAGGCGCGCGGGGGAGGTGGAGGCGAGGTAGAGGCGCACGAGGGCTCCCTGCGGCCGGGCCCACGCTGTGGGATGCTCGACGGATGGCACAGACCCCGTCCCGAGCATCCGCCCGCCCCGACGGGGCCGACGACGCACTCGGGACCGAGATCGAGCTCGACATTAGCAACGTCGCCCACGGCGGCGTGTTCGTCGCCCGGCACGAGGGCCGCGTCGTCTTCGTCCCGGACGTCCTCCCCGGCGAGCGCGTGCGGGCGCGGATCAGCGAGGTCCGGCACGACAGCTTCTGGCGTGCCGAGGCGCTCGAGGTGCTCGAGGCGTCCGAGCACCGGGTGGAGCACGTCTGGCCCGAGGCCGCCCTCGACCGCCGCCCGGGGGAGCGCGTCGGCGGCGCCGAGCTCGGCCACGCCGACCTGGCCTACCAGCGCGAGCTGAAGCGCCTCGTGCTCGTCGACTCCTTCTCCCGCTTCGCCCGTCGCGAGGTCGAGGTGGAGGTCTCGCCGATCGGCGGGGACGACGCGTCCGGCGGCCTCGGCTGGCGCACGCGGAACCGCCTCCACGTCGACGACGACGGACGGGTCGGCCCCTACGCGGCACGCAGCCACCACGTCGTCACCGTGGAGTCGCTGCCCCTCGCGACCGCCGACTCCTCCCTGGCCGCACCGCTCGGCGAGCGCCTCGCTCCCGGCTCGGTGGTCGACCTCGTCGACGCGGCCGGGTCCGAGGGGGCCGCGGTGCTCGTGCACGACCCCTCCGACAAGCGCGCCCGCCGCGACCGCGCGGTGGTGAGCGAGTTCGTCGCCGACCGCACCTTCCGGGTCGACCGCACCGGCTTCTGGCAGGTGCACCGCGGAGCCGCCGCCGCGCTCTTCGAGGCCGTGCAGGCCGCCGTCGACGCGGACGCGGCGGACCCGTCGGCCGCCAACCACGACCTCTACGGCGGGGTGGGCCTGCTCGCCGCGGCGCTGGCCGACCGCCTCGGCGCCGGAGTGCGCGTGACCAGCGTCGAGAGCGACTCCCGCGCCACCGAGCACGCGCTCGAGAACCTGGCCGACCAGGTCGGCGCCCGCGCGGTGACCGCCCGCGTCGACCGCTACCTCCGCGACGTCGTCGCCCAGGCCGATGCGCGCGAGCGGGCGCGGTGGCGCGCGGCGACCGTGGTCCTCGACCCGCCGCGCTCGGGCGCCGGCCGAGCGGTCACCGACGCTCTGGCGGAGCTGCGGCCGGCGCAGCTCGTCTACGTCGCCTGCGACCCGGTCGCGCTCGCCCGCGACGTGGGCGCCCTGACCGGGGCCGGCTACGAGCTGGAGCGCCTCGAGGGCTTCGACCTCTTCCCGCACACCTCCCACGTGGAGGCCGTTGCGCGACTGGTCCGCCGAGAGGACTGACCGCGGGCCCGCGCCTGCGTACCATGGGCGGGATGGAGCCCCACGTCGACGCAGCCGAGGCCCCGCGCGTGCGCGTGGCGATCGTGGACGACCACGAGTCGGTGCGCCTGGGCGTGGCCGCCGCCGTCGAGAGCGCGGGGATGCAGGTGGTCGCCGCCGCCGAGACCGTCCAGGCCCTCGAGAGCACGATCGGCGGCGCCGAGATCGAGGTGCTCGTCCTCGACCTGTCCCTGAACGACGGCTCGAGCATCACCAGCAACGTCAAGTGGGGGCAGGTGCGCGGCTCCGCCGTCCTCGTCCACAGCATCGCGGACCGCGTCGTGGCCGTGCGGGAGGCGCTCGCCGCGGGAGCGGCCGGCGTCATCCCGAAGTCCTCGCCCATGTCGACGGTCGTCGCCGCCATCCGCACGGTCGCCCGCGGCGAGGTCCTCAACAATCTGGAGTGGGCCTCGGCCATCGACGCCGACGACGACTTCGCACGGGCCGTGCTCGGTCGTCGCGAGCGCGACGTCCTGCACCTCTACGCCTCGGGGCTGCCGCTGAAGCTGGTGGCCGAGCGGCTGCAGATCTCGGTGTCGACGGCGAAGGAGTACCTCGACCGGATCCGCGACAAGTACGTCGAGATCGGCCGTCCCGCCCCGACGAAGGTCGATCTGCTGCGGCGCGCGGTGGAGGACGGCATCCTGCCGGGCATCGACCCGGACGACGGCGATGGCGGGCGCTGAGGCGCCGATCGCCCGCCGCAACGCCGGGCGCGAGCGGATCGACCGGATCATCAGCACGGTCGTGTCGTTCTTCGGCTTCGGCTTCGGCGTGCAGACCGTCCCGCCGATCCTCGCCCAGCTGCCCCTGCTGCGCCCCGAGGTGGCCTGGCCGGTGCTGGTGCTGGTCTTCGGATCGCTCACCGCCGCCGTGGTCACCGCCGTGCTGCGGCGGGGCACGCGGATCACGGCGGTCCTGGTCGCCGTCGGTGTCCTCATCGCCCTCCTGACCTGGCCGGCCGCCGTCTCCACCGGGGGCGCGGACCGCGAGACCCCGTGGATCTGGTACCTGCTGACCATCGGCACCGCCTTCTGCACGATCGCGGCTCCCCTCCGGATCGCGATCGCGTACGTGTCGGTGACGACCGTGCTGTTCGGGCTGCTGCGCGTCCTCCCCTCCGGCGGCGGGGCGGAGCCGACCCGCGCGATCCTCGACGCCGCCTACGTGGGCATCGTCGGCTTCGTGATGCTGGTGCTGATCACCGTGCTCCGGCAGTCGGCCGACCAGATCGATCGCGCGCAGACGACGGCCATGGAGCAGTACGAGGCGGCGATGCGCCAGCACGCCGGCGAGGTGGAGCGGGTCGAGGTCGACGCCCTGGTGCACGACAACGTGCTCGCGACGCTGCTCTCCGCCGCCTCCGCCGAGTCGCCGGCCGAGCGTGCGCTGGTCTCCTCGATGGCGCAGCGCACCCTCGCCGTGCTGCTGCCCGACCACGAGCCGGAGCCGCCCGAGGGGCTGGTCCCGCTCGAGCTCCTGCAGCGCCAGCTCGCCCACGCGGCGTCCACCTTCGGGACCGAGATCGCGGTCGCGACGGCCGCCGGAGTGGATCCGCGCGCGACGACGCTGCCGCGCCCGGTGGCCGAGGCGCTGCTCGGCGCGGTCTGGCAGGCGCTCGCCAACAGCGTCCAGCACGCGGGTCCGAGCGGCAGCGTCCACCGCGCCGTGCACGGGCTGCTGGGCGACGGCGCGGTGGAGGTCGTGGTGGAGGACGACGGCCGCGGCTTCCGGCTCGCCGACGTCCCGCGCGAGCGGCTGGGCATCCGGCTCTCCATCCTCGAGCGGGTGCACAACGCGCGGGGATCGGCGCGGGTCGACTCGACTCCGGGCGAGGGCACCCGAGTCCTCCTCTCCTGGCGGGCGGACGCGGGAGGAGGGCCGTGATCGCCTACCCGCGCCCCCTGCTCCAGGCGCTCGGCGCCGGCTTCTCGCTGTACCACGTGGTGCTCGCCTTCTTCTCCTTCCGCATCGCCCCGGCCACGCCGGCCGACCTCGTCGCGGTCGCGCTGTACGTCGCGGCGACCGTCGTCGCCCTCTGGCCGGGAGCGACGACCCGGCTCGCCCTGCCCGTCGCGGTCGGGATGACTGCGGTCGCCGTCGCGCTGCCGCTGCTGGTCGCGCCCTCGCTCGATCCGGGTGCCTCCAACGGCTACTCCACCTGGTACATCGCCGCGGTCGGCACCCTCATGACGATCGTGTGCGCCCGCCGGCGCGCGGCCTGCGCCTGGGTCGGCGTCGGGTTCCTGATCGTGCACACCGTGTTCTGGGCCGGCCCGGCCGCGCTGGCCACTCTCGGCGTCGTCGGGGGGATCGCCTGGGTCGCGATCGCGCAGCTGCTCATCGTCGAGCTCGGGCGCGCGGGCTCCGAGGCGCGCGTGCTCGAGGCGGCCGAGCGCGCGGCCGCGTCGTGGCGGGCCGCGGAGGAGGCGCACCTCACGGAGCGCGAGGTCCGGCTGGAGCAGACCCGCGCCCTCGCCGCCGACATGCTGCTGCGCATCGCCGAGCCGGGACCGGGCCTCACCGACGAGGAGCGGCGCGAGTGCCGGCTGCTCGAGGCGGCCGTGCGCGACGAGATCCGCGGCCGGCGGCTGCTGGACGACGAGGTGCGGCGTCTCGTGCTCGACGCGCGGCGGCGGGGGGTGACCGTGTCGGTGCTCGACGACGGCGGCCTCGACCGCACCTCCGAGGGCGAGAGCCGACGGGTGCTGGGGGAGCTCGCTCAGGCTCTGAGCGGGATCCGCGAGGAGGTCGACCGCGTGGTGGTGCGCACCGCGTCGGCCGATTCGGCCTCAGCCGTCACGGTCGTGGGCCTGCGGACGGCCGGCGACGGCAGCGCGGGCGCCCTCGGCTCCGACGACGCCGGGGACGAGGTCGACGCCTGGGTCGAGATCCGGCGCGACGGCGTCGGCGGACGGGACGTCTGAGCGGCGGAGCGCGCGCGGATGTCGGATCGGTGCCGCGGGCGGGACGCTCCGGCTCTCAGCACGGCTCAGGTCTCGGCGCGTCCGGTCTCTCGGCGCGGACCGATCGATGGCGCGGCACGAGGGTGAGCAGAGCCGTCATGAGCAGGGCCCGTCGAGCGCACAGCGCGTGATGAGAAGAGCCTGTCAACGGAGTGCGGCGGGCCGTCCACTCCTCCGAAGAGGGGGCCCGGCCCGCCGTCAAACCCCGAGTGAGGGTAACAACCCGAATATTACCCTCACTCGCCCCCAACACACCCGCCTGCTTACCCTGGTCGGCGAGTGATTGGCGGTGCCCCTTCCGAAGGAGGAGCACCGTACGTCCACTAGTGTGCTCGCTCCGCCAGGAGGCGCATAGTCAGCACTTTAGGGGACTAATCGGGGGACAAATTTCACGTTCCGCGTCGCGGATCGCTCGTTCCCCGACGGGCTGCGTCTGCGAGTCCGCTCAGCCGGAGAAGGAGCGCCACGCTCCGGGTGCCGGCCGGAGCGGCCTGCGGACCGCCGCGGCGCGGTCGTTCCAGCCCCCGCTGAGCTCCTGCGGGGTCTCCGGCTCGGCCTCGGTGCGCGAGGTCAGTGCGGTGACGACGGCCGTGACGGCGGCGATCTCGGCGGCGTCGAGGCCGGGGGTGGAGATGACGACGGCGGGTGCGGAGTCGGAGGCGGTCATCCCGTGACGCTATCGCATGCCGTTCACGGCGCCGGTCGGCGGGGCATGGCTATGCTGACGCCGGATGCCGCCGGAGCGTCGTCCGTCCGTTGCGAACAGGAGCGTCCCCGCATGCCGACGTGGTTCCCGAGGAGCGGTGCCGCGGCGCTGCGCCCCCTGCGTCTGCTGGTCCGGAGGTCGCCCGCGGCCGTCTCGGTCGTCCTGGTCCTCCTGGCCGCGAGCGCGATCACGGGGACGCTCGTCGCCCCCGCAGGAGCCGAGACGACGTCCTGGTGGGCGGCGGGCCCGATGACGACCCTCGACGGCCGTCCGTGGACAGCGGTGACCGCCCTCCTGATCGCGGCGGACCCGCTGCAGCTGCTCCTGGACGTCGTGCTCGTGCTCCCGATGCTCCTCGCCGCGGAGCGCCGCCTCGGCTCGGCCCGCACCCTCCTCGCCTTCCTCGCGACCGGCGCCGTCGGGATCGTCGTCGGGTCCTCCGTGCAGTCGATCGGCGCTCTCGCCGGCGAGTGGTGGGCGGGCGACACCGTCGGCGACCACACCTTCGACCCGCTGATCGGCGCGGTCGGCGCCCTCATCGCCTCGACCGCCTTCATGGGCGCTCTGTGGCGTCGCCGGCTCCGGGTGACCGTCTTCGCCGTCGTGCTGATGTTCGTTCTCTACGCGGGCGACTCCGCCGACGCGTACCGGCTCCTCGCGGGCGGCGCGGGGCTCGTGCTCGGCGCGGTGCTCGCGCGGGGAGCGGCGGGGCTGCGTCCGCAGCGTCCGGCGCCGAGCTCGCACCGCGAGTCCCGGGGGCTGCTGGCGGCGGTCGTCGTCGTCACCGCGATCGGTCCGCTCGTCGCCGTCCTCTCGGACTCGGGCTACGGTCCGTTCTCGTTCCTCGGCCGACTGCTGCAGAGCGCCTTCACGGGGACGACGGACCTCGAGGACCCGTGCAGCCGCGCCCTCCGGCACTGCGCGCACCACGTGAAGCTGAGCCTGGTCGCCCCCGGGCCGATCCTGCTGACGTTCGTCCCGCTCCTCCTCCTGCTCGTCGCCGCCTACGGCCTGCGCTCCGGGCGCCGCCTGGGCCTGCTGCTGGCGGTCGGGGTGAACATCGCGATCGCGATCCTGGAGGTCTTCTCCCTCCAGCGCGCCGCCCGTCACCCCGAGTTCCTGTACTACGCCGAGTACCTGCTCTGGGTGGCGACGACGGTGCTGGTGCCGCTGGCCGTCGTGGCGATGCTCGTGTTCGGGAGGAGGCACTTCCGCATCCGCGCGCCCCGTGCCGCCGCGAGGCTCTGGACGCGGGTCGTCGCCATCGCCTTCGTCGTGTCCCTCGGCGGCTACCTGGCGCTCTCGGCCGGCGTGCGCACGAGCTTCGAGCCGCTCCTGGGCCTCGGGAGGCTCCTCCTGGACGGGCTGCTGCGCTTCGTCCCGGTGAGCTTCCTCGGCGGCGCCGGACTGCTCGCCGTGCCGCGGGAGCCCGTTGCGCGGATCGTCTTCGAGTGGGTCGGCCCGGTGTTCTGGCTCGTGGTCGTCGTGGCGGTGGTCGCTCTGCTCCGGGCCACCGACGTGCAGCGGAACCGCGGCGACGAGGCGCGGTACCGCGCGCTCCTGTCCCTGCACGGCGCCGGCAGCCTCGGCCACCAGGGGACCTGGGAGGGCAACGCGCACTGGATCTCGGCCGACGGGACCGGCGGAGTCGCCTACCGGGTGATCGGCGGCGTGGCGATCACCCTCTCCGACCCCGCCTGCGCTCCCGAGCGGCGGGAGGACGTCGTGGCCGAGTTCGTGCGGTTCTGCGACGAGCGCAGCTGGACGCCCGTGTTCTACAGCATCCACGACGAGCTGCTCCCCGTCTTCGACCGGCTCGGCTGGTCGCGCCTCTCGGTCGGCGAGGAGACGATCATCGAGCTCTCCTCCTTCGAGCTCACCGGCAAGCGGTGGCAGAAGGTGCGCTACCCGCTCACGCGCGGCATCAAGCTGGGCATCGAGGCGCAGTGGACCAGCTGGCCCGAGCTCTCCCTCGGCATGGCCAACCAGATCGTCGACCTGTCGGAGCGCTGGGTCGCCGAGAAGGCGCTGCCCGAGATGGGCTTCACCCTCGGCGGCATCGACGAGGTCCGCGATCCCGACGTCGCCCTCCTGCTCGCGGTCGGACCGGACGGCGTGCTGCAGGGGGTGACGAGCTGGCTGCCCGTGCACCGGGAGGGGCGCGTGGTCGGCTGGACCCTCGACTTCATGCGCCGCTCCGACGACTCGATGCCCGGCATCATGGAGTTCCTCATCGCCTCCGCGGCGCTGCGCGTCAAGGAGGAGGGCGCCGAGTTCCTCTCGCTCTCGGGCGCACCGCTCGCCACCGCACCGGTCGAGGAGGGGGAGGAGCCTCCGGAGCCGACGGTCCTCTCGCGCCTGCTCGAGTTCCTCTCGCGGACGCTCGAGCCGGCCTACGGCTTCACGTCGCTGTTCCGCTTCAAGGCCAAGTTCCACCCGCGCTACGCGGGCCTCTGGATGACCTACCCCGACGCGCTGCAGCTGCCCCGGATCGGAGCCGCGCTGGGTCGCGCCTATCTGCCCGACCTCTCCGCCGCGCAGGCGCTGGCGTTCGCGCGGGTGGTCGGGGCGAAGCCGGAGGAGAAGCCGTCCGAGGCGTCCGCGGCGAAGCCGGATGCTCCGGCCGCCAGGGCAGGCGCTCCTGCGGCGAAGGCGGGTGCTCCGACAGCCGAGCCGGACGGTCCTGGGGTGAAGGCGGGTGGTCCTGCGGTGAAGGCGGGTGCTCCGGCTGCGAGGGCGGATGCCCGGGAAGCGAAGCCCGATTCCGCGACAGGGGAGCCGGATGCTCCGGCTGCGGAGCCGGGCGCTTTCGTCGTGCGGCCCGATGCTCCCGCGGAGTCCGCTGCCCGGCTGCCCGGCCCCGGCCCCTCCGACTGATCGTTCCGCCCCTCCGCCCCGCGAGGAGGTGGTCGCAGCGGAACGCCGCGGCACGGACGGTCTCCCGTCTCCTGCCGCGGCGTCCGAGCGAGCCGGGTCAGAGCGGGATGTTGCCGTGCTTCTTCGCGGGCAGGTTGGCGCGCTTGGTGCGCAGCGCCCGCAGCGCCTTGATGACGGAGACACGCGTCGCCGAGGGCTCGATCACGCCGTCGAGCTCGCCGCGCTCGGCCGCGAGGAACGGGCTCGCGACGTTGTAGGTGTACTCGTTCGCCAGGCGCGTCCGGACGGCTGCGACGTCCTCGCCGGCCTCCTCCGCCTTGCGGATCTCGTTGCGGTAGAGGATGTTCACCGCGCCCTGGCCGCCCATGACGGCGATCTCGGCGGTCGGCCACGCGAGGTTGATGTCGGCTCCCAGCTGCTTGGACCCCATCACGATGTACGCGCCGCCGTAGGCCTTGCGCAGGATGACCGTGACCAGCGGCACGGTCGCCTCGGCGTAGGCGTAGAGCAGCTTCGCGCCGCGGCGGATGACGCCGGTCCACTCCTGGTCGGTGCCGGGCAGGTAGCCCGGGACGTCGACCAGGGTCAGGATCGGCAGCGAGAACGCGTCGCAGAAGCGGACGAAGCGGGACGCCTTCTCGCCTGCCTCGATGTTCAGCGTGCCCGCCATGGCGCTCGGCTGGTTCGCGATGATGCCGACGGAGCGGCCCTCGACGCGGCCGAAGCCGATCACGATGTTCGGCGCGAACAGCGGCTGCACCTCGAGGAAGTCGCCCTCGTCGACGATGTGCTCGATGACGGCGCGCATGTCGTACGGCTGGTTCGGGCTGTCCGGGATGACCGTGTCGAGGAAGCGGTCCGCGTCGGTCGTCTCGAGATCGACCTCGGTCTCGAAGACGGGTACCGGCGACAGGTTGTTGTCCGGGAGGAAGGAGAGGAGCGTCCGCGCGTAGTCGAGCGCGTCGTTCTCGTCGCTCGCGAGGTAGTGCGAGACGCCCGAGATCTTGTTGTGGGTCAGCGCGCCGCCGAGCTCCTCCATGCCGACGTCCTCGCCGGTGACGGTCTTGATCACGTCGGGCCCGGTGACGAACATCTGGCTGGTCTTGTCGACCATGATCACGAAGTCGGTCAGGGCGGGGGAGTAGACCGCGCCTCCCGCGGCAGGGCCGCAGATGATCGAGATCTGGGGGATCACGCCGCTCGCCGCGGTGTTGCGGCGGAAGATCTCGCCGTACTTGCCGAGGGCGACCACGCCCTCCTGGATCCGTGCTCCGCCGGAGTCGAGGATGCCGATGATCGGGACGCCGGTCTTCAGGGCGAGGTCCATCACCTTGATGATCTTCTCGCCGGCCACCTCGCCGAGCGAGCCGCCGAAGATCGTGAAGTCCTGCGAGTACACGGCGACCTGGCGGCCGTGGATGGTGCCGGTGCCGGTGACGACGGCGTCGCCGTAGGGTCGCTTCTTCTCCATGCCGAAGGCGTGGGTGCGGTGGCGGACGAACTCGTCCAGCTCGACGAACGAGCCCGGGTCGAGGAGGGTGTCGATCCGCTCCCGTGCGGTCATCTTGCCCTTGGCGTGCTGCTTCTCGATCGCCGCCTCGCCACTGGCCGTGACGGCCTCGTGGTAGCGGTTCCTGAGGTCCGCGATCTTCCCCGCGGTCGTGTACAGATCGGGCGCGGGACGTTCGGTGTTCGCGGTCACCCGCTCACCCTACCGGCGGGGCGGACGCCTCCTCTTGTCGCACTCGCACAGGGAGGGCCGCTCCGAACGGGAGGATCCGGACAAGGGCGGGACGTCGCGAGCGGCGCTCGGAGCGGCCTCGCGGGAGCCGCCGCTACCGTGGCGGCATGCTCCTCCCGCTCTCCTCCGCCGTCTCCCCCCGCGTCCTCGCGCTCGAGTCTGCGGGGTCGACGAACGACGAGCTCCGCGAGCGGGCGGCCGCCGACCCCGCCGCGTGGCCGCACCTCTCCGTCGTCGCCACCGCCGACCAGCGCGCCGGGCGCGGCCGGCTGGGGCGCGTCTGGCAGGCGCCCGCGGGCCGCACGCTCGCGGCCTCGACTCTGGTCGACGCCTCCGCCCTCGGCGCCGAGGCCTCCGGCTGGCTGCCGCTCGTGGCCGGCGCCGCTCTCGCCCGGGCCCTCGCACCCCTCGTCGACGGGGACGTCGCCGTCAAGTGGCCCAACGACGTCCTGATCGACGGCCGGAAGGTCGCGGGGATCCTCGCCGAGCGCCTGCCGGACGGGCGGGTCGTCGTCGGCACCGGCGTGAACCTGCTGCTGACGGAGGCGGAGCTGCCGGTCCCGACCGCCACCTCGCTCGCCCTCGCCGGAGCACGGACGACGAGCGCCGACGAGGTGCTCGCCGCGTTCCTGACCGGATTCCAGGGGCTGCTGGCTCCGCTGCTCGCCCAGGGCGACGCCGAGGCCTCCGGAGCGGCCGCCGCCGTCCGCGCCTCCTGCGGCACCCTCGGCACGCGCGTCCGGCTCGAGCTGCCCGACGGCACGCAGGAGGAGGGGACCGCCGCCGCACTCGCCCCGGACGGCTCGCTCCTGCTCGAGCAGGGCGGCGCGCTGCGCTCGTTCCCGGCCGGCGACGTCACGCATCTGCGCTCCTGATGGCCAGGACCGACCCGGCCGACCGCGAGCTGGCGCGGCTGACCCCGCGCGCCCGCCGGGCGGTCGCACCTGTCGTCGGCCTCCTCCTGCTCACCTGGACGGGCTTCTACTTCGCCGCGCAGTTCGAGCTCGCCCTGCAGCGCTGGATCATCGGGCTCGGCACCGCACTTCTGGTGCTTCTCCTCTGCGCTCCCGGGATCGCGGGCTGGGCGAGCGTGCGCTACCGCGTGACCGCCTCCGGCCTCAGCGCGCGCCGGGGCGTGGCGTCGATCCGGCGGGCCGAGGTGGTCTTCGATCGGAGGATGGAGGTCGCGGTCGAGCGCTCCCTCGGCCAGCGCCTCGCCCGGTGCGGCGACGTCCGGATCCTGCAGGCGGGAGCCGAGGTGTTCGTGCTGCGGGACCTGCCGGATCCGGAGCTCACGGCCGACCTGCTGCGGGAGGCGATCGGCGCGGCTCCCGCTCTCGAGCAGGAGTGGCCGCCGCCCGCGTGAGCGCGTCGGGGCCTCGGTAGCATGGAGCCGCCCCGCGCCAGCGGGCGGAGACGGAGGAGCGCCATGCGCATCGGCGTGATCGGGGGCGGCCAGCTCGCTCGGATGATGATCCCCGCGGCGGTGGAGCTCGGCATCGAGATCGCCGTGCTCGCCGAGAGCGAGGGCGCCCCGGCGGGGCTCGCCGCGACACGGGTCGGCGACCACCGCGACGAGGCGACCGTGCTCGCCTTCGCCGAGACCGTGGACGTGGTCACGTTCGACCACGAGCACGTTCCCCAGCCGATCCTCCGCGAGCTCGTCGCCCGCGGCGTCGCCGTGCACCCCGGGCCCGACGCCCTGCTGTTCGCCCAGGACAAGCTGATGATGCGGCGCCGCCTGACCGAGCTCGGCGTGCCCGTGCCCGAGTGGGCCGAGGTCTCCTCCGCCGAGGAGCTGGGGGAGTTCCTGGCCGAGCACGGCGGCAGCGCCGTGGTGAAGACCGCGCGCGGCGGCTACGACGGCAAGGGCGTTCGCGTGGTGCGCGGCGCCCACGAGGCGGACGACTGGTTCACCGCCCTCGCCGAGGACGGCCGGGGCGGCTCGCTCCTGGTCGAGGAGCTGGTGGGCTTCCGCCGCGAGCTCGCGCAGCTCGTCGCCCGGCGTCCCTCCGGCGAGAGCATCCTCTGGCCGGTGGTGGAGTCCGTGCAGCGCGACGGCGTCTGCGCCGAGGTGATCGCTCCGGCCCCCGCGTCCGCCGGCCGGCTCGCAGCCGCCGCGGCCGAGATCGCGCAGACGATCGCCGACAGCCTCGGGGTCACCGGCGTCCTGGCCGTCGAGCTGTTCGAGACGACGGACGACCGGATCCTGGTCAACGAGCTGGCCATGCGCCCGCACAACAGCGGCCACTGGACGATGGACGGATCGACCACGTCGCAGTTCGAGCAGCACCTGCGCGCGGTCCTCGACCTGCCGCTCGGCGCGACGGGCTGCCGGGATCCGTGGACCGTGATGGTCAACGTGCTCGGCGGCCCGGTGGGGGAGTCGCTGACCGACCGCTACCCGCGGGTGCTCGCCGATCATCCGGGCGTGAAGGTGCACAACTACGGCAAGGAGCCGCGACCGGGCCGCAAGGTCGGGCACGTGAACGCCACCGGCGACGACCTCGACCTCGTGGTCTACGAGGCTCGCGCGGCGGCGGCCGTTCTCACGGACTGACCCGTACGATGGTCGCCGTGACGAGCCTGCCGACCTCCCCGACCCCTGCCGGAGCCCTCTCGTGAGCGCGGACGCGCTCGTGAACGGGCCCGCGCCGCTCGTCGGCGTCGTGATGGGCTCGGACTCGGACTGGTCCGTCATGCAGGCGGCGTCCGCCGTCCTCGCCGAGTTCGGCGTGGCGCACGAGGTCCGCGTCGTCTCCGCGCACCGCACCCCGGAGGCGATGATCGCGTACGGACGCGAGGCCCGCGGCCGCGGCCTGAAGGTCGTCATCGCCGGGGCGGGCGGAGCCGCCCACCTCCCCGGCATGCTCGCCGCCGTGACCTCGCTCCCCGTCGTCGGAGTGCCGGTCCCGCTCGCCCGACTCGACGGGCTCGACTCCCTCCTCTCGATCGTGCAGATGCCCGCGGGCGTCCCCGTCGCCACCGTCTCCATCGGCGGAGCGCGGAACGCCGGACTGCTCGCGGTGAAGATCCTCGCGACCGCGGACGACGCCCTCTCCGCAGCGCTCGACGCCTTCGCCGCCGACCTCGAGGTGCAGGTCGCCGCGAAGAACGACGCCCTGGTGGCGGGCCTGTGACGGCCGTCGCCCTGCCGCTGCGGCACCCGGACGTCGCCTCCCGCGCCTTCATGACGCGGCGGGCGTGGTGGCTGCTGATCGTCAACCTGCTGGTGCCCGGGTCCGCTCAGGTCCTCGCGGGCAACCGCCGGCTCGGGCGCCTGGGGCTCGGCTTCACCCTCGGGCTCTGGGTCGCCCTCCTGGTCGCGGTGCTCCTCTACTTCGTCTTCCCGACCGGCCTCTACACGCTCGCGACCTTCGACCTCTCGATGCTCGCGCTCCAGGCCGCGCTCGTCGTCTACGGGGTGGTCTGGGCCGTGCTGACGCTCGACACCCTCCGCCTGATCCGCGTCGTCCGGGTGCGCCCGCGGATGCGCGGCGTGCTCGCGTTCGCGACGATCGCGCTGATGGCGGTCTCGGTCGGCACCACCGCCTACGGCACCTACCTGCTCGGCGTGACCCGGGGGACGCTGTCGTCGATCTTCGGCGGCGGAGCGATCGAGCAGCCGATCGACGGCCGCTACAACGTGATGCTCCTCGGCGGCGACGCGGGGGAGGACCGCGACGGTCTGCGCCCCGACAGCATCTCGGTGGTCAGCATCGACGCGTCGAGCGGCAAGGCCTCGATCATCGGCGTCTCGCGCGAGTTCGTCGACTTCCCGTTCCCCGAGACCAGCCCGATGCACGAGCTCTATCCCGACGGCTACGACACCGACAACTGCGCCGTCGACGTCTGCAAGCTCAACTCGGTCTACACCGAGGTCGAGCTGAAGCACCCGGAGCTCTACCCCGACGCCGTCGACCACGGCAGCGAGCCCGGCATCGAGGCGATGCGCGACGCGGTCGAGGGCATCCTCGATCTGAGGATCCAGTACTACGCGCTGATCGACATGGAGGGCTTCGCCCAGCTGATCGACGCGCTCGGCGGCATCGACATCGACTACGTGGCCGACGAGCCGCTGCCCCTGGGCGGGCTGCCCGACTCCGACGGCGTGATGCAGGGCGTCAACCAGTGGATCGATCCCGGGCACTGGCACTTCAACGGCGAGCAGGCCCTCGCCTACGCCCGGTCTCGCTACACCACGAGCGACTACGACCGGATGGCGCGCCAGCGGCAGGTGCAGGAGGCGCTGCTCGCCCAGTTCGAGCCGGGCAACGTCCTCGCCAAGTTCCAGGACGTCGCG
Source organism: Rathayibacter sp. RFBD1 (assembly GCF_002932915.1). Classification (NCBI taxonomy): domain Bacteria; kingdom Bacillati; phylum Actinomycetota; class Actinomycetes; order Micrococcales; family Microbacteriaceae; genus Rathayibacter; species Rathayibacter sp. RFBD1. Next base: position 22,431 of record NZ_PSWQ01000020.1, read on the forward strand.
TCCGCCGGGTCCCAGGTCATCAAGACGGACGTCCCGCAGGGGATGCTCGGCTACTTCGTCCAGCTGGGGCTCAAGACGAAGTCGCAGCCGGTGGATCCGATCGAGCTGGTCCCGCCGGCCGTCGACCCGGAGGACCCGGACTACGACGTCGTGCACTCGCTGGTGAGTGCCGGACTGTCGGGCGACTCCGCGCCGTAGACGGCCGGGTGCCGCACGCCTCAGAGGTCGGCGTGCAGCGCCCAGACGCGCTCCGCGGAGTCGCGCCAGCTGAAGGCGCGGGAGCGGTCGCGGCCGGCCACCGACATCCGCTCGCGCAGACCGGTGTCGGCGAGCACGCTGCTCATGGCGAGGGCGAGGCGGTCCGGGTAGTCCTTCGCGTCGCCGCGCTCGACGGCGACGCCGGCGTCCGCGGCGACCTCCATCAGCGCGGGGTCGTCGGAGTGCACCACCGGCACTCCGAAGTGCATCGCCTCGAGCACGGGCAGGCCGAAGCCCTCGGCGATGCTCGGGTAGACGAAGAGCGTGGCACGGGAGAGGACGACGGCGAGGTCGGCGTCGCTGAGGACTCCCAGGGCGCGCACGCGCGTCTCGTCGAGGCCCTGCTCATCGGCGACGGAGGCCACATCGAGGTCGCCCCAGCCGGTCGGGCCGACCAGGAGCAGCGGGATCGCCGGCGCGGACGCTCCTCCGAAAGCCGCGATCAGCGAGACCAGGCCCTTGCGCGGCTCCAGCGTGCCGACGCTCAGCACGTACTCCGGGGGGAGGCCCAGCGCCGTGGCGCGCTCGTCGGCGTCCTCCGTCACGACCAGGCCGGAGCCGACGGCTCCGCCGATCACGCGCAGTCGATCGCCGAAGTCCATCAGCTGGGAGAGCTGGTGGGCGACCGCGTGGGTGGGGACGACGACGGCGTCCGCGTGCTTGCGGGCGCGCTTGGCCATCGCCCGGTGCCACTTCGCGCCGTGCGGGGTGAGAGTCTCGGGATGTGTCCACGGCACCGTGTCGTGGATCGTGACGGCGATCTGCTGGCCCTCGCTCCCGTCGTGGCTGCGCAGCGGAGCGAAGAGGCTCGGGGCGTGCATCATGCCGCCGCCGGCCGGGATGGCGATCCCGTACTGCCAGGCGCGCGAGAGCTCGCGGCGCCCGAGCGGCAGCCGGTGGATGCGCGCGAGGCCGGGCAGGCGCAGGCGCAGCTCCTCCTCCTTCTCGGGCGGGTGGGCGGAGACGACGGCCTCCACCTCGCAGTCGCGGGGAGCCGTCGCGATCAGCTCGCGGGTGAGCTCCTCGGTGTAGCGGCCGATGCCGCCGGGCACGCGGGCGAGCATCTGGTCGACGACGACGCGGAGGGTGGTGGTCACGGGGTCACCGCCTCGAGGGGTGCGGCGGCGAGCGCGTCCTGCCAGGAGCGCAACGGCGGCAGGCCCGCCCGGCTCCAGCCGTCGTGTCCGAGGACCGAGTAGGCCGGACGCGGAGCGGGGCGGACGAACGAGCCGCTGTCGGTCGGGCGCAGGCGCTCGGGATCGAGGCCCGCCTTGGCGAAGACGGCACGGGCGAAGCCGAGCCAGGTCGTCTCGCCGGAGCTGGTGCCGTGGTAGACGCCGGCCGGGGCCTCCGCGTCGACCAGCTCGATCAGGCGCGCGGCGAGGTCGGCGGTCCAGGTGGGCTGGCCGTGCTGGTCGTCGACCACGGTCAGCGTCTCGTGCGCGCCCGCCAGTCGCACCATCGTCTTCGCGAAGTTGCCGCCGTGCTCGCCGTAGAGCCAGGCCGTGCGGACGACGTACCCGCGCTCCGGGTTGGCCTCGAGCACCAGGCGCTCGCCCTCGGCCTTCGTGCGGCCGTAGGCCGAGATCGGGTTCCGGGGGTGGTCCTCGGAGTAGGGGGTCGTCGCGGAGCCGTCGAAGACGTAGTCGGTGGAGACCTGCACGAGTGCGGCTCCCGTCTCGGCGGTGGCGAGGGCGAGGTTGCGCGCTCCGACGGCGTTGACGCGGTGCGCCTCCTCCTCGTCGGTCTCGGCGTCGTCGACGCGGGTGTACGCGGCGCAGTTCACCACGGCGTCGTGTCCCGCGACGGCGGCGCGCACGGCGTCGAGGTCGGTCACGTCGAGGTCGGAGCGGCCGAGGGCGGTGCTGGGGCGGGAGCCGAGGGCCGCGCGCAGGTCGGTGCCGAGCATGCCGGAGGCGCCCGTGATGAGGAAGGTCACCTCCTCATCATGCCCGAGCGGTCCGTCGGCCGACGGTCGGCGCTCCGGCACGCCGCCGGGTGGCGCAGAGGGGCGTCGCGGGCCCGTGACACGCCGTCGTTACACTGGCGACCGTGCAGATCCGAGAGCTCGACATCCCCGACGTCTACGAAGTGACTCCGCGCCAGTTCCCCGACGATCGCGGGGTCTTCTACGAGTTCTACCGCTTCGACCGCCTGGCCGAGAAGGTCGGGCACCCGCTCTCGCTGCGGCAGGGCAACACCTCCGTCTCGCGGCGCGGCACCGTCCGCGGCATCCACTTCGCGCAGATCCCGCCGTCGCAGGCCAAGTACGTCTCGTGCTTCTCCGGCGCGGTCCTCGACTACGTGATCGACGTGCGCGTCGGGTCGCCGACCTTCGGGCGCTGGGAGTCGATCCTGCTCGACGACGTCGACCGCCGCTCCGTCTACATCGCCGAGGGGGTCGCGCACGCCTTCGTGGCGCTGACCGAGGGCGCCGTGGTCTCGTACCTCGTGAACGCCACCTTCGACCCGGTGCGGGAGAAGGGGATCGACCCGCTCGACGAGCAGATCGGCCTGCGCTTCCCGGAGGAGGCCGGCGAGCTGCTCCTCTCGCCGAAGGACACCGACGCACCGACGCTGGCCGAGGCCGAGGCGCAGGGCCTGCTGCCGACCTGGGACGAGGCGCGGGCCTTCTACACGGAGCTCGACTCCGCGTCCTGACCGCCGATCCGGTGGGCGGGCCGCCCGGCGCCGGCCAGGCGGCCCGCCCGATCGGAGCGGATCAGCTCTTCGAGCGCAGGCGCATCAGCGCGACCCGGGCGCCCAGCCCGGCGCGGACCGCCGCGCGAATCGGCGCCTGATACCAGGCGCCGTACTTCTGCGCGAGGTAGAGGTAGGCGCTGCGGTGGTGGACCGCGAGCATCCGCGCCGAGGCCAGGCGGGTGGAGTGCCCGCCGAGGTGGGAGACGACCGCGTCGGCGAGGTAGACGTTGGTCCAGCCGCGCTGTCCGAGCGAGTCGCCCAGCTGGACGTCCTCGAAGTACATGAAGTAGCGGTCGTCGAACCCGCCGATCTCCTCGAAGGCCGTGCGGCGCACCATCACGCAGGCGCCGGAGAGCCAGCCCGCCTCCATCCGGCCGTGGCGGAGGGTCTCGACCGCGCGCGAGCGCCGGTAGGTCGCCGACCACGGGTTGCCGGGCCAGACGTGGGCGAAGACGGCGTGCCCGACGCCCGTGCCGAGCGAGGGCAGAGCGCGGGCGGAGGGGTAGATCGTGCCGTCGGAGTCGAGGATCCGCGGCCCGATCGAGCCGATCCGGTCGTCCGCCGTCGCGGCGGCGTAGAGTGCGTCGATCGAGCCGGGGAGGAAGACCGTGTCCGGGTTGGTCACCAGGATCCACTCGACCTCGGGCCCGAGGCGGTCGACCGCGTAGTTGACGGCCCGGCCGTAGCCGAGGTTCTGCCCGGTCTCGTGGAACTCGACGTGGGGCAGGCGCTCGACGACGCTGCGGACGGAGTCGTCCGTGGTCAGGTTGTCGACCACCACGATGCGCACGTCGTGCTCCGTCGCCTCCGGCACGGACTCGAGGCACGCGCGGAGGACCTCACCCGAGAAGTGGGTGACGACGACGACCGCGATGGGCAACGTCGAGCGGGCGATGGGAGCCTCCGGGTGGTGCGGCGTCGACGGGAGGAGTGCCCCGTCGGAAGAACTCGACGAGGCTAGCACGCGGCTCGAGCGGTGCCCGGGAGCCTGCGGCCCTCAGCGGACGATGTCGACGGGCTCGGTGCTGACGGCCACGGCGGCGGGGGAGACCGTCTCGATCGCGGGCAGAGCATCGTGCGCCGGACGGCGGAAGACGACGAACTTGTACATGCAGAAGTTCCACACCAGTCCCACGAGGACGGCGACGGCCTTGGCGATGTTGATCGCGAGGAAGGCGTTCTCGCCGGAGCTGGGGAGGAAGAGCAGCGAGTTGCCGAAGCGGGTGTCGAAGAAGACCTCGAAGCCGTAGATGATCGCCGACTGCAGGACCAGCGAGCTGAACCCGGTGACGAGGAAGAACTTCGCGAACGTGGCGACCGAGACCCTGCCCGGGTGGCGGAAGACGAAGAAGTGGTTCAGCGCGTACGAGATCGTGATGCCGACCAGGACGGAGAAGACGTTGGCGACGAGGGTCGGCAGACCGAGCAGGAGCACGAGCGTGTTGAGGATGAGGAAGTCGATCGCCGTGTTGGTGCAGCCCGCGATGAGGAAGCGGACCTTCTGCGATTCGAGGAGTCTCTTCATCTGCGGTGCTCTTTCCCGTCCCCCTCTGGCGTCGATGCCCGACCGTCGGGCTCCGACGGGCGTCCATCGGGGCAGGCGAACAAGGGGTGAACCGCCGTGCACTGTCGTCCATCGTAACCGCGGAGCCCTGCCGGGCGGTCGAACGGCCGGTGCCATGTTCCTGAGAGAGTGCGCGGGCGGGGCGGCGGGCCGCGGGGCGCGCTCGGAGGCTCGCGAGCACCGCCTCGTTATACTCGCAGGGCTCTCACCGGTCAGCCGGTGCACCGGAAGAACGGATCCTCCCCGCCTCATGCGCTCCCTCGCCGTCGTCGTCCCCACCTACAACGAAGTCGCGAACATCGCGACGGCGCTGCCGCGGGTCGCGCTCGCGGCGTCCCGCAACCCCGACTTCCACGTGACCGTCGCCGTCATCGACGACAGCTCCCCCGACGGCACCGCGGACCGCGCGCGCGAGCTCGCGGCCGAGCTCGGATCCGACACCTTCGAGGTCCTCGTGCTGTCGCGCGAGAAGAAGGAGGGGCTCGGCGCGGCGTACATCTGGGCCTTCCAGCACCTCCTCGCGGCCGAGCGCCGCTACGACTACCTGCTGCAGATGGACGCCGACCTCTCGCACGACCCGGACTACATCGACGCCTTCCTCCGCGAGGTGCGCGCGGGCGCCGACTTCGTGGTCGCCTCCCGCTACATCGCGGGCGGGGGCACTCCCGACTGGACGCTCGACCGCAAGCTGCTGAGCGGTGGCGGCAACCTCTACACGCGCCTCTTCCTCGGCTCGAAGATCACCGACTGGACCGGCGGCTTCAACCTCTTCAGCGCGGACCTCCTGCGCACCCTCCACCTCGAGACGATCCGCGCAGCCGGCTACGGCTTCCAGATCGTGCTCAAGTACCGGGCGCTGCGCCGGGCCCGCGGAGTGAAGGAGATCCCGATCGTCTTCCTCGACCGCACGGTCGGCAACTCCAAGATCCCGAGCGACACCCTCCTGAAGAACCTCCTGCTCGTCCTGGCCATCCGGTTCGGCGGGAAGCACCGGTGACGGCGGGTCCGACGGGATCCCCTCGGACCCGGAGGGCCCTCCTCGAGCTCGCCGCCCTCGCCGTCGTCGTCAGCGGGACCCTGCTCGTGCTCGGATTCATGGTCGGCACGCCGTGGCGGCCGCTGCTCTTCCGCGACGGCGACTCGCTGGCGCTGCCGCTGATCCTGCAGTCCTTCGCCGAGGGCCGCCCGGCGGCGTGGGTGATGACGAGCCAGCTCTTCCTCTTCCCCGAGCTCCCCGTCTTCGGCGTCGCGTGGCTGCTGACCGGTGGCGATCCCGCGGCGGCGCTCGCGGTCAACGCCGTGCTCAACGTCGTTCTCCTCTACGGCGTGCTCCGGATGCTCGCGCGACGGCTCGTCGCGGACCGGCACCGCCGGCTGCGGCCCGCGGCCGCGCTCGCCGGCATCGCCGTGCTGCTGGTGCTCTGCTTGACGGAGGGCCGCGCGCTCAACAACGAGGGGGCCCTGGCGACCACCTTCCTCCTCACGACCTACTACTACGGCGCGGTGCTCACAGGCCTCGCCGGGCTCGCCGTCGCTGTGGGCGCGCTGCGCGAGCGCCGTCCGGCGGCGCGTCCGCTGCTCCTGGTCGGAGCGGCCGTCGCCGCGACGACCCTCTCCGATCCGCTCCTCCTCGTGCAGTTCGTCGGCCCCCTGCTGGTGGTCCTCGTCGTGCTGCTGGTGCTCGCTCTCGCTGCTCCCCGAGCGGTGCTGATCGTCGCGGGAACGGTCCTCGGGGCCGCCGCGCTCGGGGCCGCGCTGCGGATCCCGCTCGGCTTCCTGATCGGGACCGACGCCGGCGGGTACCTCCGGCTGCCGCTCGCCGGGACGGCCCTGGACGACCTGATCGTGCAGTTCCTGGTGCTGAAGGCGCCGCTGATCGGCAAGCTCGAGGTGGCGCTGCTGGGTCTGCTGCTGCTGGCGGCCCTCGCCGTCGTCGTGGCCGGTGTCGCCCGACTGGCGCGGGGAGCCGCCCTCGACGAGGCGGCCCGTGCGCGCTTCGCGGTGTGCGCGTTCCTGCCGGCGCAGACGGCGGTGCTCCTGGTGGTGCAGGTCTTCACCGGCAGCTCGGTCAGCCGCTACCTGATGCCGATCCCGGTGACCGCGACCGTGGTCGTGATCGCCCTGATCGGCGCCGCGGCGGCGCACCGGCGTGCTGCGGGCGCGCGGCTGGCGCCGGTCGTCCGCGTCGTCGCCCCGCTGGCCGCCGCAGGCCTCGTCGTCGCCGCCGTGCCGGCCACAACGGCGGTCGCCTCCGCGGCGGCCGAGGCGCGATCGGACCCGGACGCCGACTGCCTGGAGCGCTGGATCGACGGCCGCGAGCTCGCGGGCGTCGGCTCGTTCTGGTCCACGCGGCCGCTGGACCTCTACGGGCCGGCCTCGCTGCACGTCCAGCAGGTCAACTTCGACTTCACGGTGCAGCTGTGGATGAACAACCTGAGCGACTACCGCGACCGGCAGTACAGCTTCGTCCTGGCCGACCGCTCGCCCGACTGGGCGGGGCTCGCGCGCGGGACGCTCGGCGCTCCCTCCGATATCGTCGCCTGCGGGGGGTTCGACATCTACGACTACGCGGGCACCGACGGCGAGACCGAGCTGAACCGGATCGTCCAGACCAGCGTGGAGGAGCAGCGCCGTGAGCGCGGCTACTGACGTGCGCGGCCCGCGGACGGCGAGTCGGCGGCGCCGGACGCTCGTCGAGCTCGGATGGGCCCTCGTCGCCGCCCTCGTCTCGGTCGTCGCCGCCGTGCTCGCGCTCGGGATCGGGCCGCAGGACCTGACGGCCCGCTGGACCGTGGGCGGCGACGACCAGATCCTGCACTACACGCTCTTCACCAGCGCCACGCAGGCGTTCCCGTTCGACGGCAACGCGGCGCTCGGCTTCCCCGACGGGTTCAACGCCTTCTTCAGCGCGCAGTTCGACGTCGCCTCCGCCCTCGCCGTGTCGGTCCTGGCCCTCGTGGTGCGCGACGGGACGACGCTCCTGAACGTCTTCTACCTGGGCACGTTCGCGACGGTCGCCGTCAGCGGCTACGTGTTCTTCCGCGCCCTCCGCACGCGGCCCTGGGTCGCGGCGTTCTCCGCGGTCCTGCTGTCGCTGCTGCCGTACCACTTCCTCCGGATCGGATTCGGCCACGCGTTCCTCGCCAACTACTGGGCCATCCCGCTCCTGGGCGTGATGGTGCTGATGGTCGCCGGACCGCGCACCGATCCTCTCCGAGCCTGGTCCGAGCGGGGCGCGACGCGGAGGAGCCGCGTGCTGCGCTCCGTCGTCCCGGGAGTCGTGCTCGGGCTCCTGGTGGCGAGCACGGGCGGCTACTACTACGTCTTCGCGGTCCTGGTCCTCGGAGCGACCTGGGCGGTGAGCACGGCCGCCGGGCTCCTCTCCCGCGAGCGGCTGCGCGTGCTCGCGGTCTCGTCGGTGCCGATCCTCGCGCTCGGCGTGTTCGTCGGGCTCTCGCTGCTGCTGCTCTCGCTCGACTTCGGGGAGCGCTACAGCCCGTACTTCACGTCGCGGACCGTGGGGGAGTCGGAGGCCTACGCCGGCAAGCTGGTGCTGCTGGGCCTGCCCTGGTCGGGGACCGGGCTGCCGCAGGGGTACGGCCTGCTGAACACCTACGCGGGCCAGTCCGGCGTGGCGCCGACGACGGAGCCGCCCGGGTTCTCGATCCTCGCCAGCGTCGCGCTCCTGATCACGCTCGTGGCGCTCCCGATCACCGCGCTCGGCGGCGGACGGGCGCTCCGTGCGACCGCGGTCGGCCGGTTCTTCTCGGACGCCCGCGTGCGCGTCCTCGCCGTGGCGACACTGGCCGCGCTCCTCTTCTACACGGTGACGGGCCTGGGCGTCGTGGTCTCGCTGGTGGCGGGGCCGACGATCCGTGCGTGGGCGCGGATGTCGATCGTCATCGCGGTCCTCGTCCTCGGCGTGCTCGCGCTCCTGCTCGATCGGATCACGGCCCGTGGCGGTGTCCGGATCCTCGTGGCGGCGCTGCTCGCCGCCGTCGCCGTGGTCGATCAGCTGGCCGGAGTATCGGCCGCGGTGCCGATCGCTCCGACCGACGACTCCGAGATGCGCTCGTTCGTGTCGGAGGCCGACGCGCAGCTGGACGACGGCTGCGGAGTGGTGGAGCTCCCCCTGAAGAGCTTCCCCGACAGCGGGCGGATCGGAGCGCTCTCCGACTACGACGAGGCGCTGCCCTACCTCGCGACCGAGGAGGGACGCCTCCGCTGGAGCTACGGGGCTGTGGAGGGCACCTACGGCTGGGACGTCTGGGGCGACGTCGACGACCCCGCGGAGTTCGCCGACGCGGTGGCGGGCAGCGGCGCCTGCGCCGTCTACGTGGACACAGCCGGCTACACCGACGACCCCGACGGCTGGCGGGCCTACGTCGAGGCGGCGACGGGGGACGTCGAGCCCGAGGTCGCCTCCGCCTCCGGGCGCTGGCTGCTGTTCACGACCCGGCGCTGATCAGCGGTCATCGAAGGCCAGCTCGAGCAGGCGCCGGGCGGTGCGGTCCCACCCCGGGATGGGCTCCGGTGCGAGTCGCCGGGGGCGGCGCAGCGCCTCTCCGATCGCGGCCGACCACCCGGTGCGGTCCGCCGGGTCGATGAAGACGGCGGCGGACTCCCGCCCGGCGAGCGCGTCGCGGAGGCCGGGGATGTCTGCCGCGAGCACCGGAGTGCCGCAGGCGACGGCCTCGAGGGCGGGCAGGCCGAAGCCCTCGTGCCAGGAGGGCATGGCGACGGCGTCGGCGCCCGTGAGCAGGGCCGGCAGATCCTCGTCGGCGACGTAGGAGGAGGCGAAGCGCACGTCGGCTCCTGCGGCGACCGCGCGGGCGACGGCGGAGTGGACGTCCTCGTTGTCCCAGCCGTCCCCGCCGACCAGGAGCAGTGTGTGGTTCTCCGGCCGCTCGGCCTGCCGGTACGCGTCCACCAGGGTGACGAGGTTCTTGCGGCGCTCGATCGATCCGACGAAGAGCAGGTAGGACCCGAGCCCGTGCTGCGCGCGGACCCGCGCCACCTCCTCCTCCCCGCGGGCATGGAAGAGGTCGGCGTCGATCGTGGTCGGCAGCACGCGGACGCGCTCGGGAGCGACGCCCAGAGCGCTCTCGACCTCGGCTGCGGACGACGGGGTGCCGGTCAGGACCAGATCGCTGCGCCGGATCCACCGGGGCACCGACCGCGACAGCAGCTCTCGGCGCTCGCGAGGAACGAGCTCGGGCATCACAGCGAAGCAGACGTCGTGCACGAAGGTGAGCGAGCGGGAGCGGGCGAGCGGCCAGCTCCGGAAGTTCGGGAAGAAGTAGGCGCCGCGGCCGAGCAGGAGGTCGATCCCGGGCGCGGGCAGTCGGGTCAGTGCGCTCCACACCGGCCGGGGCAGCGGCACCGGTCGGACGCGCAGCGTACGGAAGCCGAAGCGCTCGATCGAGCCCGCCTCGCTCGCCGGCACGACGAGGAGCACCTCGACGTCTGCGGCGGTCGCGTCGGTGTCCAGCGCGTGCAGCAGGCCGAGCAGGACGCGGCCGACCCCGGTCAGGCGCGGCGCCGCGAGGGCGGTCGCGTCGACCAGGAGGCGGCGGCGCCGCGCGGTCACGGCCTGCTGAGGCGGACGGTGGAGTCGATGTCGACGACGCCGTCGTGCACGGAGGCCCGCTCGACCGTGAAGGTCGCGGCGACCGGGATCCGCATGGTCTCGCCCTGCGAGAAGGTGGCCGAGGAGGCGTGCACGGCGTAGTTGCCGGCGCCGAGGTGCAGGTCGGGGAGGGTGAACGTGACCGTCATCTCTCCGTCGACCGCGCTCAGCGGCGTGCCGATGCGCTCGGTGTTCGTCCCGAAGACGCGCTGGCCGAGGGGGGTGTCGATGCCCATGCCGATGTTCCAGTCGTCGACCGGGCGGCTGGTGCGCACCGTGACGTCGAACTCGAGGGTCTCGCCGCTGCGGACGACCGTGCCGCCGTGCTCGATCGATCCGCCGCGCAGTCGGCAGCCCAGGATCTCGATGAGCTGGGGGGCGGGCTCGTCCGCGGCCTCGGCGGCCTCGGCCTCGCGCTCCTGGCGGGCGGCCCGACGGTCCTCGAAGCTCTCGCGGAGGACCTGGAGTCCCTCGGAGGTCTCGCCGTCGAAGACGACGGTGCCCTTCTCGAGGACGATGGTGCGGTCGCAGAGCTCGCCGACCTGCTCGAGCGAGTGGGTGACCAGCACGATGGTCTTCCCCGCGCGCTGGAAGGCGCGGATGCGGTCCATGCACTTGCGCTGGAACGGCTCGTCGCCGACGGCGAGCACCTCGTCGACCAGCAGCAGGTCGGGATCGGTGTGGATCGCGATAGCGAAGGCGAGCCGCACGTACATGCCCGACGAGTAGAACTTGACCTGGGTGTCGATGAACTCGGCGATCTCGGAGAAGTCGACGATCGAGTCGAACTTGCTGTCCAGCTCGCTGCGCGAGAGTCCGAGGATCGCGCCGTTGAGGTAGACGTTCTCGCGCCCGGTGAGGTCGGGGTGGAAGCCCGCTCCGAGCTCGAGGAGCGCGGCGAGGCGCCCGCGGCGCTCCACGGTGCCGGTCGTCGGCTGCACGATGCCGCCGATGAGCTTGAGGAGGGTGCTCTTGCCCGAGCCGTTCGCGCCGATGAGGCCGACGGTCGAGCCCAGGGGGATCTCGAGGTCGACGTCGCGGAGCGCCCAGAACTCGTCGCGGTGCTTGCGCCCGCGGCCGAAGTTGACGATCCGCTCCTTGAACGACTTGTCCTTGCGGATGACGAAGCGCTTGGAGGCGTTGCGCACCCGGACGACGGTCGGGGTGCCGGAGGAGGCGGGCACGGACTCCTGCTTGCTGGTGAGGGTCACGATCAGATCTCCTGGGCGAAGTTGCCCTCGAGGCGGCGGAAGATCCGGTGGCCGATCCACACGAACACCAGCCCGACGACGAGGACGATGAGAAGGCGCAGCTCCATGTCCGGCGGCCACACCTGGGGGGCGATCTCGTTGCCGTCGATGATGCTGACGCGCGAGCCGTCTCCCCAGATCGCGCGCTGGAAGGCGAGGATCGCGTTCGAGATCGGGTTGATCAGGTAGAGCTGCTCGGCCCAGCCGTGGCCCGCTCCGGTGGAGGCGGCGACGACGAAGTTCCACGCGTAGACGATGGGGGAGAGCCAGAAGAAGATCTGCAGCCCCACCTCGACGAGGAACTGGACGTCGCGGAGGTAGACGTTGAGGGCCGAGAGGGCCAGGGCCAGCGCGAGGCCGTACACGAGCACGATCGCCAGCGCGGGCACGATGTAGAGGAGCTGGACGCCGAAGATCAGCGAGCCCGTGAGGACGGCTCCCGCGATCAGGACGACGAACTGCACACCGAAGTTGAAGAGGGCCGAGCCGATGGCCGCCACCGGGAAGATCTCCCGCGGCAGGTACACCTTCTTGATCAGTCCGCCGTTGCCGAGGATCGACGTGGTGCCCGCGGTCACGATCTCGCTGAACAGGCCCCAGAGGGTGAGCCCCGAGAAGACGAAGATCGCGAAGTTCGGGACGCCGCGAGAGGCGCCGAGGATCTGGCCGATCGCCACGTAGTAGATGAGAAGCATGATCAGCGGCCGGACGAGGCTCCAGACGAAGCCCAGGCTGCTGTCCTTGTAGCGCGACTTCAGCTCGCGCCCCACGAGCAGGCGGAGCAGCTCGCGGTGCCGCAGGATCTCGGCGAGGGAGGCGACGAAGCCGCCCGAGCCGCCGCCGACGGCCGACGTGGTGCCGGCGATCTGGAACGGCTCGTCGGCGATCGCGCGCGCGCGATCCACAGCTTTGCTGGGCATGGAACTCCAAGCTCTCGGCCTCCGCCGGGCGACGGACCGCATCATTATACGTGCGGCCCACCCTGGAGCCCCCTGGCTGGCGTGCCGGTGCGCGGCGCATGGCGGGTAGTCTTGCTCCCGCTCGCCGACTGAACGACACGAACGAGGTGTTCGCCATGCCCACGCAGCCTTCCGACGTCCCCCTGGACCCGGCGCCGCAGAGCGCTGGGGACCCCGCCCCCGTCCTCGGCGGCACGGGCGAGGACGCTCCTCCCGCTCCCGACCCGAGCCTCGAGTCGGCCGTCGGCGACGCCGCTCCCGCAGCCGTCCCGGCGGAGCCCGCGCGCACGTCCGGGGTTCCGGTGGAGCCCCGTCTCGCCGAGCCCGAGTCCCCGGACGAGGAGCTCGCCCGCCTGCGCGCGCAGGTCGACTCCCTCCTCAACGACCCCTTCGACGAGTGGGTCGAGCGGATCCAGGTGGGCGGAGTGACCGCCTCCGGCTTCGAGCGCACCCTCTCCTGGCGGGTGACGAAGCCGCTCCGCCTGGTGCGCACCTTCCAGATCCGCGTCGAGCAGCTCGGGCTGTCGGGCGCCGTCGGCCACAGCGCGCGCTTCGTGAAGCGCCGCCTGTCCGGTCGGGCGCGATGAGCGACCGGTCGCAGGTCTCGGCCGCCGGCTCGGCCGCCGCGCGCGCCCACCGCACGGAGGCGATGCTGCAGCGCCTGGAGCAGATCGGCGCGCTCCTCTTCGACGAGGAGCGCCGCGCCTCGCTGCGCACCCGCGGGCCCGGCCCGTACCTCGACGAGGTGGCCCGAGAGATCCGCTCGCGCCAGGACGACGAGCTGACCTGGGTCGCGCTGGTGTCGTTCACGGCCGCGTACCCGACGAGCGAGCTGTTCGACTGGTTCCGCCGCGCCCTCGAGCTCGCCCCCGAGGAGGCGGCGCTGCGCATCTTCCTCGAGGCGGGCTCCCGCACCGCGACCGGGTTCGCCGATCTGGACGCCCGCGTCGAGGTCGTCACCGGGGCCGTCCTGATCGACGTCGACTTCCCCGCCCGCCACGGGCACAACACCGGCGTCCAGCGGGTCGTGCGCCAGACCGTGTCCCGCTGGGACGCCGAGCACGAGATCGTCCCGGTCGCCTGGGTCCACGGATCGATGTCCTTCCGGCGGCTGAGCGCGATCGAGCACGAGCGCGTCGTCGACTGGTCCTCCGCCGGGCGGCGCGACTGGGAGCACGGCGATCCGGAGCGCATCGAGTTCGTCGTGCCCTACCGCAGCGTCGTCGTCATCCCCTCGGTGCCCGACTACAACCAGTGCGGGCCGCTCGCGGCCCTCGCCGAGTACTCCGGCAACGAGGTCGTCGTCCTCGGCCACGACGCCATCCCCGTCGTCAGCGCCGACACGGTGCCGCCGGAGGAGACGGTGCGCTTCGTCAACTTCCTTTCCGTGGTCAAGCACGCCGAGCGCGTCGCCACGGTGAGCGCCGCGGCCGCGCTGGAGTTCGAGGGCTTCGTGCGAGCGCTCCCCGCTCAGGGCCTCACCGGCCCGACCGTCGTCCCGGTCCCGTTGCCCGTGGAGCTCCCGGACGGCCTTCGCTCCGAGGGCCGGAGCGCGTCCGGCCTGCCGCTCGTGCTCTGCGTCGGCAGCCAGGAGCCCCGCAAGAACCACCTCGCGGTGCTGCACGCCGCCGAGGTCCTCTGGCGCGAGGGCCTGCGCTTCCGCGTCCGCTTCATCGGCGGGGCCAACCCATGGGCGCACCAGGTCTTCGATCCCCGCGTGCGCGAGCTGGTCGCCGCCGGACGCCCGGTCGAGGTGCTCCGCGGAGCCGACGACGACGTCCTGATCGCGAGCTACCGGGAGGCGCTGTTCCTGGCGTTCCCGTCGCTGCACGAGGGGTACGGCCTGCCGGTCGCCGAGGCGCTGTCGATCGGGCTCCCCGTGCTGACCTCGCGCTACGGCAGCACGGCGCAGATCGCCGAGCACGGCGGATGCGTCCTGATCGACCCGGAGTCCGACGAGGAGATCACCGACGGCATGCGCCGCCTGCTGACGTCGCCGGAGCTCGTCGACGAGCTCCGCCTCGAGGCGGCCGAGCGGCCCGAGCGCACCTGGGACGACTACGCCCGGGAGCTGTGGGCCGCCCTGATCGGCCCCTCGGCCCTCATCGAGCACGAGGAGGCGCCCCGTGCGCTCTAAGCAGTACCTGGTCGACCGTCTCGCCACCCTGGTGCGCACCCTGGCCCCCACCGTGGAGCCGCTGGGCAGCGTCGACGCCCTCACGGGACAGCTGAGCGTTCTGCTGCCCGCCCCCACCGACCGCGAGGTCTGGCTGGTGCTCGCCGTCCTCCGCGGCACGCTCCCGCGCCGGGAGGACGTCGTCGACGGCCGCCGCCGGGCCCGGCTGGACGGCACCGCCGGTCTGCTCACCCACGCCGCGTCCACCATCGCCTCGAACCGGGTCTTCGCCCGCTTCCACCACCCCGAGGTCGAGGTGGTCGTCGGCGCGGTCGTCGTCGACGTTCACCACACCGCGCGCACGGGACTGGCCACGGGCATCCAGCGCGTGGTGCGCCAGAGCCTCGTCCGCTGGACGCGCGACCACGAGATCCTGCTCGCCGGCTGGGACTCGACCCACGAGTCGCTCGTCATGCTCACCCCGGAGCAGAGCCGGAACGCCGTCTCGGGCGACGTGCCCGACGCCGCGGAGGACCGCTCCCGCGTGATCGTCCCGTGGCAGGGCACCTACCTCCTGCCCGAGCTCGCCGTGGAGGACGAGCGGACGTCGCGCGTCTCCGCTCTGGCCGAGTTCAGCGGCAACCGCACGGGCACCATCGGCTTCGACTGCGTGCCTGTCACCACCGCCGAGACGGCGAGCACCGGCATCAGTGCCGCCTTCTCGCGCACGCTCGTCGCCGTGTCGCACATGGACCGCATCGCGACCATCTCCGAGGCGGCCGCGACCGAGTACTCCGGCTGGCGCCACATGCTCGGCAGCGTCGGGATGCAGGGGCCGGACATCCGGCCGATCCTGCTGCCCTCGCAGCCGGAGAGCGTCTCGGACGAGGAGCTGGCCACCGCCGCGCGCTCGCTGGTGACCGGCGACCTCCCGCTCGTCGTCTGCGTCGGCAGCCACGAGCCGCGGAAGAACCACCTGGCGGTGCTCCAGGCCGCCGAGCTGCTCTGGCGCCGGGGCGTTCGCTTCAGCCTGGTCTTCATCGGCGGCAACGCCTGGAGCAGCGCCGAGTTCGAGTACCGACTCGAGGTCCTCGAGGGCCAGGGCCGTCCGGTCCGCTCGCTCTCCAAGATCACCGACGCGCTGCTCTGGAGCGCCTACCGCCTGGCCCGGTGCACCGTGTTCCCCTCGATCAACGAGGGCTACGGTCTCCCGATCGTGGAGTCGATCTCGGTCGGCACCCCGGTCGTGACCTCCGGCTTCGGCAGCATGCACGAGGTCTCCGCCTCGGGCGGCGCGCTGTTCGTCGATCCGCACGACGACCACGACATCGCCGCGGCCCTCGAGCGGCTGCTGACCGACGACGAGCTGCACGCGCGGCTCTCGGCGGAGGCGCTCGCGATCGACGGCGGCACCTGGGACGAGTACGCCGCCCGCGTCTGGTCGTACCTCGTCGAGGGCGAGGGCGTCGACGAGCGGGGCCGGGCCGCGCAGTCGGACGCGACCGCCTAGGCGTCCTCGACCCACCGCGTGCAGAAGGCCCCCGCTCCAGGAGCGGGGGCCTTCTGCACGCGGTGGGCGCGGCTCAGCGGGAGCGGCGCGCCAGCTCGAGGTCGTTCTCGACCATGCGGGCGACGATCTCCTCGAAGCCGACGGTCGGCGCCCAGCCGAGCACCTCGCGGGCCCGGGAGGCGTCCCCGCGCATCTCGGGGGCGTCCACGGGGCGCGCGAACCGCGGGTCGATCGTGACCCGCTGCTCCCAGTCGTCGATGCCGGCCGCGGTGAAGGCGGCACGGACGAAGTCGCGGACCGAGTGCGCGACTCCGGTCGCCACGACGTAGTCGCCCGCCTCCTCGGCGCGCGAGGCGCGCACGAGGGCGTCCACGTAGTCGGGAGCCCAGCCCCAGTCGCGGCGCGCGTCGAGATTGCCGAGCGAGAGCTCCGACTCGGCGCCCGTCGCGATCGCCGCGACTCCGGCGGTGATCTTGCGGGTGACGAAGCCCAGCGGCCGTCGGGGCGACTCGTGGTTGTAGAGGATGCCGGACGAGGCGTGCAGCCCGCGGCCGCGGTAGACCGCGACGAGGTGGTGCGCGAACGCCTTCGCGGCTCCGTAGGGCGAGACCGGGCGGATCGGGGTCCGCTCGGTCTGCGGGTTCTCGGTCGCGGCCCCGAAGATCTCGGAGGACGAGGCCTGGACGAAGCGGACCTCCCGGCCCGCCGACTCCTGGAGCGCCAGCGAGGCCTCCAGGAGCGCGGCGACCGCGGTGCCGGTCACCTCGGCCGTGAGCACGGGCTCCTTCCACGAGAGCGCGACGGAGGAGAGGCCGGCGAGGTGGAAGACCGTGTCCGGCCGCGCCTCCGCGACGATGCGGCCGAGGCCGGAGGCGTCGCGGAGATCGCCCTCGAAGGGGCGGACGGCGGCGGGAAGAGCGGCGTCGTCGGTCCCGCGCACGAGCGCGGAGACCTCCCAGCCGTCGGCGAGCAGGCGCTCGACGAGGTAGCCCCCGTCCTGACCGCTCGCTCCGGTGACGAGAGCGGCAGGCATGACTACTTGATCAGCGCGGACTGCTCGGCGAGGTCGTTCTCGACCATCATCGCCACGAGCTCGGGGAACGAGACCTTCGGCTCCCAGCCGAGTACGTCGCGCGCCTTCGCCGGGTCGCCGATCAGCAGGTCCACCTCGGCGGGACGCATGAACGCGGGGTTCTGGGTCACGTACGGGGTCCAGTCCTCGATGCCGACGTGGTTGAAGGCGATGTCGAGGTACTCGCGGATCTCGTGGGTCTCGCCGGTCGCGACCACGTAGTCGTCGCCCTCGGGCTGCTGCAGCATGCGCCACATCGCGTCGACGTAGTCGCCGGCGAAGCCCCAGTCGCGCTTCGCGTCGAGGTTGCCGAGCTCCAGCGTCTCCTGGAGGCCGAGCTTGATGCGGGCGACCGCGAGGCTGATCTTGCGGGTGACGAACTCCGGGCCGCGGCGGGGCGACTCGTGGTTGAAGAGGATGCCGGAGGAGGCGTGCATGCCGTACGACTCGCGGTAGTTGATGGTCATGTAGTGGCCGAAGACCTTGGCCACTCCGTAGGGCGAGCGCGGCCAGAGCAGCGTCTCCTCGCTCTGCGGGACCTGCTGGACCTTGCCGAACATCTCGGAGGAGGAGGCCTGGTAGAACTTCACGCGCGACATGTCGGAGCCGGCGTAGAGGCGGGTCGCCTCGAGGATGTTGAGCACGCCCTTGCCGGTCACATCGGTGGTGAGCGACGCGTTCTCCCACGAGTAGGCGACGAATGAGATCGCACCGAGGTTGTAGACCTCGTCGGGCTGGGCGGCGGCGAGCACGCGCACGAGGCTCGACACGTCGGTCAGGTCGCCGGTGAGCAGGGTCACCTCGGGCACGGTGCGGCGGACCAGCTCGTACTTGGGGTTGTTCTGCCCGCGGACGAGCCCGAAGACCTCGTAGCCCTTCGAGAGGAGGAGCTCGGCGAGGTAGAGGCCGTCCTGGCCGGTGATTCCGGTGATCAAAGCGCGGGGCACGTGGTGGTCCAATTCGTCGGGGTCGATGACAGCGGGACACATACTACCCACGGGCACGGCCGGGCGCCGGGAGCGGTGCGGCCCGCCGGTATCCTGGCCGGGCTTCGGACCGATTGGACGCCATGCCGGAACTCCGCCCCGTCACGCTCGCCGTGCTCACCGTCGACCCGGGCGGGATGGGCGGCGGCGAGACCTACGCGCGCGCGCTCACGCGCCTCCTGGCGCCGCGGCCGGGGGAGGAGGGACCCGCCGTGCAGGTGCTCGTCCCCGAGAACGCCCGCGGCTTCAGCGAGGGCGTGCCCGAGGTCGTGGCCGAAGGGGTCGTCAGCGGGGCGGGCCACCGCCGCCGGGCCGTGGGGATGCTCCAGGCGCTCCTGCGCACGCCGCGCCTGCGCCGGCGCCTCGGCCGGGACGCGGTGCTCTACTTCCCGTTCACGGTCCCGCTCCCGTGGCCGTCGCGGCGGCAGGGGCACGTGCAGATGCTGTTCGACCTGCAGCACCGCGACCTCCCGCACCTCTTCCCCCGCGTCGAGCGCGTCTTCCGCCGGCTCGCCTACGAGGCGACCGCTCGCCGCGCCGACGCGGTCATCACCATCAGCGCCTTCACCAAGGGGCGGATCGTCGAGCTGCTGGGCATCCCGGAGGAGCGGATCCACGTGTCGCATCTCGGCGTGGACACCCGGCGCTTCGTCGCGAATCTGGGCACACGCGAGGACTTCGTCTTCTACCCGGCGCGCGCCTGGCCGCACAAGAACCACGCCCGCCTGTTCGAGGCGGTGCGCCTCCTGCGGGAGCAGGGGCACGCCCTCCGGCTCGTGCTGACCGGAGGGGATCTGGACCGCCTCGGCCCGCTGCCGGACTTCGTCGAGTGGCGCGGCCACGTCACTCCGGAGGAGCTCGCCGACCTCTACCGCCGAGCCGCGGTGCTGGCGTTCCCGAGCCTCTACGAGGGCTTCGGCCTCCCGCCGATCGAGGCGATGGCGTCCGGATGCCCGGTGGCCGCCTCCGACGCGGGCTCGCTCCCGGAGATCTGCGGGAACGCCGCGGTCTACGTCGATCCGCTCGAGCCGCGCTCGATCGCGGACGGGATCCTCGAGGCGATCGAGCGGACCGGCGAGCTCGGCCCGCTCGGCGTCGAGCGCGCCCGGTCCTTCAGCTGGGAGCGCTGCCGGGAGGAGCACCTCGCCGTGCTCCGCCAGGTGGCGCGGCGGCGCGGGCGCTGAGGAGTCCGGTCAGTCCCGCGGGTGCAGGAGCCGGCGCCAGCTCAGTCCCTGGGCCGCGCGCATCGCGCAGAGCACCACGAGCAGCCAGCCGGCGTCGAGCAGGATCGAGCTCTCGGCCAGCGCGGTGACCATCAGCACGGTCAGCACCAGCACCGGCCAGACGTGCACGACCGCCTTGCGCTCGGAGGCGATCAGCCAGGAGCGCCAGAGCGCGAGGCCGATCAGCACGACGAAGAGGACCACCCCGACCGCGCCGACCTGCAGGGCCACGTCGAAGAGCGCGTTGAGGCTCGACGAGTGCGGGCGGCCCGAGAGGTAGTCGATGGCGGTGAAGGGGTAGAGGTCGGGCCGCCAGTAGCCCACCCAGCCCCAGCCGACGATCGGAGCGAGGTCCGTGAAGCGCCAGACCTGCTGCCAGAGCCGCAGCCGGAACTCGAACTCGCTGCCCGCGTTCAGCAGCTCGATCACCCGGTAGCGCAGGAGCCACACGGTGAGGGAGGCCGCGGCGGCGACGCCGAGCACCGCGAACTGCCGCCGACGGCGGTGGGCGCCGTCGCCGTGGCGCACCCAGCGCAGAGCGAGGGCGACGACGACGGCCACGGCGAGCACGCCCGCGCTCACGGCGGAGCGCGTGAAGAGGAGGGTGACCGCGGCGAGGGCGATCGAGGCGACGGCCGGCCCGCGGGCGACGGAGCGGGTCATCAGCTCCACCGAGAACGTCACGATCGCCAGCAGGCAGACCAGCCCGAGCTGGTTGCGCGTGCCGACGAGTCCCTGGATCGGCCCGCCGACCGCGAGCAGACCCTCCACGCCGAGGAAGCGCAGCGGCTGGTCGATCAGCACCCCCGAGAGCACCTCCACGGCCAGCGAGGCGATCAGCACGACCCGCAGCACGTCGCCGACCGAGCGGATGATCTGGATGATGTCGCGCGTGAGGCCGATCGCGATCGCCAGGAACGCCAGGGCGAACTGGTAGACGACGCTCGAGACCGTGGCCCAGGTGTAGTCGCTCCACAGCACGCTGAGCGCGATCCAGCCGAGGAACACCAGGATGCTCGTGGGCAGCAGGCCCTCCCAGTCGAGCCGCCCGCGCCGCAGGACGAGCATGACCGCGGCGAGGGCGGTGAGCGTGGCGACGGCGGCGATGTAGCCGGGCCAGCCGATGAGCCCGCGGACCGCCGGGGCGCAGAGGACGGTGACGAGAGTGGTCTGCGCGAGGGCCGCCGCGAACTGCGGGGACGCCGTCGCGTCGGCGACGGAGGCGGGGAGCGAGGGGCGGCGGGGCCTCATCGCCTCGGGGAGGCGTCGGCGAGGGGGAGCGGGGTCGCGGCGAGGACCTCGGGCGTCTCGGTCGCCGGTCGCTTGGTCTGCACCGCGAAGAGGACGAGGAGCAGCCAGCCTCCCTCGATCAGGATCCGGCTCTCGAACAGCGACTGCGCCAGGAGGGCGACCACGATCAGCAGCGGAGCGAGGCTGACGGCCGTGTAGGGGAGGGTCGAGGTCGCGTCGCGCCGCGGGCGGTCGACCGCGCGGAACCAGGAGCGCCACAGCGTCGAGACGGCGAGCGCCGCGAAGAGGACGAGGCCGACCGCTCCGAGCTGGAGGGCGACGTCGAGCCAGGCGTCGTGGGCCTGCAGGTAGAGCACGCCCTTGCGCTCGGCGAGGGTGTCGAACGGGGCGGCCCAGGGAGCCCAGTAGCTGACCCAGCCCCAGCCGAGGACCGGGCGCTGCAGCGTGAGCGCGATCACCGAGTCCCAGATGTCGAGGCGGCCCGTGGCGTCCTCGCTCTTGCCGAGCAGGCCGAGGAGGGCGCCCCAGCCCGCGGCGCCTCCGGCGACGGCGGCCACCGCCAGCCCCGCGGCGGTCAGGTAGACGGGACGGCGGCGGGACTCGCCCCTCCGGCGAGCCCAGAGCGCGAACGCGGCCGCGAGGACGACGGCGACGAGGCAGAGCAGGACGGTGGCCGAGCGGGTGAGCAGGAGGGTCGCGACGAACAGGGCGACCCAGACCGCTCCCCAGCGGCGCCGGACCGAGTGGGCCGCCAGCTCGATCGCGATCACGATCAGGCCGAGCAGGGCGAGGAAGCCGAGGAGGTTGCGGTTGCCGACGATCCCCTGGACGGGCTCGCCGGTGAAGAGGGCTGCCTGCGACCAGTAGAAGGCGTCGGGCGTCGGTCCGTCGGCGGGAGGCTCGACGCCGAACGGCAGGACGGGCTGCCGCACGACGACCGCGATCACGAGCTCGAAGAGGAGCGAGAGGCCGACGGAGAGGCGCAGGGCCCGTCCGAGAGCCGTGAGCAGTTCCCGGCTGCTCAGCGTGACGGCGAGGACGACGCCGCCGAGCGTCGTCGCGAGCTGCGCCGTGACTCCGATCGCGCTCGCTCCCGGATAGGCGGACCACAGCAGCGAGAGCACCGCGAGCCCGAGGAAGAGGACCAGCGACTTCGGCGTGCGGGCCCAGCGCGGGCGGGGGCGGGCGCGGACGAGCACGGCGATCGAGGCGCCCAGGAGCAGCGCGACGACGACGCCCCAGCCCCACCATCCGGCGAGGTTCCGCAGCGACTGGCCGGCCAGCAGCACGGCCAGCACCGCCACCGCGAGCGCTCGGGGAGCGGCGGGGGCGGCGCGTCGGATCATGGCGACCAGTCTAGGGAGCGGGGGCGGCGCGGCGGCGTGCCGGGCGCGCCGCCGCACCCTCCCCGGCCGGGGAGGCTCAGACGAACGCAGCGGTGCCGGTGATCGAGCGGCCGACGATCAGCGTGTTCATCTCGCGGGTGCCCTCGTAGGAGTAGAGGGCCTCCGCGTCGGCGAAGAAGCGGGCGACGCCGTAGTCGAGGACGATGCCGTTGCCGCCCATCACCTCGCGGCACCAGGCGACGGTCTCGCGCATCCGGGCCGTCGCGTAGGCCTTCGCGAGGGCGGAGTGCTCGTCGCGCTGCTCGCCGGCGTCGAGCATCTCGGACACGCGGGTCGCCAGGGCGATGCTGGCCGTGATGTTGCCGATGCTCTTGACCAGGAGGTCCTGCACCAGCTGGTGCCCGACGAGCGGCTTGCCGAACTGCACGCGCTCCTTCGCGTAGCGCAGCGCCGCGTCGTAGGCGCCGATCGCGACGCCGATGGCCTGCCAGGCGACCTCGGCACGGGTGAGCCGGAGCACCTTCGCGGTGTCGCGGAACGAGTTCGCGCCCTGCAGGCGCAGCGACTCCGGGACGCGGACGCCCTCGAGCACGATGTCGGCGTTCTGCACCGTGCGCAGGCTCTGCTTGCGCGCGATGGCGGTGGCGCGGTAGCCCGGTGTCGAGGTGGGGACGAGGAAGCCCTTCACCTGGCCGTCCTCCGCGTCCTTCGCCCAGATCACGGTCACGTCGCTGAAGGTCGCATTGCCGATCCAGCGCTTCTCGCCGTCGAGGATCCAGTCGTCGCCGTCCCGGCGGGCGGTGGTGCGCAGGCCCTGGGCGGAGTCGGAGCCGGAGTGCGGCTCGGTGAGGCCGAAGGCGCCGACGACCTCGCCCGAGGCGAGCTTCGGCAGCCACTCGGCGCGCTGCTCCTCGGAGCCGGCGACGCCGACCGTGCCCATCACCAGGCCGTTCTGCACGCCGACGTAGGTCGCGATGCCCGCGTCCACCCGGCCCAGCTCGAGCGCCACCCAGCCGCGGAACACGGCGGAGTTCTCGATCGCGCGGGTCTCGGGCCAGGAGAGGCCGATGACGCCGGTGGCGTGGATCCCGGGGATCAGCTGCCGTGGGAACTCCGCGCGCTCCCAGTACTCGTCGGCGATCGGCCGCACCTGCTCCTCGAGGAACGCGCGGACGCCGACCAGCAGCTCCTTCTCGGCGGGCGTGAGCGCCGCCTCGAACCCGTAGAAGTCGGCCCCCAGGGTCTCGAAGGTCGTGCTGTCCATGCTCTGTGCTCCCTCGCTCGTCGGATGCGGCACGGCGACCGCTCCGACGGCGACAGTGCTGCGACTCCCAGCGTACGAAGCGCGCCTGCGAGTGCCGCGTCCTCTGGCGGAGAGCACCAACAGGCGGGCCCTCCTCCCGGGCCCGCGTTGTGGATCCTGCTAGCGTCGCAGCGGAGCGGCCCCGGCGCGTCCGGCTGAGCGGCTCGGACCCACCCCTCGGACGGAAGGCCAGCGCTCCCGTGTTCATCCCGATCGGCAACACCCCCCGCGACTACGCCTGGGGCTCGCTCACCGGCATCTCGGAGGCCCTCGGCACCGCGCCCTCCGGCGCCCCCGAGGCCGAGCTCTGGCTCGGCGCGCACCCGGGCTCGCCCGCGCGCGTCCTCGACCCCGCCTCGGTCGGCGTCGGCACGCTCGCCGAGTGGATCGCCGAGCACCCCGAGGCGGCGCTCGCCGGAGTGGAGGGGTCGGTCGATCCGGTCTCGGGCGCTCCCCGTCTGCCGTTCCTGCTCAAGATCCTCGCGGCGGGCGGGCCGCTGTCTCTCCAGGCCCACCCCTCGTCCGAGCGGGCCCGGCGCCGGTTCGTCGAGGAGGAGGAGGCCGGCATCCCGCACGACGCCGCCGATCGCAACTACAAGGACCCGTTCCACAAGCCCGAGCTGATCTACGCGCTCAGCGAGAGCTTCGACGCGCTCTGCGGCTTCCGCGAGCCGGCGGACGCCCGGGCGCTGCTCGCCGAGCTGGCCGGGCGCGCCCCGGCGGAGGAGGCGGCCGCGATCGCGCGGTTCGCCCGGACGCTCGAGGGCGAGCCCTCGGAGGTCCTCCGCGGCGCCGTGTCGTGGCTGCTCGCCGACGGCGACCGCGCCGAGGTCGCCGCGCTGGTGTCCGCGGTCGTCGCGGCGTCCGCGGGCGACGACCGCCTCGAGACGACCACGGTCCGGGACCTGGCCGAGAGCTACCCGGGCGACCCCGGCATCGTGCTCTCGCTCCTGCTCAACCGCGTCCGCCTCGCCCGTGGCGAGGTGCTCTACCTGCCCGCCGGCAACATCCACGCCTACCTCGCGGGCACGGGCGTGGAGCTGATGGCCGCCTCCGACAACGTGCTGCGCGGGGGCCTCACGCCCAAGCACATCGACGTGCCCGAGCTGGTGAGCGTGCTCGAGTTCTCGCCGCTGCCCGTGCCCTACCTCCCGGCCGAGGAGGCCGGGCCGGGCGTGCGCGTCTACCGTCCGGACGTCCCCGACTTCGTGCTCGCCGTCGTGGAGCCCGAGTCGGAGGAGCCGGCCCGCGTCGCCCTGCACGGGCCCGCCATCGCGATCGCGACCGAGGGCTCGTTCTCGCTCGAGGGCGCCGAGGGCTCGGTCCGCGTCGAGCGCGGCGGCAGCGTATTCGTGACCCCGTCGGAGGGCGCTCTCGCCGCCACCGGACGGGGCACGCTCTTCGTCGCGACGGTCTGACCCCTCCAACGACCCGGCCGCTCAGGCGGCGAACGTGCGGCGGTAGGCCGCCGGCGTGGTCCGCAGGACGCGCGTGAAGTGGTGGCGCATCACCGCGGCCGTGCCGAAGCCGACCCGCGCGGCGACCGCCTCGAGGGTCAGCTCCGTCTCCTCCAGCAGCACCTGCGCCCGGAGGAGGCGCTGGCGGGTGAGCCAGGTGAGCGGAGTCGTGCCGAGGTCGGCCCGGAAGCGGCGCGCGAAGGTGCGGGGGGCCATCAGGGCCCGACGGGCCAGCGCCTCGATCGAGAGGTCCTCGTCGAGGTGCTCCAGCATCCACTCGGTGACCTCGGCCAGCGAGTCCGCGCGCGCCTCGGGAACGGGGGTCCGCAGGTACTGCGCCTGCCCGCCGTGGCGCTGCGGGGGCACGACCATCCGCCGGGCGACGACGCTCGCCGCCGTCGCGCCCAGCTCCTCGCGCACCACGTGCAGCGCCGCGTCGATGCCGGCCGCGGTGCCCGCGCTCGTCACGATGCGCCCCTCCTGCACGTAGAGGACCTCGGGGTCCACCGTGACGGAGGGGAAGCGCCGGGCGAGCTCCGCGGCGTGCATCCAGTGCGTGGTCGCGCGCCGGCCGTCGAGCAGGCCCGCCTGCGCCAGGGTGAAGGCCCCGCTGCAGACGCTGAGGATCCACGCGCCGCGCTCGTGAGCCTCGCGGAGAAGGTCGAGGACCCGCTCGTCGGCCGGCCCGCGGCCGTGGGCGGGGACGGCGATCAGGTCCGCGTCCCGGGCCGCGTCGAGACCATCGGCGATCAGCAGGTCGAATCCGAGGCTCGTCCGGACGGGGCCCGGATCGGGAGTGGCGATCCGGAAGTCGAGGGCGGGCCCTCCGTCGGCGCCGCGGTCGATCCCGAACACCTCGCAGACGACCCCGAACTCGAACGGCGCGAGGCCGGGCAGGGCGAGGAGGGCGACGGAGCGGAGCACGGCGGCAGGATATCGCCACCCGTCGTCATCCGGCCTATCCACGCCGTCGATCCCCGCCGCTAGGGTGTCTTCCGGCGCGCGGAGTCGCGGGCCCGCACCGAGGAGGATCCACATGGCATGGCTGGTCACCGGGGGAGCCGGGTACATCGGGGCGCACGTGGTGCGCGCGTTCTCGGAGCAGGGCATCGACCCCGTCGTCCTCGACGACCTCTCCTCGGGGCACGCGTCGTTCGTGCCCGAGGGCGTCCCGTTCCACCAGGGCTCGATCCTCGACGAGGCCCTGCTCGACCGCGTGCTCGCCGAGCACGACATCGAGGGCGTCGTCCACGTCGCCGGGTTCAAGTACGCCGGAGTCTCGGTGCAGCGCCCTCTGCACACCTACGAGCAGAACGTCACCGGCACCATGCGCGTGCTGGCGGCGATGGAGCGCGCCGGGGTCTCCTCGATCGTCTTCTCCTCGAGCGCTGCCGTCTACGGCGCGGTCGACGTCGAGATCGTCACCGAGGACACCCCCAAGAGCCCGGAGTCGCCCTACGGCGAGTCGAAGCTGATCGGCGAGTGGCTGCTCGCGGACGCGGGGCGGGCGCACGGCGTCAGGCACGCCTCCCTGCGCTACTTCAACGTCGTCGGGTCCGGCTACCCGGACGTCTACGACACCAGCCCCCACAATCTCTTCCCCCTCGTCTTCGAGGCGCTGCTGGACGGCCGCACGCCCCGGATCAACGGCGACGACTACCCGACACCGGACGGCACCTGCGTCCGCGACTACATCCACGTCGCCGACCTGGCGCTCGCGCACGTCGCCGCGGCGCGCCGCCTGGCCGCCGGCGAGCCGATCGACCCGGTCTACAACCTGGGCAGCGGATCCGGGGCCTCCGTCGGGGAGATCATGCGCGCGATCGCCGACAGCACCGGCATCGCCTTCACACCCGAGGTC
Source organism: Rathayibacter sp. RFBD1 (assembly GCF_002932915.1). Classification (NCBI taxonomy): domain Bacteria; kingdom Bacillati; phylum Actinomycetota; class Actinomycetes; order Micrococcales; family Microbacteriaceae; genus Rathayibacter; species Rathayibacter sp. RFBD1. The sequence goes on from NZ_PSWQ01000020.1 coordinate 48,919, forward strand.
GCCCCGCGGCGGCCGGGCGATCCGCCCCGCATCGTCGCCTCCGGCGCGACAGCGGCCCGCGACCTGGGCTGGGAGATGCGCCACACGGTCGCCGAGATGGTGGAGAGCGCCTGGCGCGCACGGAGCGCCGCGACCGCCTGATCGGATCTCACGTTCGCGACACGCCGGTGTGTCGTGAACCCTCCACGGCGGGTTGAGGGTTTATGGTCCGCGACTTGACCTGAGCGAATGACACCGCTGTAATTACCTAGGCAGCGGCTCCGGGAGGAGCGGCCGCCGATCATCGGTTCGCAGGCGGGGTAGGAGACGGCATGACGCTTCCGGAACAGCACTCCGGAGTCCCCGAGGACTGGTTCGTCGATCCGGTCCGTCTGGGCGTGCCCGGGGTCCGACCCGGGATCGACACCGCGACCGAGGCGCCGGGGGGCGCGCTCTCCTGGCAGGTCGACTCGCTGTGCGCGCAGACCGATCCCGAGGCCTTCTTCCCCGAGAAGGGCGGCTCGACCCGCGACGCCAAGAAGATCTGCACCTCGTGCGAGGTCCGGGCGCAGTGCCTCGAGTACGCGCTCGAGAACGACGAGCGCTTCGGCATCTGGGGCGGCCTCTCCGAGCGCGAGCGCCGGAAGCTGCGCCGCCGGGCCTAGTCCCCTCCTCGCCGCGACCCGACAAACGGGGCGGCGAGCCGCAGGCGGGCGGCGCGGCGGCATCGCTTAGGGTGGTCCGCGATGTATCCACGAGTCACCGCCGTCCTCGTCGCGCGCAACGGCGCGGCCTATCTGGAACGAACCCTCGCGGCCCTGCGGGCGCAGACCCGTCAGCCCGACGCGACGGTGTTCGTCGACGGAGGCTCGAAGGACACGACCGACGAGCTCCTCGCGTCCTGGGGTCCGACGCAGCTCGTGCAGGTCGCCGAGCACCTCCCCTTCGGCCAGGCCGTGGCCCGCGCTGTCCGCGTGATGCAGCCGCCGGCCGGAGAGGACGAGTGGCTGTGGCTGCTCGCGCAGGACTCCGCCCCCGAGCCCGGCGCCCTCGCGGCGCTGCTGGGAGCCGTCGAGGTCGCCCCCTCCGTCGCCGTCGCCGGTCCCAAGATCATGGACTGGACGCGCTCCGGCTACATTCGCAGCTACGGCGAATCGATCACCAAGCACGGCACTACCGTCCACCTCGTCGAGGACGAGCTCGACCAGGGCCAGCACGACTCCACGCCCGACGTCCTGGCCGTCGCCGCCGGCGGCATGCTCGTGCGCCACTCCCTCTGGGAGGAGCTCGGCGGCTTCGACCCCGGCCTGCCGGTCGTCGACGACGCGCTCGACTTCTCGATCCGCACCCGGCTCGCCGGGCACCGGGTCAGCCGCGTGCCGGACGCCCGCGTCACCACCGCCCGCATCGGGCTGCAGCGCCCCGACGGCCGCCGCATCGACAGCGGGGAGCGGCGCCGCGCGCGCCAGCACCGCACCGCGCAGCTGCACCGCCGGCTCGCCTACGCGCCCGTCGCGCTCCTCCTCCTGCACTGGCTCTCGCTCGTCCCCCTGGCGATCGGCCGCGCGGTCGTGCGCCTGCTGCGCAAGCAGCCCGGGCTGGTCGGAGGAGAGCTACTCGCGGCCCTCGTCGTCGCCTTCGGGGGGACGAAGGTGCTGCGGGCCCGCACGGTGCTGCGCTCGTCGAAGAACGTGGGCTGGAAGGCCGTCGCGCCGCTGCGCATCCCGCTGGACGTGGTGCGGCAGCTGCGCTCGGTGCGCCACGACGCCGTGCGCGTGCAGGCCGGGCGGGACCGCCATCCGCTGCACTTCTTCCAGGGCGGGGGAGTGTGGGTCGTCCTCGTCGCCGCGCTCGCCGGCCTGGTGATCTACACGCCGCTCCTCGCTGCTCCCGCGCTCAGCGGCGGCGGTCTGCTGACGCTCTCGCCGACCGTCGGCGAGCTGTGGCGCAACGCGGCCTACGGCTGGCGCGACCTCGGCTCGGGGTTCATCGGCGCGGCGGACCCGTTCGCCGCCGTCCTCGCCGTGCTCGGCTCGCTGACCTTCTGGTCGCCCAGCTACTCGATGGTGCTGCTCTATCTCGTCGCGCTCCCCGCTGCCGCCCTCGGCGCCTGGCTGATGATCGCGCGGCTCACCCCGCGCGCGACCGCCCGCGCCGCCGGAGCCCTCGTCTACATCCTCGCTCCCGCCTTCTTCGCCGCGCAGGCCGACGGGCGCCCCGCCCCGCTGCTGGTGCACGTGCTGCTTCCCTGGCTCTTCTTCGCCGGGTTCGGCGCGTACCGCTCCTGGTCCGCCTCCGCGAGCGCCTCGATCCTGGCTGCGGCCGTCGTCGCGTGCGCGCCGGTGCTGGCCGTGCCGCTCCTGGTGATCTGGCTCGTCGTCGTCGCCACCTCGGGGCGGCGGATCGGCCGCTTCCTCGGCCTGCCGATCCCCGCGGCCGTCCTGCTCTTCCCGCTGGTGGTCGCCCGCGCACCGCGGGGCGACTGGCTCGGCGTCCTCGCGGATCCGGGCGTCCCGCTGCCCTCCGCGCAGTCGGACCTCGTCGCGCTGCTCGCCGGCTTCCCGGCCGGTCTGCCCGACGGATGGCTCGCGTTCCTCGGCGGTCTGGGGATCGGCGCCTCCGCCGCCCCGCTGGTCACGGCCGTGCTCGTCGTGCCGCTGATCGTCGCGGCGCTGGCCGCCCTCCTCCTCCCGAACAACCTCTCGGCCCTCGGCGGCGTCGGCGTCGCGGCGGCGGGTCTCGTGACCGCCTCGCTCGCCCAGGGCGTGCAGGTCGCGACCACCGGCTCCGAGGCGGTCTCCGTCTGGAGCGGCACCGGTCTCAGCCTCTACTGGCTCGGCCTGGTGATCGGCGCGTCGCTCTCGCTCGCCGCCGTGCGCTCGGTGCGCGTGGTGCCGGCGCTCGTCGTCACGGCCGCGGCGGCAGCACTGGTCGGTCCGCTCGTGGTGGCCTTCCCGACCGGCGCCGGCACGTCGGTGTCGACCACGTCGGACCGCTCGCTCCCCGCCTACGTGGCGGCCGAGGCCCGGAACGACCCGCGGGTGGGCACGATCGTGCTCGTCCCGCAGGCGGACGGCGGCGTCCTCGCCCGGCTGGAGCGCGGAGCGGGCGCGACCCTCGACCAGCAGTCGACCCTCGCGAACACCGGCGCCGAGAGCACGGACGCGATCGACGAGCTGGCGGGCAACCTCGTTTCGCGGACGGGCTACGACGTCCCCTCCGCGCTCGAGAGCCTCGGCGTGCGCTTCGTCGTGCTGACCGCGCCGGCCGGCACCCAGGTCGGCGACGCGGCCGCCGCCGTGCGCGCGCGGGCGGCCGTCTCCCTCGACGGCAACGCGGCGTTCTCGGCCGTCGGCGACACCCGCTACGGGCTCCTCTGGACGGCCGTCGACACCGAGGGGACCCGCACCGAGGCCGCTCCGTCCGGCGTGGTCGGGCCCTTCGGGATCGCCTACACGATCGCCCTCCTCCTCGTCTTCGTCGTCGCCCTCCTGCTGGCGGTGCCCACCGGGCTCTCGCTCGAGCGGGGCCGCTCCAGCGGCGCGGTCGCCGGGATCGACGACGAGCCGGGCGAGGCCACCGGCCAGTTCGACGACGGGAACGACGATGTCTGACCCCGCCGACCAGGAGAAGCAGATGCCCGAGTCCTCCGCCCGCCGCTCCCGCGCGGAGCGCCGCGCCGATCGCGCCGCGGCCTCGACGCCCGATCGCGCACCCTCGGCCGCCCGTCGGCGCCGGACGGCCCTGCGCGGTGCGGTGGGCGCGGCCGGAGTCGTGATCGCCGCGGCCGCCGTGGTCGTGCCCCAGCTCCTCCCGTCCCCCCTGGTCTCGAGCGCCGCGGAGGGCGTCGTCGTGACGCCCGTCGCGGCCGACAGTTCGCTGGTCTGCGGCGGCGATCTGATCGACGCCGGAGAGCCGGAGCAGCTGCGCGCCCTCGACGGCGCGGCGACCGCAGTCCGGCCCGAGGGCTCCACCTCGGACCCCACGGTCCTCGACGAGGACGATGTCGCCGCACCGGGCACCGGCATCACCGGTCTGAGCGTGCCCGCGGGCTCCGACCCCGCTCCCGGTGGAGCCACCGTCCAGGCCATCGGCACGGACACCCTCTCCGGACTGTCCGCCCGCGCCTGCGCCGAGCCCTCGGCCGACAGCTGGCTCGTGGCCGGCTCGACCGACGTCGGGCGCACCTCCGTGCTGATCCTGGCGAACCCGAGCGAGGTCGCCTCCACCGTCGACCTCACGCTCTTCTCCGAGACCGGCACCGTCCAGGCCACCGGCGCCACGGGCATCGTCGTTCCGGCCGGAGCGGTCCGCGCGCTCCCGCTCGCGGGGCTCGCCCCCGGGGTCGTCCAGCCCGTCGTGCACGTGACCGCCCGTGGCGGCGAGGTCGCCGCGAGCATGCAGAGCAGCGCCATCTCCGGGCTCACCCCGGAGGGCGTCGAGACCACCGGCCCCTCCGCCGGCCCGGACACGCTCGCCGTGATCGCCGGCTTCACCGTCACGTCGCCTCCGGCCGAGACCGCGAGCGACGACGGCAGCGGTGGCGCGGGCAGCCCCGTGCTGCGCATCCTCACCCCCGGCGACGCCGACAGCACGGTCTCGGTCGAGGTCACCAACGAGGACCCGAGCGGGTCGGGCGCCTCCACCCAGGTCGTCGTCCCCGCCGGCCTCGTCGGCGAGGTCCCGCTCACGGGCCTGGCGGACGGCTCCTACCGCATCGTCCTGCGGGCCGATCAGCCGATCGTCGCGGCGGGGCGGACGACCTCGACCGGCTCGGCCGGCACGGACTTCGCCTGGTTCGCCTCCGGCACCGCGACCACGACGCCCTTCGGCGTCGCCGGAACGAGCGAGGGCGACGCGCGGCTGCACCTGGTCAACGGCAGCGACTCGACCGCCTCGGTCGAGATCGAGGCACCGGGCGGCACCCGCACCCTCGAGCTCGGCCCGTTCGCGGCTCTCGCGACCCCGCTGGACGGCGACGGCGCGGTCGTCAGCAGCACTCAGCCGGTGCAGGCCTCAATCTCGATCGCGCGCGACGGGCGGATCGCCTCGTACACGATCGTCCCGCCGGGACCGCTCTCCTCGCCGATCACGGTCTACTCGCACTGAGTCGCGGGGCGGCGGCGCCTCGGCCGTGCCGGCGCCTCGGCCGTGCCGGCGCCTCGGCGGTGCCGGCGCCACTGAGCTGCCGACGCCTCAGGGGTGCCGGTAGCGGTCCGGGGAGATGTCCCACGGGTCGCGGCCGAGCAGCTCCGCGACGGCGCGGAACACGTAGCTCTCGATCAGCATGCGCTGATGCCACTCGTCGCGGCGGTGCAGCTTCGCCAGGCGCTCGATCGGCACGCGGTAGAGCGTGATGCGGCGCGCGGCGTGGTCGACGCGCCACCGCGCGATGCCCGTGCCCTGCAGCCGGTCGGGGTCGACGTCGGGAGTCGCCGCGACGTCGACGCGGATGCCGGCGAGCTCCTCCGGCCAGGTGTCGCGGAGGTAGTCGAAGGCCGAGCCGATCGTCGCCTCGAAGAAGTCGGAGCGGGTCTGCAGCAGGGGGAGGTGCGGACCGGTGATCGGCCCTCGTGCGCCGCGGCCGTGCCGGTCGCGGGAGCCTCCGCGCGACCCGCTCGTCGGGCGAGCGGCGGAACGACGAGCACGGGGCATGGCTCCAGCCTATTGCTACTGTGGGCGGCGATGACCGGACGGCACTGCTCGCGGACGGGCTGCCGCGCGCAGGCCGTCGTCACGCTGACCTACGACTACCGCGACTCGCTGGTGGCGGTCGGGCCGCTGAGTCCTGCGCCGGATCCGCACGGTTACGACCTCTGCGCCGAGCACGACCGGCGGCTCCTGGTCCCGCGCGGCTGGGAGACCGTCCGCTACGGCGCGGGGCCCGCCTAGGCCGCTGCCGCGCGCGTCAGGGCCGCTCGGGGAAGCCGCGCGGCGTGCTCGAGAGCACGGGGGCCAGCCGCTCGAGGCGCTGGTCGGACAGGAGCAGGGCGCGCTCCTCCCGCGCCCGGCGGAGTGCGGCCACGGCGAGGAGGAAGTCCTCCGCGGGCGCGGCGGGCAGCGGGGAGACGTGGACCGCGGTCTCGTCGGCCAGCGCGGCGGCGAGCTGCGAGCGCGACGGCTCCGTCATGCCGTGGCGCTGACGGAGGAACTGCGCCAGTCGGCGCGCCAGTGCGTCGGGGAGGCGCGCGGTGTCCGCCGTGACGGCCCAGCCCCGCAGCGGCTCCGGGATCTCGACGACCAGCGGCTCCGCGCGGGGAACGCGCTCGAGCTGGCTGTGCGTGCCCGCGAGGACGTCGCCGAGACGGCGCGATCGGCGCGAGAGGAGGCCGACGACCGCGGCGAGCCCGCCGAAGGTCATCAGGATCTCGAGGACGCCGGTGAGGCCGCGCACGAGGGCGTGCCGGAAGCCGATGGAACCGCCGTCGTCGCGGACGACGCGAGCGCCGACGGTGAGCTTCCCGAGCGAGCGGCCGCGACTGGCCGTCTCGACGGTGACCGGCACGATCACCACGGCGATGACGAGGGCCGCGATCGCCACGGCGGCCGAGGCGGCGGGGTCCAGGCCGCCGTCCCCGGAGAGGGAGGAGACCAGCAGGAACAGGCCCAGCGCGAGCAGGAGCTCCGCGATCAGGTCGATGATCGCGCCGACCGCGCGGAGCACGAACGAGGTGACGGGCACTTCGAGCGCGATCGCCTCGCCGGTGACCAGGTCGGCGTCGTCGAACTCGGTGCGCTGCTCCTCCACGGTGCTCCTCCCGGATGCTCGGCCTCGGCGGCGTGCCTGGCTATCCTGTCAGGAGATGGACATCGACGCTCTCTCGGCCGCCCGCGCTGCGCAGTGGACCCGCCTCGACGAGCTCTCGCGCAGGCGCCGCCTGACCGGAGCCGAGGCGGACGAGCTGATCGAGCGCTACCAGGCGGCATCCGCGGACCTCGCCACGATCTCCTCCACCGCCGGATCGACGGCCGTCGGCACGCGGCTCGCCGTCTCGCTCTCGCGGGCTCGGGGACGCCTGACCGGCACGCGAGACGAGCCGCTCGCCGCGGTCTCCCGCTTCGTCGTCCTCTCGCTCCCGGCCGCTCTGCACCGGCTGCGCTGGCTGACGCTCGCCGTCGCCCTCGCGACCGCGGTGGTGGCGACGCTCTACGCGCTCTGGATCCTCGGCGACCCGCGCCTGCTCGCCGCGCTGGGCGACGACGAGGAGCTGCGGCGCTTCGCCCGAGGCGACTTCATCGACTACTACTCCGAGAACCCCGCCGCCTCGTTCGCCGGGCAGGTCTGGACCAACAACGCCTGGATCGCGGCGCAGTGCGTGGCCTTCGGGATCGTCGGCGTCTACGTGCCGTACATCCTGCTGCAGAACGCGCAGAACCTCGGAACGTCGATCGCGGTGATGTTCCATGTGGGGGAGGGCGACACGTTCTTCCTCTACATCGCGCCGCACGGACAGCTCGAGCTGACGGCCGTGTTCGTCGCCGCGGCCGCGGGCCTGCGGATCTTCTGGGCCTGGATCGCTCCCGGCGCGCGCACCCGCGGCCAGGCGCTCGCCGAGGACGCGCGGAGCCTGTTCACGGTGGCGATCGGCCTGGTCTTCGTGCTGCTCGTCTCGGGCGTGATCGAGGGGTTCGTCACTCCGGCACCCTGGCCCTGGTGGCTCAAGATCGGGATCGGGGCGCTCGCCCTCGGCGCGTTCCTCTTCTACATGATCGTCGTCGGCGGGCGCGCGGTGCGGGCGGGGGAGACGGGCGACCTCGACCGGTTCGAGGCCGGGTCGCGGAGCATCGCGGCCGGCTGAGCCGAGCCGGACGAGCGCGGCCGTCGGAGCGGGGCCGTCGATCAGCGCTCCCGGGACCGACGACGGCCCCTCTCGCAGGTCAGAGCCGTCCGGCCGCCTTGAGCGCGAGGTAGCGGTCCGCGAGCGCCGGCGGGAGCGCGGAGGGGCTGCCGAGCACGACGTCCCCGCCGAGACGGCGGACGGCGGCCGAGAGCCGGTCGACGTCCGCGAGCGAGCGCTCCGCGGCGGCGGCGGAGTAGACCGCGGCCCGGTCGCTCCGGTCCTCCGCCATCCGCTGCAGCTCGGGGTCGAGCGCGCAGGCGACCACGACCGTGTGCACGCGGGTGAGCTGCGGGAGCACCGCGAGGAGCCCCTCCGCCGAGCCGACCGAGTCGAGCGCGGTGAGGAGCACCACCAGCGAGCGCTGGGAGGCCAGGGTGCGCACCTGCGCGGGCACCGCCGCCCAGTCGGTCTCGATGAGCTGGGGCTGCACGGGGGCGAGGGCGTCCACGACGCGGGTCAGCACCTCCGTGCCGGTGGCGCCGTGCACGCGGGCTCGCCGGGTGCGGTCGAACGCGAGCACGTCGACCCGGTCGCCGGCCGAGGCCGCGAGGGCCGCCAGGAGGAGCGACGCCTCGATCGCCGTGTCCAGGCGCGGCTCGTCCTCGATCCGTGCGGCGGACGTGCGGCCCGTGTCGAGCACGACGATCACGCGCCGGTCGCGCTCCGGGCGCCAGGTGCGGACGACCGGCTCCCGGCGCCGCGCGGTCGCCCGCCAGTCGAGCGAGCGGACGTCGTCGCCGCGGACGTACTCGCGCAGGCTGTCGAACTCGGTCCCCTGGCCGCGGATCATCACGCTGGTCTTCCCCTCCAGCTCACGCAGCCGCGCCAGGCGCGAGGGCAGGTGGCGGCGGGAGCGGAAGGCGGGCAGCACCCGGACGACGGCCGGCGCGGCCCGCGTCGCCTGGCGGCCGGCCATCCCGAGCGGCCCGCGGGAGCGGATGGTGACGTGGAGTGCCCGGCGCTCGCCGCGGCGGATCGGCTCCAGGACCGTGGTCACCGCGCGGCGCTCGCCCGGCGGCAGACGCAGGGGCGACCGGGTCTCGAGGGCGCCGGCCGAGGGCTCCCAGGCGTCGCGGAGGACCCCCGTGATCCTCCTGCGGCCGGTGCTCGTGACCAGGAGGGTCGCCTCGGCCCTCTCGCCGAGCCGCACCCGGTCCGGCACCCGCCGCTCGAGCACTACGGCCCGGGGCGAGCCCGCGACCGCGACGTCGATCCCGACGAGGACCGCCCAGGCCAGGAGCCAGAGGCCGAGCACGGCGAAGGCGACCTCGGGGCGGCCGCCCAGGAGGACGACCGGCACCAGGCCGACGAGGAGGACGAGGACGCTGCGTCCGGTGAGGTGCACGGCTCAGACCGGGACGCGGACCTGCTGCAGGATCCCGCCCAGGACGGCCTCGGTGCGGACGCCCTCGAGCTCCGCCTCCGGCTCCAGCTGGATGCGGTGGCGCAGCACGGGCAGGACCATCGCCTGCACGTGGTCGGGGGTGATCGAGCCGTAGCCGTTGAGCCAGGCCCAGGCGCGGGACGCCGCGAGCAGGGCGGTCGAGCCGCGGGGGCTGGTGCCGAGCTTGACGCTCGGGCTCTCGCGGGTGGCGCGGGCGAGGTCGACGATGTAGCCGAGGACGTCGGGACCGGCTCCGACGCGCCGGGCCGAGGCCTGGGCGGCGCGCAGACGAGCGGCGTCGAGCACGGGGCGCACGCCCGCGGCGTCGAGATCGCGCGGGTCGAAGCCCGCGGCGTGGCGCGAGAGCACCTCCACCTCGACGTCGCGCGGCGGGATGTCGAGCACGAGCTTGAGCAGGAACCGGTCCAGCTGGGCCTCCGGGAGCACGTAGGTCCCCTCGTACTCGACCGGGTTCTGGGTGGCGGCGACGAGGAACGGGTCCGGCAGAGGCAGGGTGCGCCCGTCGACGCTGACCTGGCGCTCCTCCATCGCCTCGAGGAGCGCGGCCTGGGTCTTCGGCGGCGTGCGGTTGATCTCGTCCGCCAGCAGGAGGTTCGTGAAGACCGGGCCCTCGCGGAAGGCGAAGCCGGAGGTGGAGGCGTCGTAGACGAGGGAGCCGGTGATGTCGCCGGGCATCAGGTCCGGCGTGAACTGCACCCGGCGGGTGTCGAGGCCGAGCGAGACGGACAGGGCGCGCACGAGCAGCGTCTTCGCGACTCCGGGGACGCCCTCGAGCAGGACGTGGCCGCCCGCGAGGAGGGCGATCAGGAGCCCGGAGACGGCGCCGTCCTGGCCGACGACCGCGCGGCCGACCTCGGAGCGGACCCGGTCGAGCTCGGCGCGCAGGTCGTCGTCGGAGACCGGCGCTCCGTCGCGGGCGGAGGGGGTGGTGTCGCTCATCGGGAGGGGCCTTCCGGTCGTCGGGCGGTCGTCGGGGAGAGGGCGGCGCGGAGCGCGCTCTCGAAGCGGAGCAGCTCGTCGGAGGCGGCGACGAGGGCGGCGTCGTCGCCCGGCAGGTCGTCGACGAGCAGACGGCGCAGCGCGGCCTGATCGCGGCCGAGGCGCTCGGCGGCGACGGCGACGATCTCGTCGACCCCGGTCGCCGGAGCGAGTCCCAGGAGCGCGGCCGTCCGCCGGAGGGTGCCGATGCGCAGTGCGTCGAGGGCGCGGGGCCGCAGGGCTCCGCGCGCGTAGAGCCGCGCGCGGCCGCGGGCCGTCTCGCTCGCATGCACGACGACCGGCAGCGGCTCGACCGCGAGCGGGCCGAGCCGGCGGCCGCGCCAGACGGCGGAGGCGACGAACACGGCCACCAGCAGCAGGAGAGCCGGGGTCACCCAGCCGGGCGCGAGGTCGGCGGGTGCAGGGGTGGTGCTCGCCGAGTCGGCGGCTCCGGCGCGGTACCAGACCAGCCGGTCCTCACCGCCGAGCAGTCCGAGCGCGAGAGCGGCGCGGCCGTCCTGGCCGATGGTGCCGTTGCGGAGGAGGTCGGCGTCGCCGATCGCGGTGACCTCGGCGCCCTGCGGGAACCCGGTGCTCACGAGCAGGAAGCCGTCGTCGCCCGAGGGGAAGCAGCCGACCGCGTCGCCGTCGTCGAGGATCCGGTACGTGCTCCCTCCGGCGGGGAGCGTCCCGGCGCGCTCGGCCGCGGGGAGCGGGCACTCGGCGCGGAAGGGGCCGTCGCCGGCCGGGGAGCCGGCGAAGCGGACGTCCGGCAGCAGGGCGTCGAGCGCGGCTCCTCCCGGGGTCACCAGGACGAGCGAGGCCGAGGCGCGGGCGAGCCGGCGGTACTGGGCCTCGTCGAGGGCCACGTCCGGGTCGTCGACGAGCAGTGTCGCGTCGGGGGAGGAGGCGGCGAGAGCGGAGTCCAGGTCGTCGGCGCGGACGACCTCGACGCCCTGATCGCGCAGCACCTGGGCGAGCGCGCGGGCGCCGTCCGGGGTCGCGCTGTCGACGTCGAGGTCCGGGGCGGCCACCCGGGTCCCGGTCGCGACGGTGAGCAGCAGAGTGCCGACCGCGACGATCACGAGCAGGAGCACCCACACCCGTCCGCGGCGCAGCAGCGCGCCGAGGGTCGGGCTGGAGACCGTGTCGGCGCTCACCGGGGCGCCGCCAGGGCGTCCAGGACCGGCGAGGCCGCGGCGAGCTCGCGGTCCAGAGCCGCGACCCGCTCGTACTCGGCCGGGCCGCAGGGCTGCCCGAGGTAGCGCACGCGGTCGAAGTCGTCGGCCGTGCGGCGCAGCGCTGCGGCGGAGGAGGGGAAGGCCGCAGAGGCGCGCGACGCCAGGCCGAGCGCGGTCGTGCCGGGCGAGACCCGCAGGACGGTCCGCTCGTCGAGGGAGCGCACCAGGGCGCGGAAGCGCTCGACGAGCGCCTCGTCCCAGTCCCCGCGGGCGGCCGCGGCCTCGGCGAGCGAGCGGAGGATCGCGGCCGAGCGGGTGTCGTCGTCGGCGAGCACCGCTCCCGTGACGGTGCTGCGGCGACCGGCGCGGGGCCGTCCCGCGATGACGAGCGCGGCGACCACGAGCGCCACCAGCACCAGCACGCCGATCACGGCGGCGATCGGCACCGGCGGGCCGTCGCCCTGCAGCGTGAGGGAGGCGAACCAGTCGCGCACCGCCTGCACCACCCGGTCGAAGAGGGTCGGCTCGGCCGCCCGGTAGCGCGGGTCGGCGAGCTCCTCGAGGAGGAGTCGGCGCGCCTGCTCCGCGTCGGGCTCGAGAGGGGCCGCGGCGAGGATCACGGGCGCTCCGGCACGGGGAAGGGATCGGGGGAGGGGCGGCCCGCCGCGCGCTCCTCGACGTGGCGCATCAGCACCAGGTCGAAGCCCTCGCGGCGCATCCGTCGGTCGAGGTAGACGAGGCCCGTCACGGCCGACTGGAGCACGGTGCCGACGGCGCCGATCACGAAGCCCACGGCGACGGAGGCGATCGTCACCACGAGCGAGGTGACGAGCTGCGCGTCCGGGTCGGTCGGGGCGATCAGGGCGCCGGCGATCGGGATGAGCAGGCTGAACGGCGTGGCCACGATCTGGCCGGCGACCTGGATGATCACGGTCATCAGCGCGAGCGCGCCGAAGGTGCGCCAGAAGCCGCCCGCCACCAGCCGCCAGGAGCGCGCCACCGCACGGCGCAGCGGCAGCCGCTCGACGACGATCAGGCTCGGAACCAGGGCGAGCTTCGTCGACAGCCAGACCCCCAGCGCGAGGGCGACCAGGCCGGAGCCGACGAGGACCAGGATCCCGCCGACGATCGCGCTCGACGTCCCGTCCATCGCTCCGATGACGAACAGTGGCACGGCGAGCGCCACGGCGAGGAGCACCAGGAGGAGGTAGCCGACGCCCTGCAGGACCGTCCAGCCGATCAGCGCCCAGAAGCGGCCCCGCAGCCGGGCGAGCAGCTGTCGGAAGGTCGCCCGCTCGCCGAGGACGCCGCGGGTGACCTCGATCACGACCACGCCCTGCACGAGGGCACCGCTGGCGAGCGAGACGGCGAGGGGGATGAGGGCGGCCAGGACCACGACCGCGAGGGAGCCCGCGCCGACGGCGTCGCGGTCGGCGGACTCCGCCTGCGCGATGCGCCCGACGGCGAGCACCGCGATCAAGCCGTAGACCGCCAGGGCGAGCACCGACCCGAGGCCCTGCACCAGCAGGGCGACGCCCAGGGTCGTGCGGGGGCTGCGGCGGAGGACCTGGAACGGGGCGCCGAGCAGGGTGCCGAAGCCGAGCGGGCGCAGCGGCACGAGACCGGGCTTGGGCGGGGGAGTCCAGCCGGGCGCTGGGCGTCCGGGCGACCAGGGGCCGGCGCCGGCGGGCGACCAGGAGCCCCCGGCGGGAGCGGGTGGTACGGGACCTGCGCTCGGCGGCGCGGGCGACCAGGCCGGGGCGACGGGAGCGGGCAGCGGCCTGCGCCGGTCGCCGTCCTGCGCCGGGACGGCCGCGTCGTCCGGACGCCCTGCGGGCGGGGGCCACTGAGCTGCGTCGGTCATCCCCTCCATGCTGTCACAGGCGTGCGGGCGGGGTCCTCCCCCGAGCGGACCCCCTTCGCCCGCAGAGCCCGCTCCCCGCCCGCGGGGAGGTGCGTCGGTTAGCCTGGGTCGGGTCACCGTGCGCGCCGTGGGCGGGCGCGACCCGAGACGAGGAAGAGCAGACCGATGAGCGCGCGCATTCTGGTGGTCGACGACGACGCCGCCCTGGCCGAGATGATCGGCATCGTCCTGCGCGCCGACGGGTACGACGTCTCCTTCTGCGCGGACGGCTCCGGCGCCCTCGAGGCCTTCCGGCGGGCCCGGCCGGACCTGGTCCTGCTCGACCTGATGCTGCCCGGGATCGACGGGATCGAGGTGTGCCGCGCGATCCGCGCCGAGTCCGGAGTCCCCGTCATCATGCTGACGGCCAAGTCCGACACCTCCGACGTCGTGCAGGGCCTCGAGTCCGGCGCCGACGACTACATGGTCAAGCCGTTCGACCCCAAGGAGCTCGTCGCGCGCATCAGGACGCGCCTGCGTCCCGCCACCGCCGCCGCGAACGCGGTGCTGCAGGTCGGGGACCTGAGCCTCGACGTCGCCGGCCACGAGGTCCGCCGCGGCGAGACGCGCATCGGCCTGACCCCGCTCGAGTTCGACCTCCTCCTCGCCCTCGCCTCCAAGCCCCAGCAGGTCTTCACCCGCGAGATGCTGCTCGAGCAGGTCTGGGGCTACCACTACAAGGCCGACACCCGCCTCGTGAACGTGCACGTCCAGCGCCTGCGCGCCAAGGTCGAGAAGGACCCGGACGACCCCCGCATCGTGATGACCGTGCGCGGCGTCGGCTACCGCGCCGGCGCCGTCCTCCCGGGCTGACCGTGCCGCGCCTCGCCGCTCCCGACGTGCGCCGGTGGCCCCGCCGCGTGCTCGGGGTGTGGCGCACGTCGCTGCAGTTCCGCGCGGTCGCGATCACGGTCCTGCTCAGCGGCATCGCCATCGGCTCGACCGGCGTCTACCTCTCGTACAGCATCAGCGACAACCTGTTCCAGTCGCGGCTGACGCAGGTCACGGGCGACACGTCGCGCGCGACCCGGGCCGCGCAGGGCTACCTCGACGCCGCCACCGTCTCCACCCGCCAGGACATGGAGGAGGTGATGAGCTCGGTGCGCACCGCCGTCCGGGACGCCTCCTCCTCCGCGCTGATCGCCGTCGTGCGCTCGCCCGACCAGGAGGCGTCCTCGCTGGCGCCCCAGGACATCTACAACCGCGAGCTGCAGAACGGCGTGATCAGCGACGCGCTGCGCGAGCGGGTGCAGGCGGGCTCCGACGGGCAGTACTGGCAGTCGGTGACGCTCGACGCCTCCGGTCAGCAGCAGCCCGGCATCCTCGTCGGCTCGACCCTCGAGCTGCCGAGCTCGGCCGGGCGCTACGAGCTGTACATCGGCTACTCCCTCGCGGACGCGGAGCGCACGCTCCAGTTCGTGCAGCAGGTGCTCAACGTGGCGGGGATCCTGCTCATCCTGCTGATCGGAGCGGTCAGCTGGGTCGTCGTGCGGATCGTCGTCGCCCCGGTCCGGGTCGCGGCCGAGACGAGCCAGCGCCTCGCCGCCGGCGACTTCGACGTGCGGATCCCGGAGCGGGGCCAGGACGTGATCGCGACCCTCGCCCGGTCCTTCAACGGCATGGCCGACAGCCTGCAGGACCGGATCAGCGAGCTCGCGACGCTCAGCCAGGTCCAGCAGCGGTTCGTCTCGGACGTCTCGCACGAGCTCCGGACGCCGCTGACGACGATGAAGCTGGCCGGGGACGTGCTCTACGACCAGCGCGAGGACTTCGCCCCGGTCGCCGAGCGCACGGTCGAGCTGCTGCACAGCCAGATCGACCGCTTCGAGAGCCTCCTCGCCGACCTGCTCGAGATCTCCCGCCACGACGCGGGGTCGGCCGAGCTCGAGCTCGAGCCGGTCAACCTGGTGAAGCTGGCCGGCGACGAGATCGAGGCGATGCGGGGGATCGCGGAGGCGAACGGCTCCCGGCTCACTCTCTCCGCCCCGGGCGGCTACTTCGACGCCGACCTCGATCCGCGCCGCATCCGCCGGATCGTCCGCAACCTGCTGGGCAACGCGATCGAGCACGGCGACGGCCGCGAGGTCGTCGTCACCGTCGACAGCAACGCCAGCGCGGTCGCCCTCGCCGTGCGCGACTACGGGCACGGCATGAGCAGCGAGGAGGTGGTGCGCGTCTTCGACCGCTTCTGGCGCGCCGATCCGTCCCGCCGCCGCACGCTCGGCGGCACCGGCCTCGGCCTCTCCATCGCGCAGGAGGACACCGCCCTGCACCACGGCTGGCTGCAGGTCTGGTCCGTGCCCGATCGCGGCGCCTGCTTCCGCCTGACCGTGCCCCGGCACCGCGGCGAGCGGATCGAGGCCTCGCCGCTCCCGCTGCCCCCGGTCGACGCGGGCGAGCAGGCCTACAGCGGCCCGATCGTCCTCCCTCCGCTGCAGGCTCCTCCGGTCGGGGCCGCGGGGGTGCTCCCGTGAGGCGCGGCGTCCTCCGCGCCGCCGCGGCCGCCGCGCTGCTCGCGCTCGGGCTGGCCGGGTGCGCCGGCATCCCGCGGGACGGCGACGTCGGAGTCGGACGGCCCGACACCGCGCCGCAGGACCTCCAGTACGACTTCCTCCCGTCGGGACCCGCCGTCGGTGCGTCGCAGCGCGACATCCTGACCGGCTTCATCGACGCCGCGTCGAGCCCGCAGAACAACTACAAGATCGCCCGCGAGTTCCTCTCCACCGGAGCCGACTGGACGCCGGGCGAGCACGTGACGGTCGACGAGGGCCAGCGCTCCGCCTCGCCGCAGTCGGGATCCACGCTCTCGCTGACGATCACGCCCGTCGCCGAGGTCGACGCGACCGGCGTCTACACCGACGTCGCCACCACGGCCGGCCTGACCCTCGACTACGGCTTCGTCCAGGAGAACGGCGAGTGGCGCATCAGCGCGCCGCCGAGCGGCGTGGTGATCGACCGCACCACCTTCGAGCAGGTCTTCTCGACGCACGCGCTCTACTTCTTCGACCCCGGATACCAGTACCTCGTGCCGGACCTGCGCTGGTTCGCCTCGCGCGCCGACAGCTCCACCAGCACCACGATCGTCACCGAGCTGCTGCGCGGCCCCACGCCGTGGCTGCGGGACTCCGCCGCCGTCGTGTCGGCCTTCCCGACCGGCACGACCCTGGCGGCCGAGACCGTGCCGGTCGAGTCGCAGCGCGCCGTGGTGGACCTGAACCCGGCCGCTCTCGAGGCCGATCCGGCGCAGTGGCGGCTGATGGCGCTGCAGCTGAACCGGAGCCTCGCGAACGTCTCGAACGTCACCGGAGTCGCGCTCTCCGTCGAGCAGAACCCGATCGACGTCCCCTCCGAGGTCACCGGGCTGCCGACCTCGCCCCGCGTCGACACCCGGCCGCTCGTGCTGACCGACGACGCTTTCGGATTCCTCGGCTCCTCCGGGCTGGCCGGCCTCGGGATCTCGGATCGGATCGAGGCGCTGCAGCCGCGGGCCGCGGTCCTCGGCGAGCAGCGCGGGGCCGACTCGGACGCGTCGGCCGCCGTGCTCACCGCCGCGGGCGTGAGCCTCGTGGAGCCCGACGGCGCCGACGTCCTCCTCGACGCGCGGTCGGGCCTCGTCGCGCCGACGATCGATCCGCTCGGGTACGTGTGGTCCGTGCCGTCGGCCTCGCCCGGGCAGCTGGTGGCGTACTCCGCGGACGGCTCGCGCTCGATGCAGGTCGCGACGGCCTGGAGCGAGGTCGAGTCGCTCGCCTCGATCGCCGTGTCGCGCGACGGCACCCGGATGCTGGCGCTCGCCCAGGACGGGCAGCAGGCGACGGTGCTGGTGGCCGGCATCACCCGCTCACGGGACGGCGACCCGGTGGCGGTCGGCGAGCCGGTCGTCCTCCGCTCGACTCTGGGGACCGCGGTCGCCGCGGCCTGGACGGACGAGCTCGATGTGGTGTCGGTCGTCCGCGGCTCGACGGGAGAGGACGCCGTCACGATGAACCTGCTCGGCGGAGGCGCCACGGCGCTCGGCACGACGACGGGCACGGTCCAGATCGCCGCGGGCAACACCTCGACCCAGATCCGCATCCTCGCCGAGGGCGGGGAGCTCCGGCAGCAGCGGGGCTCGGCCTGGCAGACGACCGCGACGGACATCCGGCTGCTCGCGGCGCAGACCGGCATGGGGTCCTGACCGGTCCTGTCGGCGGCGACGAGCCCTTCCGACGGCGGCGCGCTCCGGATGCTCCTCCCCAGGCGCGTCGGGCAGGCGGATCGTCCCGATCCGACGGATCCACCGCCCGCGCCGCGGCCCGGACGGCGAACGTGGAGGCATGCTCTCCGATCACCTGCTCGACGCCCTCGCCGTCCTCCTCCCGCTGGAGTGCCCCGCCTGCGGAGAGCCGACGAGCCGGGCGCCCTGTCCGGACTGCTCGGCCGACGCGGCCGCCTCGGCCTGCCTGCTGACCCGCGTCGTCGGGCCGCCGGACGATCCGCTCCTCGTCGTCACCGGTGCCCCGTACGAGGGCACGGTGCGCCGCCTCGTCGTCGCGCTGAAGGAGGAGGGCCGCACGGCCTGCCTCGCCCCGCTCGGCGCGCTGCTGCGTCCCGCCCTGGGTGCGGCGCTCGCAGGCAGCCCCGCGATCCTGGTCGTCCCGCCCGGCTCCTGGCTCGGCCGCGTGCGGCGGGGCGCCGATCCCGTCGCGCAGCTGGTCGCCGCGGCGGGAGGGCGGGCGGCGCGTCCTCTCCGGCGGTCGCGGATGGTCCGCGACCAGGTCGGGCTCGGCCGCATCGAGCGGCGCGGCAACCTCGACGGGGCGTTCCGCGCCCGCCGTCCGCTCTCGTCGTGGCCGCCGGTGGTCCTCGTCGACGACGTGGTCACCTCCGGCGCGACCCTGCTCGAGCTCCGGCGCGCCGTGCGTGCGGCCGGCGGGACGGTCCGGGCCGCGGCGGCCCTGGCCGGCACCGCGCAACGAGGAGGGAACGTAGCAGCAGAATCCGGACGAACTCCCGGTGACGATCCGGTGGCCGGGGTCTACGGTGGGGGCACGGCGTGAACGGTCCGCCCCGGAGAAAGGCGGCACGCCGTACTCGACTGGGAGGTTGTCATGGACATCGACATCACAGGACGCAACATCGACATCACCGATCGCTTCCGCGCGTACGCGACGGAGAAGTCGGACAAGGTGGCGCACCTCGCCGATCGTGCTCTCGCACTCGAGATCAAGGCGAGCAGGCACGCCGAGGGCAAGGGCTCGGCCGGCGGCGACCGCGTGGAGCTGACGCTGATCGGCAAGGGGCCCGTGGTCCGGGCCGAGGCGAGCGGAGCCGACAAGTACGCGGCGTTCGACGTCGCCATCGGCCGGCTGCTCGAACGGGTGAGACGCGCCAAGGACCGGAAGAAGGTCCATCGGGGCCAGCATCGGCCGACCTCGCTCCGCGACGCGGCCGCCGACGACTTCAGCGTCGTCGCCATCCAGCCGGCCGACGCGGCGGTGCTGGAGCAGCTGAGCACGGGCGTCATCCCCGTGCAGGAGGCGCCGGAGCCGGTGGAGGACGAGGTCGAGGAGCCGTACTGCCCCGTCGTCATCCGCAAGAAGGTCTTCGCCTCCGTCTCGATGACCGTCGACGACGCCGTCGACTACATGGAGCTGGTCGGACACGACTTCTACCTCTTCATCGACTCCGACACGAACCGCCCGAGCGTGGTCTACCGCCGGAAGGGCTGGGACTACGGCGTCATCGGCCTCGGCGACGAGGCCGACGAGCTCGCCGAGCAGGCCGCCGGCTGAGATCCGACCCCGGGCCCCGGAGCATCCGCTCCGGGGCCCTCCCCGTGCCCAGGCAGGGAGTCCGCCCAGGGCGGACGCGTCGTCCCGACCGCTCGCCGCCCGCCCCGGCTAGGCTGGTCGCGGTCCGCGCTCCGGCGCGCGACTCCTGTCTTCTACTTTTTTGGAGTACCCCGTGGCCTCTGTCCTCGAAAAGGTCCTTCGCGTCGGGGAGGGGCGGGTCATCCGCCGCCTCGAGAACTACGCGAAGGCCGTCAACGCCCTCGAAGAGGACTTCACGCACCTCAGCGACGAGGAGCTGAAGAACGAGACCGTCGAGCTGCGCGAGCGCTACTCGAACGGCGAGTCCCTCGACGACCTGCTGCCGGAGGCGTTCGCCGCCGTCCGCGAGGCCTCGCGCCGGACGCTCGGCCTCCGCCACTTCGACGTGCAGCTCATGGGCGGTGCCGCCCTGCACCTGGGCAACATCGCCGAGATGAAGACCGGAGAGGGCAAGACGCTCGTCGCGACCCTCCCGGCCTACCTCAACGCGATCGCCAGCCGCGGCGTGCACATCGTCACGGTCAACGACTTCCTCGCGTCGTACCAGTCCGAGCTGATGGGGCGCGTGTTCCGCGCCCTCGGCATGACGACCGGAGTGATCCTCTCGGGCCAGACCCCGGAGCAGCGCCGCGAGCAGTACTCGGCCGACATCACCTACGGCACGAACAACGAGTTCGGCTTCGACTACCTCCGCGACAACATGGCGTGGCAGGCGCAGGACATGGTCCAGCGCGGCCACTTCTACGCCATCGTCGACGAGGTCGACTCGATCCTCATCGACGAGGCCCGCACCCCGCTGATCATCTCCGGGCCGGCCTCGGGCGAGGCGAACCGCTGGTTCGCGGAGTTCGCCAACCTCGCCAAGCGCCTCGACGAGGGCGAGGACTTCGAGGTCGACGAGAAGAAGCGCACCGTCGGCGTCCTCGAGCCCGGCATCGAGAAGGTCGAGGACTACCTCGGCATCGACAACCTCTACGAGTCGGCGAACACCCCGCTGATCTCGTTCCTCAACAACGCCATCAAGGCGCGCGCGCTGTTCAAGAAGGACAAGGACTACGTCGTGCTGAACGGCGAGGTCCTGATCGTCGACGAGCACACCGGCCGCATCCTGGCCGGACGCCGCTACAACGAGGGCATCCACCAGGCCATCGAGGCGAAGGAGGGCGTGCAGGTCAAGGCCGAGAACCAGACCCTGGCGACCGTCACGCTCCAGAACTACTTCCGCCTCTACGCGAAGCTCTCCGGCATGACCGGAACGGCCGAGACCGAGGCCGCCGAGTTCATGTCGACCTACAAGCTCGGCGTCGTCCCGATCCCGACGAACCGCAAGATGCAGCGGATCGACAACGCCGACCTCGTCTACAAGAACGAGCAGGTCAAGTTCGCCCAGGTCGTCGAGGACATCGCGGAGCGCCACGCGGCCGGGCAGCCGGTCCTCGTCGGCACGACCAGCGTCGAGAAGAGCGAGTACCTCTCGCGCCTGCTCGCCAAGAAGGGCGTGCGCCACGAGGTCCTGAACGCCAAGAACCACGCGCGGGAGGCGGCCATCGTCGCCCAGGCCGGCCGCCTCGGCGCCGTCACCGTCGCGACCAACATGGCCGGTCGAGGCACCGACATCATGCTCGGCGGCAACGCCGAGTTCCTCGCGGTCTCCGAGATGACGGCCAAGGGCCTGAACCCCTCCGAGACCCCGGAGGAGTACGAGGCCGCGTGGGACGAGGTCTTCGCCGCCGTCAAGGAGAAGGTGGGCGAGGAGGCCGAGAAGGTCCAGGCCGCCGGCGGCCTCTACGTGCTCGGCACCGAGCGCCACGAGTCGCGCCGCATCGACAACCAGCTCCGCGGACGCTCGGGGCGCCAGGGCGACCCGGGGGAGAGCCGCTTCTACCTCTCGCTCACCGACGACCTCATGCGCCTGTTCAACTCCGGCGCCGCCGAGGCGCTCATGGGCCGCGGCAACGTCCCGGACGACATCGCCATCGAGTCGAAGGTCGTCTCGCGCGCCATCCGCAGCGCCCAGTCGCAGGTCGAGGCCCGCAACGCCGAGATCCGCAAGAACGTCCTCAAGTACGACGACGTCCTCAACCGCCAGCGCGAGGCGATCTACTCGGACCGCCGCCACATCCTCGAGGGCGACGACCTGCACGAGCGCACCCAGAAGTTCCTCGTCGACGTGATCGACGAGATCCTCGAGGTGCACACCGGCGACGGCAACGGCGACGACTGGGACTTCGACGCCCTCTGGACCGAGCTGAAGACGCTGTACCCGATCAGCCTCACCATCGACGAGGTGGTGCAGGAGGCGGGCAGCCGCGGCCGCATCAACAAGGAGTTCATGCGCCGCGAGATCCTCTCGGACGCGCAGCTCGCCTACCAGCACCGCGAGGAGCAGCTGGGCTCTCCCGCCATGCGCGAGCTCGAGCGCCGCGTCGTGCTCTCGGTGATCGACCGCCGCTGGCGCGACCACCTCTACGAGATGGACTACCTCAAGGACGGCATCGGCCTGCGCGCGATGGCCCAGCGCGATCCGCTGGTCGAGTACCAGCGCGAGGGCTTCGCCCTGTTCCAGCAGATGATGGGGCAGATCCGCGAGGAGACCGTCGGCTTCCTCTTCAACCTCGAGGTCGAGGTGACCCAGAAGCAGGGCGAGGTCGCCGGAGTCGCGGCCAAGGGCCTCGCTCAGCCGGTCGCTCCGGCCGAGAAGCTCAGCTACTCGGCCCCGAGCGACACCGGCGGCGTCGAGGTCCGCGACCAGCGCGGACAGGTGCAGCAGGCGGCCACCGCGAAGGCCCGCGCCGAGGAGGCCCGCAAGGCGCTCCCCGAGGGCGAGGCGGAGGAGACTCCGACGACCGGCGCCTTCGGCCAGAAGCCGGGCGGCTCGGACGCCCCCGCCAACCGCGAGGAGCGACGCGCGCAGTCCAAGCGCCGCTGAGTCCTCCCCGGACGACGCCCTCGGCCCCGGTCCCGCAGCAGCGGGTGTCCGGGGCCGTCGGCGTTCCTGCGGAGGCTCGGAGCCCGGCCTCGCCCGCCGTCAGGACTCGCCGCGCGCGAGAGCCGAGACGAAGCCGCCGGCGAAGGTGTCGCCGAGGCCGATCGTCGTCGGCCGGTCCGTCTCGAGGACGAGCCCGGGGACGCAGCAGGCCTCGAGCGCCGACTCCACCGCTGCGCACACCGCTTGCGAGCCGGGCTGGGGAGGGAGTCCGCCGATGTGGTCGTAGTCGGCGGCGGTGAAGCCGTCCCCGAGGAGGTCGCGGAGCTCGATCGCGCGGATCATCTCGTCACCGCCGCCCCCGGAGCTCGAGGAGGCCCTGCGCGACAGGGGAGTGGAGATCGTGCTCCCGGCCGGTGCGGCCGCCCGGGAGCGCTGACCCGCTCCTCACAGCACGTTGATCGCGGTGGCCCGCCAGCGGGCGTCCGTACCCTCGAGCCGGATCGCGACGGCCCGGCTCCGTGCGCGGTGATGCACCAGGACCACTCCCTCGACGACGCCGTCCCGCGGCTCCGTGACGATCACCCGTCCGACCGTGAACGGGACGCGCTGCGCCGTCCGCTTCCGCAGGCTGCGGGCGCGGGCCGCGAGCACGACCCGCTTCTGCAGGTGGTGGTAGACCTCGTCGCTCAGCCACCGCGCGATCTGGTCGATCTCGCGCGAGCCCTCCAGGATCTCGATCACGAGGTGCGTGAGCCGGGCGAGCAGGGGCTCCGGGTCGGGCAGCTCCGCGCGGGTCGCAGGCTGCGGGGCGAAGAACTCCGCGAGGGTGAGCCGCTCCACGGCCGCCTCGGGGTCGAGGGGGAGGGTGCGGTAGTCGAAGGCGTGGAGGGGAAGGCTCATGCGGCGATCTCCTGGGGCAGGACGAGCTGTTCACGGGTCCGGGTCACCTCTCTGCTCGACGGGCGGGGCGCGCTGGGTCGGCACGCGAGGACGACCTCATCGAAGCAGTCGAGGGATGCTCATGGAGTGCAGAGGCGCAGACTGTGGATAATCGTCGGCCGTCCCGAGCTGTGGACAGCGAGCCCGGCGTGCACCGCCCGGCCGCGCCCTAGGCTTGTCGGGTGTCGACCCTCAGTGACCTCGTCCTCTCCCACGGCCGATCCGACGAAGCGGACGTCGAATGGCTGCACCTGCTCGTCGGCGACCTGCAGCTGCTCGCCGACCTGGCCTTCGCCGACATCGTGCTCTGGGTGCCCACGGCCGACGACAGCTTCGTCGCCGTCGCCCACGCGCGCCCCAGCAGCGCGGCGACGCTCTTCTACCGCGACTTCGTCGGGCAGAGGATCAAGTCGGAGTGGCGCGCCCAGGTCGTCGAGGCGTTCGAGACCGCGCGGATCGTCGACACCTCCGCCCCGGACTGGTTCGAGGAGACGCCCACCCGCGTGCGCGCGGTGCCCGTCCTGCGCCGCCTGGGGGCCTCCGACGGCGGCACGACGGACCGCCCCATCGCGGTCGTCACGCGCCACACCAACCTCAGCGAGACGCGCACGCCGAGCCGGCAGGAGCTGACGTTCAACGACTGCGCGAACGACCTCTTCTCGATGATCGCCTCGGGCGACTTCCCCGATCTGGGCGCGCCGACCGGTCCTCGCCGCGGGGCGCCGCGCGCGTCCGACGGCCTGATCCGCCTGGACGTCGACGGCGTCACCACGTTCGCGAGCCCCAACGCCCTCTCGGCGTTCAACCGCATCGGCTTCGCCGACGAGCTCGAGGGGGAGTCGCTCGCCGAGGTCACGACGAAGCTGATCGCGGGGAAGGTCGTCATCGACGAGTCGCTCCCGCTCGTCGTGACCGGCCGGGCGCCGTGGCGCACCGACATCGAGGCCCGCGGAGTGACGGTGTCGCTGCGCGCGATCCCGATCCGCGACCGCGGCGAGCGGGTCGGCGCCGTCGTCCTGTGCCGCGACGTGACGGAGCTGCGCCACCAGGAGCGGGAGCTCATCACCAAGGACGCGACGATCCGCGAGATCCACCACCGCGTGAAGAACAACCTGCAGACCGTGGCCTCGCTGCTGCGGATCCAGGCCAGGCGCACCCACTCCGACCTCGCCCGGGAGGCGCTCACGCAGGCGATGCGCCGCGTCGCCGCCATCGCGGTCGTGCACGACACGCTCTCGGAGGGGCTGAACCAGAACGTCGACTTCGACGCGGTCTTCGACCGGGTGCTGCTGCTGATCGCCGAGGTCGCCTCGACCCACAACACCACGGTGCACCCGAAGCTGACGGGGAGCTTCGGCAACCTGCCCAGCGAGTACGCGACTCCGCTCGCCCTCGCCCTGACCGAGCTGGTCACCAACGCCGTCGAGCACGGCCTGGCCGGACGGGAGGGCGACGTGGAGATCGTCGCCTCGCGCAGCGACGACGAGCTCACGGTGAAGGTGCGCGACACGGGCGTCGGGCTGCCGGAGGGCAAGGTCGGATCGGGCCTGGGCACGCAGATCGTGCGCACGCTCATCCAGGGCGAGCTCGGCGGCACCATCGACTGGCACACGCTGGTCGGGCGCGGCACCGAGGTCACCATCGAGGTGCCGCTGCGGTGGCTGGAGCGCGCCCGCTCCTGAAGCCGGAGACGACGCGACCCCCGCTGCCGAGAGGCGACGGGGGTCGGGGTCGTTCGTGCCGCCGAGCGGCTCGTGCGCCTAGGAGGCGCGGCGTGCGCGGGCGGCGCGGCGCTTCAGGGCGCGACGCTCGTCCTCGCTGAGGCCGCCCCACACGCCCGAGTCCTGGCCGGTCTCGAGGGCGTACTGGAGGCAGACCTCGGTGACGGTGCAGCGTGCGCACACCGACTTCGCCTTCTCGATCTGGTCCACGGCCGGGCCGGTGTTGCCGACCGGGAAGAAAAGCTCGGGGTCTGCGGTGAGGCAAGCGGCCTTGTCGCGCCAGTCCATGCGGGTGCTCCTTGTGTGAAGGCGTGCGTGGAGGAACCACGCAGTGTTCGGGTGGGATGATCGATCCACGCCGACGATCCCGACCAGTACTCGACCTCCGCGCCCTCACCGGCGCACGCCACGAGGCCCCGTGCTGGAGCGCGGGGTGGATCGGGGTGGTGGACGGGAGAACGCTCGGTTCTTGCCGGTGCACTCGACGCGATGCGCGAGCACTGCGTCGGCCACCCGGCTCCAGTGCTGGTCATCCGGCTCGCCCCCGTGCCTGACGGCGCGGCGGGATCGGATGTTCACATCGGCGGAAACCCACGACCCTGTGAGCGGTGAAACGAACTGGACTAGCCTGTCACGGGGATGAGCCCGAATCAAGAGTCCTGGATGGGATGTGCCTGTGACCGCTGACGCGAACGGGTCCCGCGGACCCCGCCCGACCGCCTCCCGGCCGCTCGGTCTGATGGTGCTGATCGCGGTCCTGGCCCTCGAGACGCTCGCCGTCGCCGGGGTCGCGGCGTGGCTCGTGCTCGAGCTGCTGACGACCCGGGCCGACACGGTCGGCGGAGGGATCGCCATCGTCGTCCTCGCGCTGATCGCCGTGTGCTGGGCCGCCGCGACGACGCTCGGCGCCGTGCGACGGCGCGGCTGGATGCGCGCGTCGGCGCTGACGATCCAGCTGGTGATGATGGCCGTGGCGCTCGGCGCCTTCCAGGGCCAGTACGCCGTGCCCGACATCGGCTGGGCGCTGCTGGCGCCGGCCGTGGTGGCCGTCGTCGCG
Source organism: Rathayibacter sp. RFBD1 (assembly GCF_002932915.1). Lineage (NCBI taxonomy): Bacteria > Bacillati > Actinomycetota > Actinomycetes > Micrococcales > Microbacteriaceae > Rathayibacter > Rathayibacter sp. RFBD1. The sequence continues at coordinate 74,665 of NZ_PSWQ01000020.1, forward strand.
CTGTTCCTCCCGAGCGTGGTCGCCGCCACTCGTCGCGATCCGGCCGTATAGCCGGACGGCTGGCGCGCCGCCGCTCGCGGGTGCGACGCTGGAGGGACCCCCTCCTCGACACGGAAGCGACGCGCATGGACTCCACCCGACTCGGCTCCAGCGGCCTGCAGATCTCCTCGATCGTCCTCGGCTGCATGAGCTTCGGCGCTCCCGACCGCGGGGCCCACGGCTGGAGCATGGGCGAGGAGGAGTCGCGGACCTTCCTCCGGCGGGCGCTGGACCTGGGGATCACCACGTTCGACACGGCGGACGTCTACTCCGACGGCACGAGCGAGGAGTTCGTCGGCCGGGCGCTCGCGGACTTCGCGGTCCGCGAGGAGGTCGTGATCGCCACGAAGGTCCACGGGCGGATGCGCTCCGGCCCCAACGGCGGCGGCCTCTCGCGGCGGCACATCCTCAGCGCGATCGACGACAGCCTCCGGCGTCTCGGCACGGACTACGTCGACCTCTACCAGATCCACCGATGGGACCCCGAGACGCCGATCGAGGAGACGATGGAGACGCTCCACGACGTCGTCCGCTCGGGCAGGGCGCGCTACATCGGCGCGTCGAGCATGTGGGCGTGGCAGTTCGCGAAGGCCCAGTACACCGCGGATCTGGGCGGCTGGACGCGGTTCGTCTCGATGCAGGACCAGTACAACCTGATCCAGCGCGAGGACGAGCGCGAGCTGCACCCCTTCTGCGTCGACCAGGGAGTCGGCGTGATCCCGTGGTCGCCGCTCGCCCGGGGCCGGCTCACCCGCGACTGGGACGAGACCACGGCGCGCACCGAGACCGACGTCTTCGGCGGCACCCTCTACCGCCAGCAGGAGGAGGCCGACCGGCGGACCGTCGCGACCGTCGCACGCATCGCCGAGCAGCGCGGCGTGCCCCGTGCGCAGGTGGCGCTCGCCTGGGTCCGGCAGCAGGAGGCGGTCACCGCTCCGATCGTCGGAGCCACGAAGCTCCACCACCTCGACGACGCGGTCGCGTCGCTGGACGTGGAGCTGACCGCCGACGAGCTGGAGGCGCTGGGCGCCGACTACGCACCGCGCGCCAACGAGGGGTTCTGATCAGGCCGATGCGCCACCGCTGATCCGCCCGAGCGGTCTCCGCTATGTTTCCTCTCGAAGATGACGGAGGCTCGGATCGGGAGGCGGCATGGCGAGGAGTGCCGGGGATCCGTTGGGGGCGCGCTACCGCCTGCTCGAGCGGATCGGCTCGGGTGCCGCGGGCGAGGTGTGGCGCGTCGCCGACGCGCAGGGGCCGGACCGCGCGGCGAAGCTCCTCCGCGGTGAGCACGTGCACGACGCGGGCCTGGTCGAGCGGTTCGTCCGTGAGAGGTCGGTGCTCACCCGTCTGCGACACCCGCACGTCGTGGAGGTGCTCGACCTCGTCGTGGAGGGGGAGACGCTCGGGATCGTGATGGAGCTCGTCGGCGGCGGATCGCTGCGGGAGCTGCTGCGGGACGAGGGCACCCTCCCGGCGGTCGATGCGCTGCCGGTGGCGGCCTCGATCCTCGACGCTCTCGCCGCCGCGCACGCGATCGGCACGGTCCACAGGGACGTGAAGCCCGACAACGTCCTGCTCGCGGAGGGTGCGGAGGATGCGGGCTCCGCCGTCCGCGTCTCCGACTTCGGCATCGCTCACGTGGTCGCCGAGGGGCCGCGCGCGACGACGGGCGTCATCGGGACGCCGGAGTACCTCTCGCCCGAGATGCTCGCCACCGGAGCGGCCGGCCCGCCGAGCGACGTCTACTCGACGGGGATCCTGCTCTACGAGCTGCTGTGCGGCCGGACCCCGTTCGCGGGCCCCGGCGCCGACGTCGCGGTCGCCTACCGGCACGTCGCGATGCTCCCGCCGCCGCTGGAGCTGCCGCCGCGGCTCGCGTCGCTCCTGGACCGGATGCTCGCGAAGGATCCGGCGTCGCGGCCGACGGCTGCGGAGGCGGCGGGGATCCTGCGACGCCTCTCCCCGGCGCTGGCCGGGCTGCCGGCGCTGCCGCTCGCGGCGGGCGCGGCGGAGTTCGAGGAGGCCGAGCGCCCGGGCACGGTCCTCCGCGGGATGGCGGTGGAGATGTCGTCGGAGCCGGTGGAGGAGGGGCCCGCTCCCGAGCTCGGCCCGTCGTCGCAGGCGACCGTGCTCCGCCCGGTGCCGCGCCGCGAGCTGCGCCTGGTGGAACGGCCGTTCCAGGCTCCTGCTCGGCGGGGGCGCGGCGGACGTCTGCGAATGATCCTCGCCGCCGTCGGCGCCGGCGTCCTGCTCATCGGGGCGGTGCTCCTCGCCGTCCAGCCGCGCGGCGGCGGAGCACCGGCCTCGGCGCCGGATGCCGAGCTGTCGGCCCGGCAGCAGGACCGGCCGCTGCCGACGGGTCTCGGAGTGACGCGATCGGCCACCTGGGACGCGGAGCGACGGGCCGTGGTCGTCGAGATCTCCTACTCCGCCCAGAGCGCGCCCCTCTCGGGGTCCTTCCTCGAGGTGCTGCCGGGCCCGGACGCCGCGGCGGCGTGCCCCGCGGCCAGCTGGTCCGGAGTGACGGCGGTGCGCAACCGGCCGAGCGTCACCGGAGTCGGGGTCGGCTGCGGTTGGAGCCTGACGGACCTGCACGTCCCGGCGCAGGGGATCGTCGACGTCACGGCGACCGTGCCGATCGCGGTGGCCGAGCAGAGCGCCCTGGACGGGTGGCTCGCGGCGGCCGCATCAGCGACGGCACAGGCGGTGGCCGACCCTGCGGTCACCGGGACGGCGTATCCCGTGCAGCGGCTGCGGGATGTGCGGATCGAGACTCCCGCGCGGACGGTCGGCCGGACCCCGCTGCCGGTGACGCTGGTGCCGGTCTGGCCGAGCGGGGCCGACCCCGTGAATCCCCTGCTGGCGACGCCGTCGTCCGCGCCGGCGAGCAGCATGCTCGAGGCGATCGCGGGCGGAGTGGAGGGCGTTCGCTTCAGCGACGGCTGCGGCGGCGCGGTCGCCGTGTCGTCCGACGGGCTGACGGTGACCGCCCTCACGGTGACTCCGTCCTGCGAGCTGCGCGCCCGAGTGGGCGCGTTCTCGGACCTCTCGAGCAGTCCCTTCGCGATCACCACTCGCGAGTGAGTCGACCTCCCGCGCCAGTGTCGAGCCGTCGACGCCACGCGAGCCGTCTGTGCTGTCTTGCCTTCTACCATGACGAGACATCCTCATGAAACGTTGGTGGAGTGGGGAGCGGTCGGGACGGTCCCGTCCGCAGGGGTAGAAAGGTGTGATCCATGTCACGTGTTCTCTCGACCGACGAGGCGAAGTCCGCGATCCAGCAGATCCAGTCGATCGTCAACGGCGGCCTCGCCGATCAGATCAGCCGGCTCGACGCACAGGGGCGGACACTGTCCGATCCGAACGTCTGGGACGGTCCGCTGGCCTCGCAGTTCCGCTCGTCGACCTGGCCGGAGACGAAGTCGGCCCTCGAGAAGGCCAAGCAGGAGCTCGAGGAGCTGCGCAGCCAGCTGGCGACGATCTCGCAGAACATCTTCGCCGCCGGCGGAGGGAGCTGACCGGCCGTCCCGCCCCTGCGTGCTCCGGCGAGCGGGGGCGGGACGTGCTCGTCGTCTCCGCGCTCCTTCCTCCGCGCTCCTCCATCGGTGCGTCTCGGGGTCGTCGGAGCGCTCTCGAGGAGGACGCGCCGATCGACTCGGTGGCGGAGGCGCGATCACCCGCCCGAGGGCTGATCAGCCGCCGTCCGCCGGCGTCGGCGAGACCGACTGCACGAAGTGGATCTCGCCGTCGAGGCTGACGAAGCCACGGCCCATCGTGGGCGGGACGGGGAAGCGCCGCGGGATCTGCGCGCCGAGGAGAGTGCCGTCGTTGTCGACGTCGGGCTGGAGCAGCAGCACGCAGCGGGAGGCCGCCGCCTTCTTCGTCCAGTTCCCGAAATGGCTGCGGAGCTCGCTCGACCGGCCGGCCAGCACGACGCAGAGTCCCGGGCGACCCGACGAGACCAGCCTCATCAGCGCCTGGTCGGTGTCGTCCCAGCGCTCGGCGTCGTCGAGGAGGAGCAGCACGGGGCCCTCCTCCGTTGAGAGCGACGCGAGGAGGGTGCGGAGCTCCTCCGCGCCCACGGCGAGTCGGTCGAGGTCGGCGCCCCTCAGCGGGGAGCGTCGATCGCACACTCCCCAGACGGCGACCGAGCCGGCGGCCCGCGCCGCCTCGGCCAGGGCGAGCAGCACGGTCGACTTGCCCGATCGGGCGGGTCCGGCGATGACGACGTGCTCGCCCTCGAAGACCTGGAACGCCAGCGGGGCGAGGTCCGACTCGCCGAGGCCGATCGGGAGCAGCCACGGCTCGCGATCGAAGCGGGCCTCGATCCCGAGCGCGCTCACGGCGACCCTGTCGGGAAGCGTGCCGACCGTGCTCGTCCTGCCGCGCGCATCCGGCCAGGCGGCCGCGAGCTCGGCGATCGCGTCGTCGAGACCGGCCCTCGGAGTCGCGACCTGCGTCTGCAGGAGCGACGAGGTGAGAACGCAGCGCCCCGGCACCGCTGCCGGCGCCTGCACCGGCTTCATCCCGGCGGCGGCGTAGTCCTGCGGGTCGGCGAGGCGGAACAGCCACTTCTGCGTCGTGACCTCCTCCATCACCGAGGGGATCGCCCTCGCCCGGGTGCTCGTCACCGCGAAGTGCAGGCCGAGCTCCGGTCCGTCGGCGTAGGCGCGGGTGAACGCCTCCATCAGAGCCAGGCCCTCCCAGTCCTGGAACTCGTCCTTCAGAGTGGCGAGACCGTCGACGAGCACCAGCGCACGACGGTGGCCCCCGGGCGATGCTCGGCGCCGGCGCACCTCGTCGCGCAGGTGACGGAGGAACCGGGTCTGCTTCTCGTGGGATCCGCCACCTGCGCCGACGTAGGAGACGGTGTGCGGGAGTCGCGCGAGCGGGGCGGAGTCGCGGGAACCGGCATCGAGGACGTAGAGGTCGAGTTCGTCCGGGGGGAAGTGGCGGGCGGCCGTCAGTGCGATCGACGCGAGCGCCGTGCTGGTGCCGCTGCCGGGGATGCCGATGAGGAGCAGGTTCCCCTCGCCCAGATCCCAGCCGGTCGGCGTCCGGCGCTGCCGGTCGGGGTCGTCCGAGAGTGCGACGTGCAGGACGTCGCCGACGACGCGACCGAGGTCGGACTCCTCCGCACCGAACCCGCTGAGGGCCATGGTGTCCTCGAGCGGCTCCGGCCAGATCGGGCGGGGAGGGCCGAAGCCCGAAGCGGCGTCCGCCTCGACCACCGCGTCGATCAGGAGGTCGAGATCGGTCGGGGCCGTCTCGTCGGCGGCGACCGGGGAGGGGCCCTCGCCGGGGACGCCCGTGGGTCCGACCGGGCGGACCTCGATCGCCTCGACGGCCGACGCCTCCGCGCGACCGGTGACCAGCGCCGTCTGGACGGGCGAGATGTCGTTCTGGCCCCGCTTCACGTACGCTCGGCCGGTCTGGGAGCGGGAGATCCCGGCCGCGCTCGCGACTCCGATCACGTCGGCGGAGTCGTCCCGGCTCTGCACCCGGAGGGCGACGCGGAGGTTGGTGTTGGCGAGGATGTCGTCGTTCACCACTCCGGCAGGACGCTGGGTGGCGAGGATCATGTGCACGCCGAGCGTCCTGCCGACCGCGGCGACGCTCACGAGGGACGTCAGGACGTCGGGATGCTCCTTCGCGAGAACGGCGAACTCGTCGACGACGAGCAGGAGCCGCGGCATCGGCTCCGGCGGCGAGGTGGCCCAGTACGCGTCGAGGTCGTCGACACCCTCGCCGGCGGCGGCGAAGAGCCGCTGACGACGCCGCATCTCGGCCTGGAGCGAGCGCAGCGCGCGGTCGGCGAGCTGGGCGTCGAGGTTGCTGATGGTGCCGATCGTGTGCGGGAGCCGCTCGCAGGACGCGAACGCTGCACCTCCCTTGAAGTCGATGAGCACGAAGGTGAGGCGCGTCGGATCGTTCCAGGCCGCGAGGCCGGCCACGAAGGAGCGCAGGAACTCGCTCTTGCCCGAGCCCGTGGTGCCGCCGACCAGGCCGTGCGGGCCGTCGGCGACGAGATCGAGCACGAGCGGACCGTGCTCGGACGAGCCGACGGGCGCGCGCACGCCCCGGGCGCTCGACCACCACCCCCGGACGTCCGCGGCGGTCGGACGATCGGCGCCCAGGAGCGGCGGCAGCCGCACGAGCGCGGAGAGGGCCGCCCCCGCGGTGACGAGCTCCGGGTCCTCGAAGCGCGCCAGGTCGCGCGCACAGCGCACGGCCGTGGAGGAGGCGAGACCGGCGAGCACCACGTCCTCGACGGTGATCCGCTCGTCGGGCCGGGAGAGGACCGCCGAGGCGTCCGCTCCGACCCGGACGACGACCGTGCAGGAGGCGGGGAGCTGCTCCTCCGACGCCGCGAGGACGAGGCCGGAGATCCGGGTCGCCGCCTCGCGCTCGCCGCGGCCGAGTCCGAGGAGTTCGCGCGCCGGAGCGGCGCGTCCCTCGGTCAGCACGTCGGAGTCGAGCACCAGGAGCACGCGCGGCGAGTCCTCGTCGCGGAGGGCGCGGAGGAGCTCGGAGCTGCGGTCGCGCCGGTCGGAGAGGCGGCGTCCGCCCCCGGGCAGACGCGTGTGGGGGAGCCAGGAGGCCCAGCTCCAGTCGGAGTCGCGTCGCCGGTCGCAGAACACCCCTATCGCCAGGTCGGCCGGACCGCAGTGGACCGCCGCCTGGCAGAGCAGGCTCCTCGCCAGAGCGAGGCCGCCCTCGCGGTCGCCGACGATCCCGACGACGCCCGAGTCCGCGAGATCGATGGACACGGGCGCGCTCGGGACGACGCTCACCGCGAGGATCGCGCGCACCTCCTCCTCGAGCCGCGGCACTCCGCGCTGATCGAGCGGGGGAGACCACGGGACGTCGCCGACGCCGATGTGCAGGCGGAGCACATCGGCGGAGGTCGCGCGCCGCTGCCACAGCGACGTGGCGGGCAGCGCCGCCCGGCGGATCGTCGTCGCCGGGTCGGGCGCGTCCTCCTCGAGGCGGGCCCGTTCGACACGCGCGGAACGGGCGATGTCGTCGCGGAGCGTCTGCAGCGCCTCGCCGTAGCGCTGCTCCTCGGACCGGGTCGCTCGGGCGTGCCGGTGCCGCTGCTCGAACCACATGCCCACCCCGGCCACGGGGCTGAGCGCGGCGAAGAGGGCGTAGCGCGCATCGCCCATGATGAGGACCATCGCGAAGGCGAGGACGAGCGGCGCGGCGACGGTGATCACGCTGAAGGTCGTGGCGGAGGCGATCTCGAGGCGGGCCGGCGGGACGACCGCCTCGCCGGCCGCCGGACGTCCCGGTCGCGGCGGCCGGTTGAAGGGCACGGTCGCCGTCGCGGTGACGTTGTCCGTGCTCCCCGGCTCGGGCGCGAGGAGCTCGGGAGGCGCGGGGCGCAGCAGGAGGGCCGCCCCACCGGCGATCACGACCGCGGCGTCGGAGACGAGGACCCCGTCCCCGGTCGCGGAGACGCCGTCGACCAGGGTGCCGTTGGTGCTGTCGGCGTCGCGCACCCGCAGGCCGTTGCCCTCGCGGGTCACCGAGAAGTGCTCCCAGGAGGCGCTCGCCGTGTCGAGGACGACGTCGGCGTGCGGGGAGCGGCCCACGGTCAGCGCACGGCCCCGCGGGATCTCGACCACGGCTCCCGCGCCGAGACCGCCCGACAGCACGGCCGTCCACCCGCGGGCCGCGGCAGGTCGGGGCAGGGGGGAGCGGGCGATCCGCGTTCCCTCGAGCAGCAGCAGATCGGCCAGCCGGGTCTCCACAGGGTGCAGGGCGGTGTCGACGGCGAGGGCCGTCCCGGGCGGGAGGCGGTGCCCGGTTGCGGTGGCGATCAGCTCGCCGAGTGTCGCGGAGTCGCGGTGACGGCCGAGGTCGATGTCGGAGCGGGTGCCGTCGAGGTCGAGGAGGAGTCGCACCGGGGGCTCACGGTCGGGGCTGTCCGGCGAACCAGAGCAGCGGCGGGTCGGCGGGCCGCAGGCCGAGGCGCTGCGGCGAGGAGTGGAGGGGGAGTGCCGGGGCGTCCAGAGCGTGCGCGGCGCCGAAGTCGAGCGGCGGACCGGCGAGCCCGTCCGCCGCTCCGATCGTGCATCCCCGGAGTGCGGCGGCGACCGCCGAGGGTGCCCTGCTGCCTGCGACGGCCGCGGCTCGCACGAGCGCCACGACGGCGTCGTGGCTGGGGGCGTCCGCGACCGCGGCGAGATCGCGGAACGCGCGGTCGCCGAGGAGGGTCGTCCGCGCGGCATCGTCGGCGGTCATCCGTACGGCCCCCAGGAACGCGGAGGCCGCGCGTCCGCGCTCGTCGCCGCGGAGGGCGACCGCGTCGCCGGAATCCGTGCCGATCGTCGTCAGATCTCCCGAGAGGGTGCCTCCGGCCGCGGCCAGGGCGGGAGCGAAGGCGGGGCTCAGCGCGTCGGGCGTGAGCAGGATCGGGACGGACGCCCCCGCCGCCTGCAGAGCGGCGACCGCCGTCGCCTGCGCCGCGGCGGGGCCGGACACGACGACGCGCTCGACCGCCAGCTCGCCCTCGAGGTGCGGGCGGGCGGCGGTGATGATCACGTCCGCGGTGGCGCCCGGATCGGCGGTCACCGTCGCGGCGGGCGAGAGACCGGTCGGGGTGCCTCCACCGGTGTCGACGAGGAGTACCCGGGCGCCTCCGCCGGCCTCCACCACGAGTGCCGCGTCGGCCGAGGCGATGTCGGGTCCGAGGGACCAGACGCCGTCACCTGCTAGGGCGGGGCCGCCTCCGTACGGGAGGACGGCCGCTGTCCCCGCGGCCCGAGCGGCGTCTGCGGCCGCAGCGGTGTGCGCGCCACCGGTCGCGAGGACGAGGCCGGACACGCCCTGCCCCGTCAGCTCCTCGACGGCGGCGCGGGCACCCTCGGGCGTCCCGTGGTCGTCGACGGCGACGAGACCGATCTCGCAGCCGCCCATCGCTGACCGGTGCGCGGCGACGACGGCGCCGTTCGCCGCGTCCTTCCATTCCGCGCCCTCGCCCGGAGCCGAGCTGAGCGACACCACCACCCCGAGCGTCAGCTGCTCGGGCACCCGGGCGCACGAGAAGCCGACAGGCAGAGCGGCGACCTCCGTCATCGGAGCCGACTGCGGCGGCAGAAGGGAGACGAAGGCACCGCTGACGCCGAGGAGGGCGACGGCGCCGCCGACCAGCATCGTGGTCCGTCGAGCGGTGCGGGGGTGCTGCGCCGCGCGCCTGCCCGGGCGGGTCATCGCTCGTCCCCGATCCGGAAGGAGTAGACCGTCCGGGTCCGCGTGCCCTCGGGCAGGTCGAGGTGGAACGCGGGAAGCGCATCCCCGGCTCGGAGGGAGGCCCGCTCCTGGGCCTGCGCCAGCAGGATGCCCGAGACGTCCTCGGACCGCACCGCGGCGTAGCCCCGTGCGCTCTGCGAGGCGAGGGCGAGCTGCACGTCGGCGGTGCCGACCTTCGCGGCACTCGTGGTCATCGATCCGAGCAGGCCGGAGCCGCCGACCGTCCGGTCGCCGAGGTCCAGGAGCACCTTGTGCAGATCGGCTGCGAGGAGCGCGGCGGCCGCGTCGGTGTCGCGGGTCGAGGCGTCGATCGTCGTCGCGATGCCGGCCAGGGAGGCGCGCGTCCGCTCGGAGACGGCCCCGCCGATCCGGGCCTCCGCGGTGCGGAGAGCCCGGTGCCCGGCGTCCACCGTCGCCGCACCGTCGGAGCGGATGCCGGAGGAGGCCGTGCGCAGACTCGAGACCGACCGGTCGAACATCGCGACGACCGCGTCGGCGTCGGCGCCGGAGCGCGTCGAGATCCGCCGCACCTGCTCGTCGAGGAGTGCGGTGACCGCGGATGCGGCTGCCGTGTCCGCCTCGGCGAACGCATTCTGGATCGCCGGTGCGAGAGCGTCCTGCTGGGCACCGAGAGCGTCGATGCGGGTGCCGAGTGCGTCGCGCTGAGCGGTCAGCGCGTCGACGCCGGTGCGGAGGGAGGCGAGCAGGCCGGTGAGGCGCGTGTCGTCCGAGCCGGCCGTCGCGCCGGCCTCGGCCACGCCTCCGCGGACCGTGGCGAGCGCGGCGCGCAGGGCGGCGAGGTCGGCGCTAGCGCCGGTGCTGCCGACGGTGGAGGCGACGGCGGTCCACGCGTGGACCTGGTCGCTCAGCCGGTCGGCCAGAGGGGCCGGATAGCCGTCGGGAGCGTCGAGGCGGCCCGTGCCGGAGCAGGGCGTCGCGGTCAGGTAGGCGCGGAGCTCCTCGACGGAGCCCCGGGTCACCTCCACGGGTGCGCGCGTCGGGCGCCCGGTCGGCGTGGGTGCGGCAGCAGGGGGCTGTGTCGCCGGCGACAGCTCGCAGAGCCGATCGGCCAGCTCCTGGTTCTGCGCCGACAGCGACCCCGTGCTGGTCGGCGTGCCGAGCTCGTCCAGGGCGGTCGTGGCGGCGGTGCCGACCGAGGCGACCGTCGTCTCCAGGCCCGCGGTGTCCGCGTCGAGCTCGTCCAGCGTCGCCGACAGGGCGGCGAGTGCCCGGGTGACGGATCCCTCCGGGTCGGCCAGGGTGTCCACCGAGGCCGACGCGGCGTCCACCCTGCTCGCGAGGGCGGCGAACCCGGCCTGCACGCCGTCCATCAGCTCCGGCTGCAGGGAGTCGACGAGGTCCTGCCCGCGATCGAGCATCCCGAGCAGCACGGTGTCGACGGCGGCTCCGGAGGCGGCGAGGGAGCAGGTGGTCGAGGGTGCCGTGCAGGTCTCGGCGGAGGGCTGTGCCGGCCCCGCGGCAGCACGGACAGCCGCGACGACCTCGTCGCGGCAGGACTCGGCCGCCGTCCCGTACGCGTCGAGCTCGGCCGTGAGCCGCAGCAGCTCGGAGTGGATCGAGCCGGAGCGGCCGCCGTCGACGGCGACTCCGCATCCGCTGCCCGAGACCGTCGGCGGCGGCACCGCGGCCGATGTGTCGCCCAGCAGGGCGTCCACCGCGTCGATCGCCTCGGACAGCTGCGCCAGCAGGCCGGACTCGGTGCCCGAGACCGTCGACGACAGCTGCGCCCGGAGCGCGCCGAGCTGCCCGGAGAGGCTCTGCATCGAGGCCGCCGTCGAGGCGGCGCCGGCCCGCAGCTCCTCGGCCGTGCGGACACCGAGAGTCTCGGAGGTCGCGTCGAGCGAGGCCCGCACCTCGGCGACGGTGGTGCCGGCCTGGGTCAGCAGGTCGTCCACCGCGGTGACGACCTCGATCGTGCGGCGCTCGAGGGCGAGCGGCGAGGCGTCGGAGGAGTCGAACGCGGCGCCCAGCGCCCCCTCGGTGGTCGGGTCGGTGCTCAGGCCGGGCTGGACCGCCAGGTCGAAGGCGGGGACGGCGAAGTCGGCGACGTCGGCGACGAGGGTCAGCGTCGCCGTCGCGCCACCGCCCGGGGGAGCGAGGAGAGCGGCCCACTGCACGACGGCGTCTCCGTGCTCGTCACGGCTGAGCACGCCGTTGGTGACGGCCCCCGACTCGCTCTCGGTGACGACGCGACTCGGCGAGACGCCCGGCAGGACCGCGGAAGCTGCGATCGTCAGCGGAGCGCCGACGAGTGCACTGCGGCGGGCTGCACGACCGGCCGCGTCGAACGCGACCTCCTCGGGCCGGACCGTCAGGTTCTCCACCGCGAGCGAGATCTCGATCCGACCCGAGCGCCCGGCGAGGTCGGCCGGATCGGTGCCCGAGGCGTCGGCGGTACGCCACGAGGGCCGGACACGGACCGGCAGGTCGGCGGCGACCTCGGGGGGATCGTAGACGGTGGTGGTCGCCGAGGTGTCGGACGGGTCGTCGCCGACGGCGAGGGCCGTCCCCTCGATCGCACGGACACCCCCGTCGGACGAGACGGCGACGGACACCGCCTGCAGCACCCTGGCGGCGGTGAGCGCCGGCTCCGGTGGCGTGCAGCCCGCCAGTACAGCGGCCACGACCGCGATCGCCGCTGCGGCCGTCGTCCTGCGAGCATTCGAGCGCACCCTGACCACCCCTCGTCCCGACGGGGCACCGGGCGGTGCCGCTCACATCGACATGAGAGATGCTCGCAGATGAGCGGAACCCCGAGAGCCGGTGGCGCACGATGACCTGCACCGCGCGCCCCGGGGTCAGACGAGCTTCAGCTTCTTGCGGAGCGCCTGCACGTGCCCGGTCGCCCGGACTCCGTACTGCGCGAACTCGAGCGCTCCCTCGGCTCCGACGACGAACGTCGAGCGCAGCACGCCGACGACGGTCTTGCCGTAGAGGCTCTTCTCGCCCCACACCGCGTACGCGCGGTGCACGGTCATGTCGGGGTCGCTCAGCAGCGGGTACGCGATGCCCTGGGCGTCGGCCCAGCGGCGCAGCGCCTCCGGGGCGTCCCGCGAGATCCCGAGGACCTCGTAGCCGGAGTCGCGGAGGGACGCCGCGTTGTCGCGGAAGTCGCAGGCCTCCGTGGTGCAGCCGGGGGTGTCGGCCTCGGGGTAGAAGAACAGGATGACGCGCCGTCCGCGGTAGTCCGCGAGCGAGACGGGCTCGCCGTCCTGGTTCGGCAGCGTGAACTCCGGAGCGGAGTCGCCGGCGGCGAGGCGCGCCTCGGCGGGGAGGGGGGAGAGGTCGGTCATCGTCTGCTTCCGTCGGTCGTGGCGAAGGTGGTCAAGAGGCGCTGGAGCGAGTCGAGGCGCTCCGGTCCGCTGGCGCCCAGCAGTCCGCCCTCGACCGCCTCGATGATGGCGCAGTCGGGGGAGTCGGGCAGGTGCGTGCAGCCGCGCGGGCAGTCCCGGGCGATCACGGCGAGGGTCGTGAACGCGCCGAGGATGTTGTCGGTGTTCACGTGGCCGAGTCCGAACGAGCGGACGCCGGGGGTGTCGATGACCCAGCCGTGCCGGTCGCCGCGCTCCACGCGGAGCGAGACGGTGGAGGACGAGGTGTGCCGACCGCGGCCCGTCACGGTGTTCACGCGCCCGATGGCCCGGTGCGCGTCCGGGACGAGCTTGTTCACGAGGGTGGACTTGCCGACTCCGGAGTGCCCGACGACCACGGTCTCGTGGCCGAGGAGGGCGTCGGCGATCTCGTCGACCGGCGGCTCGTCCTGGCTCGAGAGGAACACGCGGAGGTCGAGCCCCTCGAAGTTGCGGAGGAACGGTGCCGGGTCCGCGAGGTCGGTCTTGGTGATGCAGAGCATCGGAGTGATCCCGGCGTCGAAGGCGGCGACGAGGTAGCGGTCGACCAGCCGGGTCCGGGGCTCGGGGTCGGCGGCGGCCACCACGCAGAGCATCTGGTCGGCGTTGGCGACGATCACGCGCTCGATCGCGTCGGTGTCGTCGGCGCTGCGGCGGAGGAGTGTCGACCGCTCGCGGATGCGGACGATGCGCGCGAGCGTCCCCTCGTCGCCGCTGGAGTCCCCGACCACGTCGACGCGGTCGCCGGCCACGATCGCCTGGCGCCGCAGCTCGCGGGCCCGGGCCGCCGTGAACTCGTGCTCCTCGGGCGTCCCGTCGCCGATCATCACCGTGTAGCGACCCCGGTCGACGCCGAGCACCATCGCGATCTCGGCGTCCTCGTAGGCGGGCCGGTTCTTGGTCCGGGGCTTCGTGCCCTTCGGGTTCGGGCGCACCCGCGCGTCCGACTCGTCGTACCCGTCGAAGTCGTCGAGAGCACCGTCGGCGTCGAGGCCGCTGTCCGTCCACCACGACACGGGTCAGACCGATCCGGCGAGGGTCGTCCACAGTTCCGGGAACTGGGGGAGGGTCTTCGCTGTCGTCGCGACGTCCTCGATCACCACGCCGGGGACCACGAGGCCGATCAGGGCGCCGGCGTGGGCCATGCGATGGTCCGAGTAGGTGCGCCAGCGGCCGCCGTGGAGCTCGGCGGGCTCGATGCGCAGACCGTCCTCGAGCTCCGTGACCCGGCCGCCGAGGCCGGTGATCTCGGCGGCGAGGGCGGCGAGGCGGTCCGTCTCGTGGTGACGGATGTGGCCGATCCCGGTCAGGGTGCTGGGAGTGGAGGCGAGGGCGGCGAGGGCGGCGAGGGCGGGGGCGAGCTCGCCTCCCTCCGACAGGTCGAGGTCCACGCCCAGGATCTCGTCGCCGCCGGTGACCACGAGGTCCTCGCCGTCGCGCTCGACGCGGGCGCCGAACAGCGGCAGGATCCGCTCGAGGTGCGCCCCGACCTGCGTGGTGACGGTCGGCCAGTGGCGCAGCCGGACGCGGCCGCCCGTGACGAGGGCCGCAGCGAGGAACGGCGCGGCGTTCGAGAGATCGGGCTCGATCAGCACGTCGGCGCCGGCGATGGGCTGCGGCGCGACGGTCCACTCGCCGTCGGCGGGCGTGCCGACCTCGACGCCCCGTGCCGCCAGTGCGGCGACGGTCATGTCGATGTGGGGCCGGGACGGGACGGCGCTGCCCTCGTGGCGCAGGTGCAGTCCCTCCTCGAAGCGGGCGCCGGCCAGCAGGAGCGCCGAGACGAACTGGCTCGACCGCGAGGCGTCGACGACGACGTCGCCGCCCCGGACGGCCCCGGAGCCGTGGACGGTGAAGGGGAGCGCGCCGCGGCCGTCGTCGGCGACGTCGACGCCGAGCGCGCGGAGGGAGGCGATCGTCGCCCCCATCGGCCGCTTCGCCGCGTACGCGTCGCCGTCGAAGGTGGTGGGGCCGAGCGCGAGGCCGGCCAGCGGCGGGACGAAGCGCATCACGGTGCCCGCGAGCCCGCAGTCGATCGTCGTCGAGCCGAGCAGCTCCTCCGCGGGCTCCACGACCAGGTCGGCGCCGAAGCCGCCGGTCGAGCCGGACTCCCGGATCGTGGTGCCGAGCGAGCGCAGCGCCTCGATCATCAGGGCGCTGTCGCGGGAGTGCAGCGGCGCCCGCAGCGTGGAGGGTCCGTCCGCCAGAGCGGCGAGCACCAGCTCCCGGTTGGTCAGCGACTTGGAGCCGGGCAGGCCGACCTCGGCGTCGAGAGCGCCGGCCGCGAGGGGTGCGGGCCAGGCGTCGTCGCCGGGGAGCGCACGGGCGTCGCCGTACGGATCGAACTCGGGGGCGGAATAACGCGAGAAGACCATCGGTTGTCAGGATAGTCGGCGCGCAGGGCGTCGTCAGGAGCGTGACGGAGGCGGAGCATGACGGCAGCACCCCCGGTCCTCCGGAGCAGCAGGCCCGTCGCCCGGAGACGCCCTCGCGCCGCAACCCCGGTCGTCCGCCGCGCCGCCGCTCTAGAATCGCTCGTGATGACTCGCGACGACGAACCCCGCACCACCCCCGCCGACGAGGCTCCCGAGCCCGCCGACGCGGAGCAGACGATCGTGGAGACCGTCGAGGAGTCGCTGGACGACGCCCCGGTCGAGGCTCCCGTCGATCTCCGCTCCCTCTTCGAGCAGCAGGCGCTGCCCTTCATCGACCAGCTCTACGCGGCCGGTCTGCGGATGACGAAGAACCCCTCCGACGCGCAGGACCTCGTGCAGGAGACGTTCGCGAAGGCCTTCGGCGCGTTCCGCCAGTTCGAGCAGGGAACCAACCTGAAGGCCTGGCTCTACCGCATCCTCACGAACACGTTCATCAACTCGTACCGCAAGAAGCAGCGCGAGCCCTACCAGAGCGCGATCGACGAGCTCGAGGACTGGCAGCTGGGCGGCGCCGAGTCGACCACGGCCACCTCCAGCCGCTCGGCCGAGGCGGAGGCGATCGACCACCTCCCCGACACCGCGGTGAAGGAGGCGCTCCAGGCGATCCCGGAGGACTTCCGGCTCGCCGTCTACTTCGCCGATGTCGAAGGCTTCTCCTACCAGGAGATCGCGGACATCATGAAGACCCCCGTCGGGACCGTCATGAGCCGGCTGCACCGCGGCCGGCGCATGCTGCGCGAACGACTCACCGACTACGCACGCGAGCGCGGATTCCGCGCCGCATTCACTTCCGGGAGCACGAAATGACCGACAGCGGCTGCACGAAGGCGAAGGCCGAGCTCGAGGAGTACCTCCACAACGAGCTGTGCAAGGAGGACGCCGCCGACATCCGCGAGCACATGGCGGGATGCGTCGACTGCGCCGATGAGGCGAAGGTCGGCGTGGTGCTGACGGTCGCCGTGCAGCGGGCGTGCAAGGAGACGGCGCCGGAGGACCTCCGCGCCCAGGTGCTCGGCATGCTCCGCGACGAGCACGCCGCGCACTCCCAGGCGCCCGCCCGCCTCTAGGCGCCGCACGACCCGGGGAGCCCCGGCTGTTCGAGATCTCCCGCGCACCGCGGGCCCTCGAGGGGCCGGGGCTCCGTCGTGTCCGGCGGCCTCCGGTCGCCGCGGCACCCGCACGTCGCGAGCGCTCCTGCCGGTCTCTGCGGGCCTGCGGTCAGGCACGGTCCGCCCGCAACGCGGTCGGGCCCGCCGGAACACGAGGTTCCGACGGGCCCGACCGCGTCGTGCGGACCGCGGGTCAGCGGGTGAGCGCCCGCGACAGCAGGTCGGCCTGCTCGGAGGCGTGCCGCTTGGCCGAGCCGGCCGCGGGGGAGGCCGCGGACGGCCGCGAGACCACGCGCATGGACCGGCCCAGCTTCGGAGCGACCTCGAGGGCCATGAACGGCCAGGCGCCCTGGTTCTCGGGCTCGTCCTGCACCCAGACGAGCTCCGCGTCCGGGTACCGCTCGGCGATGCCGCGCAGCTCCTCGATCGGCGCCGGGTAGTACTGCTCGACCCGCACCAGCGCGATGCCGTCGTCGGGCTTCTTCTCGAGCTCCGCCTTGAGGTCGTAGTGGACCTTGCCGGCGTGGAGCAGGACGCGCTTCACGGCGGAGGCGTCCTGGATCCGCGCGTCGTCGATCACCGGCTGGAAGCGGCCCGAGGTGAAGTCCTCGACCGGGCTCGAGGCTCCGCGCAGACGCAGCATCGCCTTCGGGGTGAAGACGATCAGCGGTCGGCGGGGCCGGGAGTAGGCCTGGCGGCGCAGCAGGTGGAAGTAGGACGCCGGCGTCGACGGTCGCGCGACGGTCATGTTCCGCTCCGCGCACATCTGCAGGTAGCGCTCGATCCGCGCCGACGAGTGGTCGGGGCCCTGGCCCTCGTAGCCGTGCGGGAGCAGGAGCACGAGCGACGAGCGCTGGCCCCACTTCTGCTCGGCGGAGGAGATGAACTCGTCGATCACGATCTGGGCGCCGTTCGCGAAGTCGCCGAACTGCGCCTCCCACAGCACGAGCGAGTCGGGCCGCTCCACCGAGTAGCCGTACTCGAACGCCATCGCCGCGTACTCCGAGAGCAGCGAGTCGTAGATCCAGAGCCGGGCCTGCTGCTCGGACAGGTTCATCAGCGGCAGCCACTCCTGGCCGTTCTCGCGGTCGTGGAGGACCGCGTGGCGCTGGACGAAGGTCCCGCGGCGCGTGTCCTGGCCGACGAGGCGCACCGGGGTGTCCTCGAGCAGCAGGGAGCCGAGCGCGAGCAGCTCGCCGAAGGCCCAGTCGATGGAGCCGGAGCGGCTCATCTCCTGGCGCTTCGCCAGCAGCTGCTGGAGCTTGGGGTGCACGGTGAAGCCCTCGGGCGGCGTCGTGAACGCATCGCCGATGCGGGTGACGACCTCGGTCTTCACGCCGGTCACCTCGGGCTCGCCCGGGTAGTCCTCGCCCTGCTGCGCGTCGGGCAGCTCGAGGTCGGCCACGGAGTCGCCGTCGGCGGTGATCACGGGGATCGCGCCGGTCTGCGCGGCGTGGGTCTCGGCGAACGCGCGCTCCAGGCGATCCTGGAAGTCCTGGTGGGCGCGGTCGTACTCCTCCTCGGTGATGTCGCCGCGGCCGACGAGCGCCTCGGTGTACAGCTTGCGGACCGAGCGCTTGGCCTCGATCAGGCTGTACATCAGCGGCTGGGTCATCGAGGGGTCGTCACCCTCGTTGTGCCCGCGCCGGCGGTAGCAGATCAGGTCGATGACCACGTCGCGGTGGAACCGCTGGCGGTACTCGAACGCGAGCTGCCCGACGTGGACGACCGCCTCGGGGTCGTCGCCGTTCACGTGGAAGATCGGCGCCTGGATCGTCTTCGCGCCGTCGGTCGAGTAGATCGAGGTGCGGGCCTCGTGAGGGGGAGTCGTGAACCCGACCTGGTTGTTGATGTTGATGTGGATCGTGCCGCCGGTGCGGTACGCGCGCAGCTGCGACATCTGCAGGGTCTCGACCACCACGCCCTGGCCCGCCATCGCGGCGTCGCCGTGGACGAGGATCGGCAGCGTGGTGAAGGTGCCGATGGGCTTGCGGTCCTGCTTGGCGCGGACGATGCCCTCGAGCACGCCGTTCACGGCCTCGAGGTGCGAGGGGTTCGCCGCCAGGTAGACCGGGATCTCCTCGCCCGCAGCACCGCGGAAGGTGCCCTCGGTGCCGAGGTGGTACTTCACGTCTCCGGAGCCCTGGACCGTGCGCGGGTCCTGGGTGCCCTCGAACTCGCGGAAGATCTGGCCGTAGGTCTTGCCGGCGATGTTGGTCAGCACGTTCAGGCGGCCGCGGTGGGCCATGCCGATCGCGACCTCGTCGAGGTGCTCGTCGGCCGCGCCCTGCAGGACGGCGTCGAGCAGCGCGATGAGCGACTCCCCGCCCTCGAGCGAGAAGCGCTTCTGGCCCACGTACTTGGTCTGCAGGAAGGTCTCGAAGGCCTCGGCCTCGTTGAGCTTGCCCAGGATGCGCAGCTGCTCGTCGTGGCCCGGCTTCTCGTAGCCGCGCTCGAGCTTCTGCTGCATCCAGGCGCGCTGCTCCGGGTCCTGGATGTGCATGTACTCGACGCCGACGGTGCGGCAGTACGAGTCGCGGAGGATCCCGAGGATGTCGCGCAGCTTGAGCTGGCGCTTGCCGCCGAAGCCGTCCGTGACGAACTCGCGATCGAGGTCCCAGAAGGTGAGGCCGTGGCTCTCGATGGCGAGGTCGGGGTGCGAGCGCTGCACGTACTCCAGCGGGTCGACGTCGGCCATCAGATGCCCGCGGACGCGGAACGAGTTGATGAGCTCCTGCACGCGGGCGGTCTTGGAGACGCGCTCGGCGAGGTCGACGGCGATGTCCGTGGACCAGTGGATCGGGTCGTAGGGGATGCGCAGCGCGGCGAAGATGTCCTCGTAGAAGCCGCGGCCGCCGAGCAGGAGCTCGTGCACGATCTTGAGGAACTCGCCCGAGCCGGCGCCCTGGATGACGCGGTGGTCGTAGGTCGAGGTCAGGGTGATGGTCTTGCCGATGCCCAGCTCGACCAGCGTCTTCTCGGACGCGCCCTGGAACTCCGCCGGGTACTCGAGGGCGCCGGCTCCGATGATGCAGCCCTGGCCCTTCATCAGGCGGGGGACGGAGTGGACCGTGCCGATGCCGCCGGGGTTCGTCAGCGAGAGCGTGGTGCCCGCGAAGTCGCCGGCGACGAGCTTGTTGCCGCGCGCGCGCTTGACCAGGTCCTCGTAGGCCGAGAGGTAGGCCGTGAAGCTCAGCGTGTCGGCGCGCTTGATGCTCGGCACGAGCAGGGCGCGCGTGCCGTCGGGCTTGGGCATGTCGATCGCGATGCCGAGGTTGACGTGCGCCGGGGCGACGACCGCGGGCTTGCCGTCGACCTCGTCGTAGAACACGTTCTGGCTCGGGAAGTCCTTGAGCGCGCGGATGAGCGCCCAGCCGATCAGGTGCGTGAACGAGACCTTGCCGCCGCGGGTGCGGCGCAGGTGGTTGTTGATGACGATGCGGTTGTCGATCATCAGCTTCGCCGGGATCGTGCGGACGCTCGTCGCGGTGGGGATGCTGAGGCTGGCGTCCATGTTGGTCGCGAGGCTCTTCGCCATGCCGCGGAGCGGGGTGACGACGTCCTCGTCCGGCGTCGAGTCCTCGGCGGAGGGCTTGGTCACCGGAGCGTCGGCCGGGATCGGCTGCGCCTTCGGCTGCTTCGAAGTGGTGCGGGAGGCGGGGGTCGACTCGGTGGAGGAGGCCGCGGCGGGATGGGTCACCGCGCCTCCGCCGCTCGACGAGACGCGCTCGGCGGCAGCGGCGGGCTTCGAGGCGGCGGGCGCGGGGGCCGCGGCGGGAGCCGGAGCCGGAGCGTCCTTGCCGGAGTTCGCGAGCTGGGCGCCGTAGCGCTCCAGGATGGGCCACCAGGACTCGTCCACCGAGGCGCGGTCGGCGCTGTACTGCTCGTACAGCTCCTCCACGAGCCACTCGTTGGCTCCGAAGTCCTCCGCGCCCTGCTCTGTTCCTGCTCCGGTCAACTGGCTCGACACAGCCGATCGCCCACTCTCTCCGTTGATTCGTCCTCGATCATCCGGACGGGCCCGTCGCATCCCTCGGCGCCTGCCACCGCGGCGGAGGAGGTCGTCCTCGCACCAGCGGGAACCGGTGCCGTCGCCTGGTCCCGTCCCGGTCGCCCAGCCTAGCCCCGTTCCCTGCACGGCCGACCCGGGGCCGCGCCGGAGTAGCGTTTCCCCCATGCGTTTCTCCGGCGGAACACCCTCAGGCGACCTCACCTACTCGGACGTCTTCCTCGTCCCCGGCCGCTCGTCGGTGACGAGCCGCCTCGACGTCTCGCTCGCCCCGGGCGACGGCACCGGGGCGACGATCCCCGTCGTCTCCTCCAACATGAACTCGGTCACCGGTCAGCGCCTCGCAGCGACGCTCGCGCGCCGGGGCGGGCTCGGCGTCCTCCCGCAGGACATGCCCCTGCAGGCGCTGGACGCCGCGATCCGCTGGGTGAAGCGCCAGCCGGTCTCCTTCTCCGGCGCCCTCACCGCC
This sequence comes from Rathayibacter sp. RFBD1, assembly GCF_002932915.1. Taxonomy (NCBI): domain Bacteria; kingdom Bacillati; phylum Actinomycetota; class Actinomycetes; order Micrococcales; family Microbacteriaceae; genus Rathayibacter; species Rathayibacter sp. RFBD1. The sequence goes on from NZ_PSWQ01000020.1 coordinate 95,358, forward strand.
TCGCCGGCGACGACTGTGGAGGAGGCGCTGCGCATCCTGCCGGCCGTCGCCGGCCACGGCTTCGTGGTGCAGGAGGAGGACGGCGCGATCCTCGGCTGCGTCCCGGCCTCGCGCCTGGCGACCGCGCTGCCGGACGCGCGCCTGGGCGACCTGGTCCACTCCGCCACGCCCTCGATCGACGCCGACGACGTGCCCACCGCGCGGGCCGCCTTCGACCTCATGGTGGCCGCCGACCTCGACTTCGCCCCGGTGCTGCACCACGGCGCCCTGGTCGGCACGCTGTCGCGCACCGGCGCCCTCCGCTCCACCGTCTACGACCCGGCGCTCGACGCGGACGGGCGTCTGCGCGTCGCGGCGGCGATCGGCATCAACGGCGACGTCGAGGCGAAGGCGCGCGCTCTCGTCTCCGCGGGCGTCGACGTCCTCGTCCTCGACACCGCGCACGGCCACCAGGAGGGGATGCTCCGGGCGCTCCGGACGGTCTCCGCGCTCGATCTCGGAGTGCCTATCGCGGCGGGCAACGTCGTCACGGCCGACGCGGTGCACGACCTCGTCGACGCGGGAGCGGACATCCTCAAGGTCGGCGTCGGCCCCGGCGCGATGTGCACCACCCGGATGATGACCGCGGTCGGCCGCCCGCAGTTCTCGGCCGTCCTCGAGACGGCCGAGCGCGCGCACGAGCTGGGCGCCCACGTCTGGGCGGACGGCGGGGTGCGCTACCCGCGCGACGTCGCCCTCGCGCTGGCCGCGGGCGCCGCCTCCGTGATGATCGGCTCCTGGTTCGCCGGCACGATCGAGGCGCCGGGGGAGCTGCGCAGCGACGCGGCCGGCCGGGTCTACAAGGAGAGCTGGGGCATGGCCTCGGCCAAGGCGGTGCAGGAGCGCTTCGACCGCCTCGACGCGTACGAGCTCGCCCGCAAGCGCCTCTTCGCCGAGGGCATCTCCTCCTCCACCATCTACCTCGATCCGCTGCGGCCCTCGGTCGAGGACCTGCTCGACATGATCACCTCGGGGGTCCGCTCGTCCTTCACCTACGCCGGCGCCCGGAGCGTGGCCGACTTCCACGAGCGGGCGCACGTGGGCCTGCAGTCGGCCGCGGGCTACGAGGAGGGCAAGGCGCTGCCGGTCAGCTGGTGAGCGGGCGCCGCATGCTAGAACCGAGCCCATGACCATCGTCGACAACGCCGTGTACGTCGACGGCCGCCGCATCCGGAACCCCGACTCGCTCGAGGACACCTTCGAGCTGATGCGCGACGAGCACGGCATGGCCTGGATCGGCCTCTACCGCCCGACGCGCGAGGAGGTCGAGGCGGTCGCCGAGGAGTTCGGGCTGCACCCGCTCGCCGTCGAGGACGCGCTGAGCGGGCACCAGCGGGCCAAGCTCGAGCGCTACGACGACGGGCTCTTCGTCGTGCTGCGGCCGGCGCGCTACGCGGACGCCGCCGAAACGGTCGTCTTCGGCGAGCTGCACGTCTTCGTCGGCCCCGACTTCGTGGTCACCATCCGGCACGCCGACTCCCCGGACCTCGCCCGCGTGCGGCGCCGCCTGGAGGAGGATCCGGCCCTCCTCGCCCGTGGGCCCGAAGCGGTGCTCTACGCGATCCTCGACCAGGTCGTCGACGAGTACGCGCCGGTGGTGTTCGGCGTCCAGGGCGACGTGGACGAGATCGAGGACCAGCTCTTCGGCGACGACTCGGACGACGGGCTCTCGGAGCGCATCTACCGGCTCTCGCGCGAGGTCATCCACTTCCAGCGCTCGGTGCAGCCGCTGACCGCCCTGCTGCACGAGCTGCTGCAGGAGTCGACGCCCGTGGAGGGGGAGCCCTCGCCCTCGCCGGAGCGGATCGAGCTGCGCCGCTCCCTCCGCGACGTGCTCGACCACACCATCCGCGTGACGGAGGCGGTCGACTCCCTGCGCGCGATCCTCGACAAGGCGCTCACGGTGCACTCGACGCTCGTCTCTCGCCGGCAGACCGAGACCGGGCTCGCCCAGAACGACGTGGTCCGCAAGATCTCCTCGTGGGCGGCGATCCTCTTCGCCCCGACGCTCGTGGCCGGCATCTACGGGATGAACTTCGACGACATGCCGGAGCTGCACTGGCGCCTCGGCTACCCCTGGGCGCTGGGCCTGATGGTGCTGTTCGGCTTCGCGCTCTACGCGGTGTTCAAGCGGAAGAAGTGGCTCTGAGCCGCCGCGTCGGAGCACGCCCGGCGGCGCTCCGCGGCGGGTAGACTCGGCGCCACAATGGACGACCCTCCCTCTGCGCATCCGGCCTGTTCCGCTCACCGCCGTGCTCCTCGGACTCCCGCTCGACGCTCCGGTGCCGCCGCTCCGCCGGCCCCCACCGTCCGGCCCTCCTCGCACCTCCCTCTCGTGACCGGGGGCGACCACCGTGGGAACTGAGTGGCTCCTCCTCGGCGTCGGCCTGCTGCTGACCCTGGGCACCGGCGTCTTCGTCGCCAGCGAGTTCGCGCTGGTGAACCTCGACCGGGCCGACCTCGAGGCCCGTCGCGACCGTGGCGAGACGCGCCTGGGCATGACCATCGCGGCCCTGCGCGTCACCTCCACGCACCTCTCGAGCGCGCAGCTGGGCATCACCCTCACGACGCTGCTCACCGGCTACACGATGGAGCCCGCCCTCTCGACGCTGCTCCAGGAGCCGTTCAGCGGACTCGGCATCCCGGAGGAGGCGCTCGCGCCGGTCATGACGGTGGTCGCCATCGTCATCGCGACCCTGCTGTCGATGATCCTCGGCGAGCTGGTCCCCAAGAACTTCGCCCTCGCCCTGCCGCGGGCGACCGCGAAGCTCGTCGTGCCGCTGCAGACCGCGTTCACGACGGTGTTCCGCCCGGCCGTCGCCCTGCTGAACGGCAGCGCGAACGCCCTGCTGCGCCTGGTCGGCATCGAGCCGAAGGAGGAGCTCTCGGGCGCCCGCAGCGCCGAGGAGCTCTCGAGCCTCGTGCGCCACTCCGCCAGCGCCGGACTGCTCGAGGAGGACACGGCCGACCTGCTCGGGCGCACCCTCCGCTTCTCCGCCCTCACCGCGGGCGACGTGATGACGCCGCGCCTGCGCCTGTCGACGGTCGAGCGCGCGAGCACCGCGCAGGACGTGCTCGACCTCGCCCGCACCACCGGGTTCTCGCGCTTCCCGATCACGGACGACGACATCGACGACATCGTCGGAGTCGTGCACGTCAAGCAGGCCGTCGCCGTGCCCCGCGGCAAGAGGTCCGACGTGCCGGTCACGGCGCTGCGCTCCGAGCCGCTCCGCGTCCCCGAGACCATGAAGCTCGACGTGCTGCTCACGGAGCTGCGCGGACGCGGCTTCCAGCTCGCGGTCGTCGTCGACGAGTACGGCGGGACGGCGGGCGTCGCCACGCTCGAGGACCTGGTCGAGGAGCTGGTCGGCGAGGTCGCCGACGAGCACGACCGCTCCCGGGCCGACGTCGTCAAGCTCCCCGGCTCCACCACCTTCCCCGGCATGCTCCGCCCCGACGAGGTCCTCGACCGCGCCGGCGTGCACATCCCCGAGGAGGGGCCCTACGAGACGGTCGCCGGATTCGTGATGAGCGAGCTCGGCCGCCTCCCCGCCGTCGGCGACCGGGTCGACGTCGAGGGCGGATCTCTGCGCGTCGAGCGCCTGGACGGCCGCCGCATCGACCGCCTCCGCTTCACGCCCGACCCCGACGCGGATCCCGACGGGATCCCCGACCCGCTCGCCGACGTCGCCCGCGGACACCGCGGACGGAAGGAGTCCGACGATGAGTGACTGGGCCGGAATCGCCTGGCTCGTGGTGCTCCTCGCCGCGAACGCCTTCTTCGTCGGAGCGGAGTTCGCGGTCATCTCCGCGCGCCGCTCCCAGATCGAGCCCCTCGCGGAGAGCGGACGCCGCAGCGCGATCACCGCGCTCGCCGCGATGGAGCACGCCACACTGATGCTCGCGACCACGCAGCTGGGCATCACCGTCTGCTCGCTGCTGATCCTCAATGTCAGCGAGCCGGCGATCCACCACCTGCTCGAGGTGCCGCTGCACGCCGTCGGCATCCCCGACGAGCTCTCCGGCACCGTCGCCTTCGTCATCACGCTGCTGATCGTGTCGTTCCTGCACGTGGTGCTCGGCGAGATGGTCCCCAAGAACATCTCGTTCTCGATGCCCGACCGCGCCGTGCTCCTCCTGGCGCCGCCGCTCGTCGCCATCGCCCGGGTCCTCCGCCCGATCATCGTCGCCCTCAACGCGGTCTCGAACGGAGTGCTCCGCCTCTTCAAGGTGGAGCCCAAGGACGAGGCGAACAGCACCTTCACGCTCGAGGAGGTGCAGACGATCGTCGACCAGTCCACCCGCGAGGGCACGCTCCGCGACTCGACCGGGACCCTCCTCGCCGCGTTCGAGTTCACCGAGAAGAAGGTCCACGACGTCGCCCTGCCCCTCGACGGGATCGTCAGCCTCCCCAGCGGAGCGACCCCCGCCGACGTCGAGCGCGCCGTCGCCAAGCACGGCTTCTCGCGCTACGTGATCCTCGGCGAGGACGGCACCCCCGAGGGCTACATCCACCTCAAGGACGTCCTCGACCTCGACGGCGACACGGAGGGCGCCAAGTTCCGCCTCCCCGTCCCCGCCAAGCGCATCCGCCAGCTCGCCTCGATCTTCGAGGCCACCGACCTCGAGGACGCCCTCGCGATCATGCGGCGCACCGGCGCCCACCTCGCCCGCGCGTTCGACGAGCAGGGCCGCGCCACCGGAGTGCTGTTCCTCGAGGACATCATCGAGGAGCTCGTCGGCGAAGTCGACGACGCCACCCGCCGCTAGGCGCGGGCCGCGGAGCGGCCGTCTGCGGCGTTGTCGTCGGGCGCGATACCGCCGGTATCGCTTCCTCCTCCGCCTTGCATCCGGCCCCTCCGCGGCCCGCGCCCGCGGGTGCTGGAGGCGGCGTTGTCGTCGGGCGCGATACCGCCGGTACCGCTTCCTCCTCCGCCTTGCATCCGACCCCTCCGCGGCCCGCGCCCGCGGGGGCTGGAGGGGGCGTTGTCGTCGGGCGCGGTACCGCCGGTATCGCTTCCTCCTCCGCCTTGCGACTGCCCCCTCCAGCACCCGCGCCCCTCTGGAGCAAGGGGAGAGGGGTGCGGCTGCGCCGGCACCAGTGCGCTGCGCCGGCACCAGTGCGGCAGCGGCGGCACCGGGCGGCTCCGCCGCAGGGCGACGTAGGGTGGCGGGATGGGTGAGCGGGTCGGGACGGCGGAGGCGGCGCGGAGCATCAGGGTGCCGCGGGAGGACGACGACAAGTACACGCGCGGGGTGCTGGGGATCGCGACCGGGTCGGAGCGGTACCCGGGAGCGGCGGTGCTCGGCGTCGAGGCGGCGGTGCGGACGGGAGTCGGCATGGTCCGCTACCTCGGACCGGAGCGGCCCGCGGGACTGGTGCTCGCCCGGCGGCCGGAGGTCGTGACCGCGGTGGGACGCGTGCAGGCCTGGCTCGTCGGCTCCGGCACCAGCGCCGAGGACCGCAGCGACGAGGAGCGGCGCACCCTGATCGAGCAGCTGCACTCGGGAGTCCCGGTGGTGCTCGACGCGGGCGCGCTCGACCTGATCGACGAGGCCGCAGGCCCGGTCGTCATCACGCCGCACTACCGCGAGCTCGCCGGAGTGCTCGGCCGAGCGGGTCTGGACGCGGACGCCGCGACGATCGCCGAGGCCCCGGGGGAGTGGGCGCGCCGAGCGGCGGACCGCCTCGGAGTCTGCTTGCTCCTCAAGGGCGGCACCACCCACGTCGTCGCGGGCGGCGTCGAGCTCGAGGTCTCCGGATCCACGCCCTGGCTGGCGACCGCGGGCAGCGGCGACGTCCTCGGCGGCGTGCTCGGCGCACTCCTCGCCGGTCGGGCCGCGGACACCGAGGCGGCCGGGGCGACTCTGACGGCGGAGGACCTCGCCCCCGTGGCCGCCGCGGCCGCCGTCCTGCACGCGGAGGCCGGACGGAGCGCCTCCGCCGGCGGCCCGATCGCCGCGCTCGACATCGCGGAGCACCTGCCCGGAGTGGTCGCCGCACTCCTGCGCTGACACGCCCGTCGGACGAGCGCTGAACCGAACCGGGACCGCCGCCGTTGTCCTGGAGGAAGCGACGCCCGCGGCCCGGCTCACCGGCTCCGCACCGCCGCCTCATCGGGTGCTCGAAGCGAGCACCTCTACCGTCGGATCCGCCGCGTCCGCCTTGACCAGGAGAACAGACATGACCGCGAAGACCACGACTCCCGCCCGCTACGCCCTGACCCTCCTCGCCGGCGCCGGCACCCTCGCCGCGCTCGCCGCCTGCTCCAGCACCACCACGACCGGGAGCGACGCCGCCGACGCGGCGACCACCACCGCTCCGAGCACCGCCACCAGCTCCGCCCCCGAGGCCACCGGCGCCGCGTCCTCCGCCGCGAGCGGCAGCAGCTACGCCGACGGCACCTACGAGGCCGAGGGCGCCTACACCTCGCCCGGAGGGAACGAGAAGGTGGGCGTCTCGCTGACCCTCGCCGACGGCGTCGTCACCGACGTGACCGTGACCCCGGAGTCGGAGAACCCCACCGGCGAGCAGTACCAGTCGCGCTTCGCGGGCGGCATCGCGGGCGAGGTCGTCGGCAAGCAGCTCGACGAGCTGAAGGTCTCCAAGGTGTCGGGGTCCTCCCTCACCTCCGGCGGCTTCAACGACGCCGTCGAGACCATCAAGGCCGATGCCACGGCCTGACGCCCCGACGGTCCTCGGCCACGCGTGGCGGTTCGACGCGATCGGCACCGGCTGGCAGATCGACACCGCCGAGCCGCTCGAGCCCTCCCACCGCTCGCGGGTCGAGGCGCGCATCGCGGAGTACGACCGCACCTGGTCGCGGTTCCGTGACGACTCCGCCGTCTCGCAGCTGCGGGTCGGAGGCGAGCACGTCTTCCCCGACGAGGCGGCCGACCTCTTCGCACTGTACGACGTGCTCGACGAGCTGACCGGCGGGGCGGTCACCCCCTTCGTCGGCGGCCCTCTCGAGCAGCTCGGCTACGACTCCGCGTACACCCTCGTCCCGCGCGGACCCGCCGTCCCCGCTCCCTCCTGGGCCGCCGCCCGGCGCGGGGCGGCGGGACTGCGGGTCGAGCCCGGGACCGTCGTCGACGTCGGCGCCGCGGGCAAGGGCCAGCTCGTCGACCTCGTCCTCGAGGAGCTCGACGGAGTCGGGCCCGCCGTCGTCGACGCGAGCGGCGACCTCCGGGGCATCGGAGCCGGACCCGTCCGGGTCGGCCTCGAGCACCCGTGGGACCCGAGCAGCGCACTGGGAGTGGCGGTGCCCGGCGACCGCGCGCTCTGCGGCTCGGCGAGCAACCGCCGCGCCTGGGGCAGCGGCCTCCACCACGTCCTCGACGGGCGGACCGGAGCTCCGGTCGAGAGCATCGTCGCCGCCTGGGCGGTGGCCGACACGGCCCTCGTCGCCGACGGGCTCGCGACCGCGCTGTTCGTCTGTCCGCCCGAGGCCCTCGCCGAGCGCTTCGACTTCGAGTTCGTCCGCGTCCGCAGCGACGGCACCCTCCACTACTCGCCTTCCTTCCCCGGAGAGGTCTTCCGATGATCGGCACCTTCGACCGCGCCCTCGGCCGCGTCACCACCTACCGGCTGGTCTGGATGACGCTCGCCGCGCTCCTGCTCGTCGCCGTCGGCTACGCCGCAGCCGGCCTGATCTTCTCGACGCCGCTCGAGATCCTCGGCACGACGCTCGTCGCCGTCGCCTCGACGGCCCTGGTCAGCGCGGTCCTCGCGCGGCTGTTCCGCAGCCGCGCGCACCTGGAGTCCTCGCTCGTCACCGGTCTGCTGATCGCCTGCCTGCTCTTCCCGACGGCCGATCCCCGCGGGCTCGCCGTGATCGCGCTCGTCGGCGCGATCGCCGCCGCGTCCAAGTACGTCCTGGCCTGGCGGGGCCGCCACCTCTTCAACCCGGCCGCGGTCGCCGTGCTGATCATCGGCTTCACCGGGCTCAACGCCGGAGCCTGGTGGATCGCCAGTGGCGCGATCTGGCCGTTCGTCGTCGTGGGTTCCCTCCTGATCGTCGCGCGGGTCCGCCGCTGGGCCGTCTTCGCCGTCTTCGTCGTCGTCGCCGGCGGGGTGTCCGTGCAGCAGGCGGTGCAGAACGGCCAGGACCTCGGCGCCGCGGCGGCTCTGGTCCTCACGGCCTACCCCTTCGTCTTCGCCGGCGCCTTCATGCTGACGGAGCCGCTCACGCTCGCGCCGCGCCGCTCGCAGCAGCTGATCATCGCGGTCGTCGCAGCGCTCGTGGCGAGCGTCCCCTTCCACATCGGCGTCGTCTCCGCCACTCCGGAGCTGGGCCTCGTGGTCGGCAACGCCCTCGCGTTCGCCTTCGCATTCCGCCAGCGTCGGCGGCACACCCTCGAGCTCGCCTCGACCCGCGTGCTGGCGCCGGGCATCGCGGAGTACCGCTTCCGCTCCCGCTCGCCGCTGACCTTCGAGCCGGGCCAGTGGCTCGAGCTCGACCTGCCGCACCGCGCCGACAGCCGGGGCAGCCGGCGCACCTTCTCGGTCTCCTCCGCTCCGTCCGACGGCGAGATCGCGATCGCCCTGCGGATGCCGGAGAAGGCGAGCAGCTTCAAGCGCGCCCTCGCCGCGCTGGAGCCCGGCGACTCGCTCCGGGCGACGAGCGTCGGCGGTGACTTCGTCCTGCCGGCCGATCCCACCGTGCCGCTGCTGCTGGTGGCGGGCGGCATCGGGATCACCCCGTTCGCCAGTCAGCTCCGCTCGCTCGCGGACGGTCCGCGGCGCGACGTCGTCGTCGTGGTCGCCGCGCCGAGCCTCGCCGAGGTCGCGTACCGCGACCTGCTGCAGGAGTCGGGGGCCCGGGTCGTGCTCTGCTCGAAGGAGACGCCGACCGACCTGCCCGCACGGTGGTCGCACGTCACAGGCCGACTGACCGCCGAGCTCCTCGCGGACGCGGTGCCGGACGCCGGCCGCCGCGTGGGCTACGTCTCCGGGTCGCCGTCGTTCGTCGACTCGGTCCGCGGCGCCCTGCGCGGTGCCGGGGCGAAGCGGATCCGCACCGACGCGTTCGCCGGCTACTGAGTTCGTCGGGTCGCGACGCCGTCTGCTGACGCCCGGCGGCGACCGACGCCGCCGGGCAACCGATGCCCGGCGGGAGCGGCGCTCTCAGGCGGGCTCAGGTGCTGCCAGGGTCCCGTTCAGCGGCCCCTCTACAATGACGCGGTGCCGTCCTCCCCTCCTCGAGCGTCCTCCCGCCCCCTCGCCCGGCTGCGCGAGAACCGCGACTCCGTCGCCGTGCTCTGGGGCGCCTTCGCGCTGGTGCACGTGGTGCTCTCCCTCCTGGCGCTGTTCGCTCCGGGTCTGCCGATGGGCGACGTCAGCATCGTCTACAAGGAGTGGATGAGGACCGCCGTCGAGGGCGGCGGCATCGCCGGGATCGACACGGGCTGGGTCTACCCGATCCTCGCCTGGGGCCCGATCGCCGCCTCCTGGCTCTTCGGCTCGGCGGGCTACGACCTGATGTGGCTCGTCCTCGTCGCGCTCGCCGACGCCGCCGCCTTCGCCCTGCTGCTGCGCGGCAGGTCGGCACCGCGCCTCGCCGCGGCGCGCTGGTGGCTGCTGTTCCTCGTCCTCCTCGGGCCGATCGCGATCGGCCGCATCGACGCCTTCACTGCGCCGCCGGCCATCGCCGGGATGCTCTGGGCGGCGACCCGTCCGGGCGTCGCGGCGCTGCTGCTGACCGTGGCCACCTGGATCAAGGTGTGGCCGGCCGCGATCCTCGCCGCTGCCGTGCTGGTCCTGCGCGGACGGCTGCGGATGATCCTCGTCCCCGCGGTCGCCTCCGTGATCATCGTGCTCGCGGTCGTCCTCGTCGGCGGCGGGGACCAGGTCTTCAGCTTCGTCACCGATCAGACCGATCGGGGACTCCAGATCGAGGCCGTCGTGAGCACTCCCTGGATGTGGCTGTCGGTCCTCCCGGGATCGGGGAGCTACGTCTACTACGCCGCCGACATCAACACCTTCGAGATGCACGGGCCCGGCACCGAGTTCGCGGCGAGCCTGATGACCCCGCTGCTCGCTCTGGCCATGCTCGGCGTGGCCCTGCTGGGTGCCCGTGCTCTCGCCCGCCGGGCGGACCCCGCCAGGCTGTTCCCGCTACTCGCGCTGACCTTCGTGGTCGTGTTCATCGACACCAACAAGGTGCTCTCGCCGCAGTACATCGTCTGGCTCGCGCCGCCGGTGATCGCCGGGCTGATCGCGTGCCGCGACGGCGCGTTCGACCGGCCCGCGAAGCTGACGCTCGTCACTGCGGCTCTGACCCAGGTGGTCTACCCGTACCTCTACCTCTTCCTCCTCTGGTCGCACTGGTGGATGGTGCTCGTGCTGACCGTGCGGAACATCCTCCTCGTGGTGCTGCTCGGCTGGCTGCTGCGCGAGCTGTGGAGGATGGGGACGGCGCCGGTCGTCGCACCCGGCGCCACGACTTCCGCATCGTCGCTGACCGGCGAGACCCGCTTGGCGCCCCAGGGCTCGTAGGCTCGAAGGGCGCGGGGCCGGCACGCGGTGCGCGCAGTCAAGGAGGCACCCATGCTCGTCGCATTCTCGGTCGCACCGTCCGGGGGCGAGGCGCCCGACGCGTCCGTCCACGACGCCGTCGCCGCCGCCGTCCGCATCGTCCGCGAGAGCGGCCTGCCGTCGCGGACGACCTCGATGTTCACCGAGATCGAGGGGGAGTGGGACGAGGTCTTCGACGTCGTCAAGCGCGCGACGGAGGCCGTCGGAGCGTTCGGGACGCGCGTGTCGCTCGTCCTGAAGGCGGACATCCGCCCCGGCTACTCGGGCGAGATCGACGGCAAGATCGCCCGGCTGAACGACGCGTTGGGGGAGTAGCGGGTCCGCGCCGAGACCTCTCGTGTCCGGGCCTGCTCGAATCGATTCGACATCCGCCGGATCCTGAGTAGCCTTGACCGGTGACGCTCTCGCCCGCTCGGACCCGCCTCGCCCTGCTCGCCCTCGCGATGGGGGGCTTCGGCATCGGCTCGACCGAGTTCGTCGCGATGGGGCTCCTCCCGCAGCTCGCCGCCGACCTCCTCCCCGGGGTCTGGGCCGCGAGCCAGGAGCAGGCCGTCTCGCAGGCCGGGATGCTGATCTCGGCCTACGCACTCGGCGTCGTGGTCGGCGCCCCCACCATCGCCGCCGCAGCGGCGCGCTGGCCGCGCAAGAGGCTCCTCCTGACCCTCCTCGTCGCCTTCACCGTCGGGACGATCGGCTCGGCGCTGCTCCCGAGCTTCCCGCTCGTCCTCGCCGCGCGCTTCGTCGCCGCGCTCCCGCACGGCGCCTACTTCGGCATCGCCTCCCTGGTCGCCGCCGATTTGATGGGTCCCGGCAAGCGCGGCAAGGGAGTCGCGTTCGTCCTCTCCGGGCTCACGATCGCGAACGTCGTCGGCGTGCCCGCGATCACCTGGGTCGGGCACATCGCCGGCTGGCGCACCGCCTACCTCGTGGTCGCGGTGCTCTTCGCGCTGACCGTCGTGGCCGTCCAGCTTCTGGTGCCCGCGCAGCCCGGGAATCCGGCGGCGACCGTCCGCAACGAGCTGCGGGCGTTCGGGCGCCTGCAGGTCTGGATGACCCTGCTCGTCGGCGCCATCGGCTTCGGCGGACTCTTCGCGATGTACAGCTACATCTCGCCGCTCGCGACCGAGGTGACGGGCCTGCCGCTCGGCGCGGTCCCGTGGATCCTGGTCGTCATCGGCCTCGGGATGACCGTCGGCAACCTCGTCGGCGGCTGGGCCGCCGACCGCGACGTGCGGCGGGCGCTGGTGGTGTTCTTCGCCGGCGTCGGCGTCTCGCTGATCGGACTCGCGCTGTCGGCCTCGTCGGTCGTCGGCCTGGTGGTGTTCGCGTTCCTCTCGGCGGGCTTCTCGGCGGCCGCGTCGCCCGCGATCCAGACCCGGCTGATGGACGTGGCGCGCGACAGCCAGACGATCGCGGCCGCGCTCAACCACTCCGCCCTGAACATCGGCAACTCGGTGGGTGCCGCGCTCGGCGGCCTGACGATCGCCGCCGGACTGGGCTACCTGTCGCCCATCTGGGTCGGCGTGGGCCTGACCGCGGCCGGAATCGTGCTCGCCTTCGGCAGCATCGCGATCGACCGCGCCCGGGGCACGGTCTACCCGGTCCACCGCGAGCCCGCCCAGCCGGGCACCGGCGGCATCCCGGTCGACGCGCTGTAAGCAGAGCGCGGCCAGGGCCTCTGGAAGACTCTCGGCATGCGCGCCGTGAGCTACTCGTCCTTCTCCGCCCTCCCCGCGATCGTCGAGGTCCCGGAGCCCGTCTGCCCCGTCGACGGCGTCGTCGTCCGCGTCGCGGCGACCGGGGTGTGCCGGAGCGACTGGCACGCGTGGAAGGGGCACGACGACTCGGTCGTCCTGCCGCAGATCCCCGGGCACGAGTTCGCCGGGACGGTGATCGCGACGGGAGCCCAGGTGTCGCTCTTCGCGGTCGGCGACCGGGTCACGGCGCCGTTCGTGTTCGCCTGCGGCGACTGCGAGCAGTGCCGGGAGGGGGCGACGCAGGTGTGCCTCCGGCAGCAGCAGCCGGGATTCACCCTCGACGGGTCGTTCGCCGAGGCGGTGGCCGTGCCGGGTGCGGACCTGAACCTGGTGCGCCTGCCCGACTCCGTCGGCTTCGTCGAGGCGGCCGGTCTCGGCTGCCGCTTCGGGACCGCGTACCACGCCCTGCACGAGCGCGGCCGGGTCGCCCCGGGGGAGTGGGTCGCGGTGCTGGGCTGCGGCGGAGTCGGCCTCTCCGCGGTGATCGTCGCGCTCGCGGCCGGGGCCCGTGTGGTGGCGTCGGACGTCTCCGCCCCGGCGCGAAAGGCCGCAGCCGCGCTCGGGGCGGTGACCGTCCCCGGAGGCGAGGGTGCCGCCGAGGCGATCCGGGCGGCGACCGGAGGAGGTGCGCATCTGGCGGTCGACGCCGTCGGCAGCAGGGTCACCGCGGAGGCGTCGATCGCCGCCCTGCGTCCGCGCGGCCGGCACGTGCAGGTGGGTCTGCTGCTCGGGCCCGACGCCGCACCGGCGATCCCGCTCGGCCGGGTCATCGCCCAGGAGCTGGAGCTGCTGGGCAGCCACGGCATCGCCCGGAGCGGCTACACGGCCCTCCTCGACGACATCGTCGCCGGCCGTCTGCGCCCCGCCGACTCCGTCGGCCGCACCATCGCCTTCGAGGACCTGCCCGGCGCCCTTGCCGCGATGGACGCCCCCGCCGCGACGCCCGGCATGACGGTCGCCGTCCTGGCCCCCTGACGCGGGCCCGCAGGAGCACTCGCAGTCCCGGTCCGGTGGGTCTCGATGCCCAGCGTCCCGCGGCATCTCGACCAGCATCGACCCGTTGTCCGTGCCTGGCGGGTCTCGATACGCCGCGTCCCGCGGCGACTCGACCGGCACGACTCGGGCACGCCCGCCCGGCTCGACTGCAGGAGCAGGTGGCCGCCGCTCGACGAGGTGGAGTCCGCCGACAGCGATCCGCGTGCCAGCGGATCGATGCCGGGCGACGCACCTCGCTCCGCGGAACGCACCACGTCGTGAAGCCGACCGCGCCGTGGCGGGCGGGGCTGCCGCCCCCCTGGAGCCCGCCGACAGCGATCCGCGTGTCAGCGGATCGATGCCGGGCGACGCGCCCCGCTCTGCGGAACGCACCACGTCGTGAAGCCGACCGCGCCGTGTCGGGCGGGGACCGCCGCGCCCTCGTGGAGCCCGCCGACAGTGATCCGCGTGTCAGCGGATCGATGCCGGGCGACGCACCTCGCTCCGCGGAACGCACCACGTCGTGAAGCCGACCGCGCCGTGGCGGGCAGGGACCGCCACGGAAGACGACTCAGTCCGTCTCGATGAGGATCCCGTCGTGGATGGCGCGCTTGCGGAGCGCCACCTTCGTGCCGACGTCGATGCCGACGACGCGGTACTTCTCGCGGATCCGCTTGAGGTACGACTTCGCCGTCTCCTCCGAGATGCCCAGCTCGAACGCGACCGACTTCACCGGCTCGCCGCCGCCGTAGAGGGCCATCACGCGGCGCTCCTGCGCGCTGAGCTTCGGCGCTCCGTCGGAGTCGCCGGTGGAGAGCGCCATGTCGAGCTCGTGCGAGATGTAGGAGTGGCCGTCCTTGGCCGCGCGGATCGCCTCGACGATCATGTCCGCGTCCTCGGTCTTCACCAGGTAGCCGAGGGCTCCGGAGGCGAGCGCCTCGCGGACCACGGCGGGCTCGGAGTAGGTGCTCATCAGCACGGTCTTCACCCCCGTGGTCTTGAGGGTCGAGAGCTTCACCGAGATCGGGATGTTGTCCTTGAGATCGAGGTCGAGGAGGACGACGTCGACGGGGAACTCGGGGTGCGTGAGCAGCTCGGGCCAGGAGGCGACCGCGGCCACCAGCTGGATGTCGGAGGCGGCTCCGCGGATCCACTCCGTGAGCGCTCCGAGGAGCATCTTGTGGTCGTCCACGACCGCGAGAGTGATCTTCGCGTCAGCGGTGGGTGTCATCGGTGTCCTTCGGTCGGCGGTCGTCGGCGGTCTCTCGGCGGCTGCTCACCGGTCGGCGGGATTCTCGACCAGGCAGTCGATCTCGATCCGGAGCTCCCCGTCGCGCGAGGTGTCGCGGAAGACGCCGACCTGAGCGATAGCCTCCCACGTCGCAGGATCGACGCCGCGCAAGGGCGCGCCTGAGGAGCGGAGCGTGATCGGCACGAGCAGTCCTCGGGCGGCCGTCCCGGCTCCGGGATCGCGGGGGCTGCCCGACTCGACGTGGAGGACCACGGCGAGCCCGGTCGCGCTGTCGGCGATCAGCCAGATCGCCGAGAGGAGCCCGTCGCGCTGCTGGTGCCCGAGGAGTCCGGCGGTGCCGTCCGGGTCGTCGAGCTCGACGAGCGGCGCGAGCAGCTCGGACTCGAGCACGGCGTGGTGCAGCCAGGTCTCGCGCCGCCCCTCGATGAGGTGGAGGCGGAGCTGGGTGGCGAGCGAGGTCGCGTGCGCGGCGCGCTGGGCGTCGAGGGGCAGGCGGACCGAGCCGTCGCCCACCTCGGCGAGGAGGCGCTCGGCGGCGAGGTCGAGCCGTGCGAGCTCCTCCGAGGCGAGCATCCCGACCGCGTAGCGCGGGCCGAGCGTGGTGCTCTGCACGAGGGCGCGGTCGATCTCGAGCTGGACCATCCGGCGGAATCCGCGCATCATCACGACCACGACGACGGCCGGCGCGATCGTCACCACGAGGGCGCTGATGCGCACCGAGAGCGCGCCCGCGCCGCCCGACTCCATCGAGAGGAACGCGATCACCTCGGCGATCGCGACGAGGGCGCTCACCGCGAGGATCTCGATCCCGCGCCGGTGGACGATCAGCGCGGCGTGCGCGACGGCGCCCGCGACCGCGGCGGTGGGGACGGTGCGGGCCGCGCCGGAGTCGGTCACGGCCACCAGGTCGAGCACGACGGCGGCTCCGAGGGCGACGAGGAAGCAGAGGTAGACCGGGAGCGGCAGGCGGCGTCCGCCGAGGTGGATCGCGAGGACGGTGGATCCGAAGGCCAGGACGACGAGGACCCAGGCGATCGCCGCGGGTGCGAGGTCGCTGTAGCGGGCGGAGGTCGAGAGGAAGATCAGCAGCTCGTAGGCGAGGATCGCGGCGGCGATGCCGTTGAGGCCGCTGCCGAGGTAGTTGGTACCGAGCCCCTCCTGCTGGCGACGGACCGAGCGGGCGGACCGGGAGGAGCGGCCGTGCGTCGCGGGCACGCGTCCCAGCAGCGGGGCCCGCGACTCCGGTGCGGGGCTCACTTCGGGACCTCCAGCACCACGGTCGTCCCCGATCCGGGGGCGCTGAACAGTCTGGTGCGGCCGCCGACGTCGCCGAGCCGGGCGATCACCGACTCCTTGAAGCCGAGCTTCGTGTCGGGGACGGTCGCGATGTCGAAGCCCGCGCCCGCGTCCGTGACCATCGCGCGGACGGTCGTCTCGTCCTCGGTGATCGTCACGTCGGCCGAGGCGACGCCGGAGTGGCGGCGCACGTTCTCGAGGCACTCCGCCAGGGCGAGGACGAAGGAGTCGAGGGCCGCGCCGGTGAGCGCCACCTGGCCGGAGCCGTGCCAGATCACGTCGAGCCCCATCCGGCCGAAGCGGTTGCGGACGGTCTCGAGGGTGTTGGCCGCGGGGGCGGAGGTGACGCTGGTCAGCTGGTAGGAGCCGGACGCGCTCGGGGTGGGGGTCCCGCCGAGCCGGAGCTGGCGCAGGAGCTGCGCGTCCTGCGCCGCCTGCTGCCGGAGCGCGTCGACCGACACTCCGCGGCCCGAGTGCGCGAGGAGCGTGAGGGTGGCCAGCACCGTGTCGTGCAGGAGCCGCGCACCCTGCCGGCGCTGCGCCTCCGTCTCGCTGGCGAGGCGCTCCACACGGTGCGCGTTGCCGATGCTGTCGATCCGCCGCACCACCCGAGGGACCGCTGTGCCGATCCAGAGGGCGAATCCGCAGAGCGTGCCCCAGGGCAGCAGGCTCTGGACGACCACGGTGGGGATCATGGTGCCGCTCGAGACGAGCACCGACGGGATCAGGCTCGGGAGGACCACCGGCAGCAGCAGGAGCAGTCGGCGCGCGGACGTCGTCACGACCACGGCGATGCTCGCGGTCACGGCGTTCGCGGTGTTGACCAGGACGAACCCGGCGAAGTCGGCGCCCGGAGCGAGCCCCAGCGCGAGGCCCCAGCCCAGCAGCAGGCCGCCGACGGCGACGGCGATCACTCGGCTGCGGCGCCCCGTCCGGGCGAGCTCGACGTGGGCGGCCATCATGCCCAGGAGCAGCGCGACGGCGAACGGCACGGCGGCGGGCTGGAGCGTCCCGGGGATGAGGGCCATGCCGAGCGCCCCCGCCTCCGTGAGCAGGCCGATCCCGCAGGCGGAGTGGCGCAGCAGCCGATCGCGCTCGCGGGCGCTGCGGATCATCGGCACGCTCTGGCCCCCTCCGGTCGTGGCGCGGGGCTGGCCCCCGTCTCACGATAGCCACTGGCCGGGCCGGTCGGCGCGGTTCGGGGCGTCGAACCGCGCCGGAGTCGGGCGGGTCAGGCCGTCGCGGGATGCGCCAGCAGCCGGGCGAGGTGCGCGCCGACCGCGTCGTCCTCGATGAGGAACCCGTCGTGACCGAACGTCGAGGTGATCACCGCGACCTCTCCGCCGTCGAGAGCGCCGGGAGCGTGCGCCGCGATGATCCGCTGGCCCTCGACCGGGAAGAGCCGGTCGCTGTCGATGCCGAGGACGAGGGTCGGGCTGGTGATCCGGGAGAGGGCGGCCGCCTCGCCGCCCCGGCCGCGGCCGACGTCGTGCGAGTTCATCGCCTCGACCAGCGTGATGTAGCTGTTCGCGTCGAAGCGGCGGGTGAACTTGTTGCCGTGGAAGTCGAGGTACGACTCCACGGCGAAGCGGCCGCCGCCGCCGAGCGGGCTGAGCCCCGACTGCCAGCTGCGCTCGAAGCGGTCGTTGAGCTCGGAGGGGCTGCGGTAGTTGAGCAGTGCCATCCGGCGGGCGAGCGCGAGGCCGTGGTACGGGCCCTGGCCGTCGCCCGCGTCGTAGTAGGAGCCGCCCGCGAAGGCCGCGTCGTTGCGGATCGCCTCGAGCTGCACGAAGTTGAGGGCGATCTGGTCGGCCGTGGCCCGCGGGGGAGCTGCGAGGACCGCGAGGCGCGCGACCCGCTCCGCGTGGTCGATCCCCCACTCCAGCGCCTGCATCCCGCCCATCGAGCCGCCGATGACGGTGTGCCAGCGCTCGACGCCGAGCAGGTCGCTGAACTGCACCTGCGCCCGCACCTGGTCGCGGATGCTCGTGTACGGGAACCGTGCGCCCCACTCGTGGCCGTCGGGGGCGAGGGACGCGGGCCCGGTGGACCCCTGGCAGCCGCCGAGCATGTTCGGGGCGACCACGAAGAAGCGGTCGGTGTCGATCACGAGGCCGGGGCCGACGAGTCCCGACCACCAGCCGTCCGTCGCGTGACCGGGATCGCCGCGGCCGAGCAGGTGGGAGTCGCCGGTCAGCGCGTGCAGGACGAGGACGGCGTTGTCGCGGCGCTCGTTCAGCGCGCCCCAGCTCTCGTAGGCGATGCGGGCGTGGGGGAGGCGGCCGCCCGCCTCGAAGTCGAACGGGCCGAGGTCGACGAAGCGGCGTCCGCCCGGGTGGTCGCCGTCGCGCCAGGCTCCGGTGGCGGGCGGCTTGCCGATGACCGAGAGGAGCTGGCGCTCGGTGACGAACGCCGACGGGACCGTGTCCTCGAGTGTCTGCTGCCAGTCCATAGCGCTGTCCATCGTGTCAGAGCGCCGCGGGGCGGAGCCGTTTGTTACGCCCTGCTCCCGCGCTCCTCCGCCCGCGCGCGGAGCGCCCTGACGCGATCCCCGAGGACGGGGACCCCGTCAGGGCGCCGAGGGGCCTCAGGCGTTCGCGCGGGAGGCCTCGACGACGGCGCGCGCGGCGCGGAGGGCCTGGTCGAGGTCGGCGCGGAGGTCGTCGACGTTCTCGAGTCCCACCGACAGGCGCACCAGGCCCGGAGTGACGCCGGCGGTCAGCTGCTGCTCGGGCGAGAGCTGCGAGTGCGTGGTCGACGCGGGGTGGATGACGAGCGAGCGGACGTCGCCGATGTTGGCCAGGTGCGAGAACAGCTCCAGCGAGTCGACGAAGGCCCGGCCGGCGTCCACTCCGCCCTTCAGCTCGAACGAGAGCACCGCGCCCACGCCCTTCGGCGCGTAGCGGTTGGCCGCGGCGTACCAG
Organism: Rathayibacter sp. RFBD1; assembly: GCF_002932915.1. Classification (NCBI taxonomy): domain Bacteria; kingdom Bacillati; phylum Actinomycetota; class Actinomycetes; order Micrococcales; family Microbacteriaceae; genus Rathayibacter; species Rathayibacter sp. RFBD1. The sequence goes on from NZ_PSWQ01000020.1 coordinate 114,141, forward strand.
GGCGAGGTGGGCAGGCCCGAGTAGTTCACCGAGGCGATGTCGGAGTGGTTCTCGAGGTACTCCGCGATCTCCTGCGCGTTCTGCACGTGGCGCTCGATCCGGAGCGAGAGGGTCTCGATGCCCTGGATGAGCTGCCAGGCGCTCGCCGGGGCGATCGAGGCGCCGAGGTCGCGCAGCAGCTGCACGCGGGCCTTGATGATGTAGGCGAGGGAGTCGCCGACCGCGGCGGTGTAGACGGCGCCGTGGTAGGACTCGTCCGGCGTGGTGAGGCCGGGGAAGCGCTCGGCGTTCGCGGTCCACGAGAAGCGGCCGCCGTCGACGATCGCTCCGCCGATGACCGTGCCGTGGCCGCCGAGGAACTTCGTCGCCGAGTGCACGATGATGTCCGCGCCGTGCTCGAAGGGGCGGATCAGGTAGGGCGTCGCGATGGTGTTGTCCACGATCAGGGGCACGCCGGCGTCGTGCGCGACATCGGCCACGGTGCGGATGTCGAGGATGTTGATCTTGGGGTTGCCGACGGTCTCGGCGAAGAACAGCTTCGTGTTCGGACGGACGGCGCGGCGCCACTCCTCGCGGTCGTCCTGGTTCTCGACGAAGGTCGTCTCGATGCCGAGCTTGGCGAGGGTGTACTTGAAGAGGTTGTAGGTGCCGCCGTAGATCGAGGACGACGAGACGATGTGGTCGCCGGCCTGGGCGATGTTCAGCACGGCCGCGGTCTCGGCGGCCTGGCCCGAGGCGAGCAGCAGGGCGCCGGAGCCGCCCTCGAGGGCGGTGAGCCGCTCCTCCACGACCGCCTGGGTCGGGTTCTGGATGCGGGTGTAGATGTTCCCGAACTCGGCCAGCGCGAACAGGTTCTGGGCGTGCTCCGCGTTGTCGAAGACGTAGGAGGTGGTCTGGTAGATCGGCGTCGCGCGGGCCTTGGTCACCGGGTCCGGCGCGGCGCCCGAGTGGATCTGCTTGGTCTCGAACTGCCACTTCTCGGAGTCGGTCATGGTGCTTCCCATCGGATCGTCGGGGTCGGTGACGGGGCCGTTCTCCGTCGCGACGAGCGTACGCGGGGGGCCCGCCGGGCGGCCAGGACCGCCGACACACGGGGTAACGGCCGTCAGCGCCGCTCGGGCTGCCGGTCGCGCTTGGCGCCCGTGGGGTCGGCGCGGTCCGGGCGCCGGGGCCTCTCGTCGGACGCCGGGGCGAAGAGCCAGGCCGCGCGGGGCTCGACCAGCCGGTGGAAGACGGTGCGGGTCCAGCCGAGCGAGAGCACGACCGAGACCGCGATGCAGAACACGATCATCAGCACGAGGGCGAGCGTGCTCTCCGTCCGCGAGAGGATCCCGGACTCCCGCAGCGGATAGAGGACGAAGCTGTGGAGGAGGTAGACGTACATCGTCGACTGCCCCCAGGCGGTGAGCGGGGTGCGGCGGCGCGGAACCAGCGCGAAGAGCGCGAGCGAGAGCACGACCGCTCCGGCCATCAGGGCCAGCCGCACCAGCCCGGCCCACCACTGGGTCTCGCCGAGGGCGTCGTAGGGGCGGTCGTAGAAGAACCAGTAGCGCAGGTCCGCCGCTCGGAACGCCTCGATGTTGACGGTCATGACGACCGCCGTGACCGCGAAGAGGACGACGGCGAGGATCCGGGCGAGGAGCACCCGCGACGGCGGCTGATCGAGCCAGCGGTCGACGGCGGAGCGGCCGCCGGGGGCGAAGCCGCGCAGGCGCCAGCCGAACACGAAGAACGGCAGGATCCCGATCGCGCGTGCGAGCGAGAAGGTCGAGTCGATGTTGTCGTAGTAGCTGACCCCGACCGCGAGCACCACGCTGATCAGCAGCGGCCAGCGCAGCAGCGCCAGGTAGGGGAGGACGAGGCGGAAGATGCCCAGCGCGAGCAGGAACCACAGCGTCCAGCTCGGCTTCGTCGGGTTGAACTCCTGCTTCCCCTCGACCAGGAACTGCACCAGGGTCCAGATCGTCTCCATGATCAGGTAGGGCAGGAGGATGTCGGTCAGCACCCGCCGCATCGCGCGCCCGCTCGGTGCGCCGCTCTTGGAGAAGTATCCCGAGATGATCGCGAAGGCCGGCATGTGGAAGGCGTAGATCGTCAGGTAGACGATGAGCGAGGTGTCGGAGTTGGCCGTCAGCCTCTGGACGCCGTGCCCGATCACGACGAGGGTCACACAGACGAAGCGCGCGTTGTCCCAGAGGGGCACGCGGCGCTTCGGGGTGACGGCTGTCCCGGCGGTCGCGGGAACCGGGTCGGCGGGCGGCACGCGGCCAGACTAGCGTTGGGCTGCGACGACGGAGTCGAGGGTGTCCGAAGGCTTGACGGAAGGGGACGGGCGTGGATCGACGCGTTGTCGTGACAGGAGCGAGTTCAGGGATCGGGGCGGCCGCGGTCCGCCTGTTCCGCGAGCACGGCTGGGAGGTCGTCGCCGTCGCGCGTCGGCGCGACCGGCTGGAGGCGCTCGCCGCGGAGACCGGCGCCGGGTACTTCGCCGCCGACCTCACCGACGCCGCCCAGGTCGACGCTCTGCGCGACCACCTCGCCTCCTCCGGGCCCTTGCACGCGCTCGTGAACAACGCGGGCGGTGCGCTCGGACTCGACTCGGTCGAGAAGTCCGACCCCGAGGACTGGCGCCGCATGTTCGAGATCAACGTGCTCTCGGTGAAGCTCGTGACCAGCGCGCTGCTCCCGCTGCTGCGGGCCGGGATCCGGGGGAGCGGCACCTCCGCGGACATCGTGACGATCACCTCGATCGCCGGCCACGTCGCCTACGAGGGCGGAGGCGGGTACAACGCCGCCAAGCACGCCGCGCACGCGCTGGTCGCCGTGCTGCGGCTCGAGCTGGCCGGCGAGCCGATCCGAGTGATCGAGATCGCGCCGGGGATGGTGCACACGGACGAGTTCTCGCTGGTCCGCTTCGGCGGCGACCGGGAGCGCGCCGACGCGGTCTACGCCGAGGTCCCCGACCCGCTCGTCGCGGAGGACGTCGCCGCTGCGATCGTCTCCTCGGTGGAGCTCCCCGCCCACGTCAACCTCGACCTGGTGACCATCAAGCCGGTCGCGCAGGCGGCCCCGCACAAGGTCGCGAAGGGACCCCTGGCCCCGCGCGCCTGACCGATGTGACGCGGAGGCCCGCGACGGCCTAGCCTGTCCCTCATGGTTTCCGACGCCGACGACTCCGCCGCCCTCCTCGCCGCCACGGAGAAGGAGGTGCTCGGCTGGCTCGAGTTCGGCGACGCCGCTCGGCACCTGGCCGACGACGTGGTCGCGTCGGGCTACCGGCCGGAGCTGGTCGTCGCCATCGCGCGCGGCGGTCTGCTCCTCGCGGGCGCCGTGGCCTACGCGCTCGGCATCAAGAGCTGCGGCGCGCTGAACGTCGAGTTCTACACCGGCGTCGAGGCGCGACTGGCGGAGCCCGTGGTGCTGCCGCCGCTGCTCGACGAGGCGTCCGTGCGCGGCAAGCGCATCCTCCTGGTCGACGACGTCTCCGACTCCGGCCACACCCTCGCCCTCTCGGTGAAGCTCATCCGCGCGATGGGTGCCGAGGTGCGCACCGTGACCCTCTACACGAAGCCGCGCACGGTGCTCGAGCCCGATTTCTTCTGGCGCCGCACCCCGCGCTGGATCGTCTTCCCCTGGTCGGCTCTGCCCCCGGTGGACGGAGCCCTCGCCGAGGACGACGAGTGAGCGTCCACCTCATCGGCGGCGGAGGCGGCGTCGAGCACGACCAGCAGCTGTACGGGGCGTTCCTCGCGGAGGCGCGCGCCCACGCGGTCGACGCCGGCCGGATCGAGGGCCCGCGCATCGCGATCGTCGTCGTCCACGACGGGCTCGGCCCGGAGGCCTATGCCGGCTACGCGGCACTGCTCGCGACGGTCGGCCCGCTCGACGCGTTCGCCGTGATGAAGCCGGAGGGCGGCCGGATCGATCCCGCGGTCTTCGACGACGTCGACGGGATCTTCGTCGGCGGAGGGCTGACCCCGGCCTACCGCGACGCGCTCGAGGCCTGCTTCCCGCGGCTGCGCGATCTCGTCTCCTCCGGAGTGCCGTACGCCGGCTACTCGGCGGGAGCCGCCGTCGCGGCCGACCGCGCCCTCGTCGGCGGCCACCGGATCGGCGGCGTCGCCGTCGTCCCGGAGGGCGCGGCGGAGGAGCTCGACGAGGTCACGGTGCTCGAGGGCATCGGTCTCATCGACGTGACGGTCGACGTGCACGCGGCGCAGTGGGGTACCCTCGGCCGCCTGGTCGCGGCCGTCGAGGCGGGCCTGGTCGACGGCGGCGTCGCGCTCGACGAGTCCACCGTGCTGATCGTCGGCACCGGCGCGCTCCGCGTCGGCGGCGCCGGCTCGGTGTGGCGCGTGAGCGGCAGCGACGCCGGAGTCGTCGTCGCGACGCTCGCGGCGGGCTGACCCGGTGGACCTCGCTGAGCTCGCGGCCTCGGGACTGATCGACAGGGGCTGGGCGGAGGCGCTCGCCCCCGTCGCCGGGGACATCGCCGCGATGGGCGACTTCCTCCGCGGCGAGGTCGCGGCCGGCCGGCCCTACCTCCCCGCGGGCCGCGACGTGCTCCGCGCCTTCGCCGCGCCGCTCGCGGACGTGCGCGTCCTCATCGTCGGACAGGACCCGTACCCGACGCCCGGGCACCCGATCGGGCTGTCCTTCGCGGTCGAGCGCCACGTGCGCCCGCTGCCGAGGAGCCTGCAGAACATCCACCGCGAGCTCCGGGACGACCTCGGCGTCGAGCCACCCGAGCACGGCGACCTCAGCGGCTGGACCTCGAGCGGCGTGATGCTGCTCAACCGGGTCCTCACCGTCGCCCCCGGCTCTCCCGCCTCGCACCGCGGGAAGGGCTGGGAGGCGGTCACCGAGCACGCGATCCGCACGCTGGCCGCCCGGGACGCGCCTCTCGTCGCGATCCTCTGGGGCCGCGACGCCGCGTCGCTCCGCCCGATGCTGGGGGAGGCCGGAGTGATCGAGAGCGCGCACCCCAGCCCGCTGTCGGCCTCGCGCGGCTTCTTCGGCTCCCGGCCGTTCAGCCGCGCCAACGCCCTCCTGGAGGAGCGCGGCGCGGAGCCGGTCGACTGGAGTGCTCTCGCGTGACCGGGCGCTCGCCCGCGGGGCGGCTACGCTGGCCCGGATCGATGGGCGGAGCCGAAGGGGAGCCGGATGCTTGAGGAAGAGTACGAGAGCCGGCGCGTCCTGCCGCCGCACCTGCGGAAGGCGCCGCCTCCCGAGCCCGGCTTCTCGTTCGAGATCCGCGACGCCCGCGACGCCGACCTCCCGGACATCCGCGAGATCTACAACCACTACGTGCGCAACACGGTGGTGACCTTCGACGAGGACGACTCGACGCTGAAGGAGTGGCGCACGAAGTTCTCCCGCAACCAGAAGCTCGGGCTGCCCTTCATCGTGGCCGTCTCGCCGTCGGGCCAGATCCTCGGCTACGCGATGGTGTCGCCGTGGTCCTCCAAGCGGGCGTACCGCTTCACCGTGGAGAACTCGATCTACCTGCGGGCGGCCTCCACCGGCAAGGGCCTCGGCCGGGCGCTGATGGCCGAGCTCCTCGAGCGCGCGAAGGCCGTGGGGATCCGTCAGATCATGGCCGTCATCGCCGACAAGGGCGCGGAGGCGTCGCTGGCGATGCACGCGCAGTTCGGATTCGTCGAGGTCGGCCGAATGGGCCGCGTCGGCTTCAAGTTCGAGCGCTGGCTCAGCACCGTCCTGCTGCAGAAGACCCTCAAGTAGGGCCGACCCGCCCCTGCGAATGCGCCTCATCGACAGGTGCCGGGGAGCGCGCCGTCCCTACACTGGACGGCATGGAATGGCTCGTCCCGCTCATCGTCGTCGTCGCGCTCGTCGTCATCCTCGGGGTCTACCTCTGGGCGACGTACAACTCGCTGGTCACCCTCAACGTCCGCGTGGACGAGGCGTGGAGCGACATCACCGTCCAGCTGAAGCGCCGCGCGGATCTGATCCCCAACGTGATCAACTCCGTGAAGGGCTACGCCTCGCACGAGCGCCAGGTCTTCGAGTCGGTGACGCAGGCTCGCGCCGAGACGCTGCAGGCCCAGGGCCCGGCGGAGGCGTCGGTCGCCGAGGACCACATGCAGAGCGCGCTGAAGTCGATCTTCGCGGTCGCGGAGGCGTACCCCCAGCTGCAGGCGAGCCAGAACTTCCTCCAGCTGCAGGGCGAGCTGGTCGACACCGAGGACAAGATCCAGTCGGCCCGGCGCTTCTACAACGGCGGCGTGCGCGAGATGAACACCAAGGTGAAGGTCTTCCCGAACACGCTCTTCTCGCGCCGGCTCGGCTTCTCGGAGCGCGAGTTCTTCGAGGTCGGCGATCTCGCCGCGATCTCGGAGCCCCCGCGCGTCCAGTTCTAGGCAGCCGCCGTGTACAGCGCGATCGCCCGCAACAAGCGCAACACGGTCCTGATCCTCGTCCTGTTCCTGGTGATCATCGGCGGCCTGGGCGCCCTGGCGGCAGCGGTCTACCGCAGCACGGCGATCGTCGTGGTGGTGCTCGTGATCGCCGCCGCTTACGCGTTCTTCCAGTACTTCTTCGCCGCTCGCCAGGCGGTCGCGCTCAGCGGCGGCGTGGCGGTGGAGAAGGCGGACGAGCCGAGGCTCTACCGCATCGTCGAGAACCTCTCGATCGCGACGGGCACGCCGATGCCGAAGGTGTACCTGATCGACGACCCGGCGCCGAACGCGTTCGCGACCGGCCGTGACCCCGAGCACGCCGTCGTGGCTGCGACGACGGGCCTGCTCGCGATCATGGACGACGCCGAGCTGGAGGGCGTGATGGCCCACGAGCTGGGCCACGTCCGCAACTACGACATCCGCGTCTCGATGATCGTCTTCGGTCTCGTCGTCGCGGTGGGCTTCCTCTCGGACGCCTTCCTCCGCCTGGCCTTCTTCGGGCGGGGCGGCAACGGCAACGGCGGGGGCAACCCGGCGCTCCTGATCGTCGGGCTGGTGTCGATGGTCCTCGCGCCGATCGTCGCCTCGGTCGTGCAGCTCTCGATCTCCCGTCAGCGCGAGTACCTCGCCGATGCGACCAGCGCGCTGACGACCCGCCACCCCGACGCCCTCGCCCGCGCCCTGCTCAAGCTCGAGTCCGCGGGCCGGCCGATGCAGCGGCAGAACAGCTCGATGGCGCACCTCTGGATCGCCGACCCGTCGAAGCCGGGAGTGGTCGCGCGCCTCTTCGCGACCCACCCGCCGATCGCGGATCGCGTCGCCCGCCTCTCCGAGATGGGTTCGCGCTTCTAGCAGGCCGAGCCGGCCGACGCCCCGTCGACGATCGCCGCCCCGCACCGCATCCCGCTTCGGTCAGAGGTGCGCCGGTCACCGCGCCGGACGGGACGTCATCCGGTCGGAGCCGCGAGCGGACCGCCGTCAACGGTCGTCAGGTACTCGGCGAAGACCGGCGCCGGGTCGATGCCGCTCGCGGCCGCGTCGACCAGCGCCCGCCGGACCAGGGCGAGGACGACGGTGGCCAGGACGGCCGCCCGGTGCGGGGACGTGCGGCCGAGCCCCATCCGCTCCGCGAGGAACGGCGTCAGCGCCTCCTCGCCGTCGTGCAGCGACTGCGCCCAGACGGCGCGCATCGCCGAGGTCTCGGTGAGCAGGGGGATCAGCCGGAGGGTGCGGTCGAGCTGGGGACCGGAGGCCGCCGCGGCGAAGGCGTGACCGAGCGCCGCGTTCAGCGGCTCGGCGGCCGGTCGCTCGAGGAGGGCGCGCCCCATCGCGGCGATCGCGGCGGCGAGCACCGGGCGCACGCAGTCCTCCTTCCCGCCGAGGTACCGGTGGAAGGTCCGGAGGGAGACGCCGGCTGCGTGGGCGAGCTCGCCCGTGCCGACCCCGACGACGCTCCCGCGCTCGAGCAGACGGGCGACGCAGCGCTCCGCGAGCGCCAGCGCCAGGACGCCGCCGGGCGCGCTCACGCGATCCTCCTCAGTGCTGCGGCGAGGGCGGCCGCGAGGTCGCCGCGACCGACGACCTCGACGGCGTCGAGGCCCTGCCAGGCCGCCGCCTCGACCAGCAGTGCGGCGAGCCGCTCCGGCGTGTCGGCCGGGGCCCCCGGCTCGAGCCAGGCGGCCTGCACGAGGAGGACCCGGCGCTTGCGCTCGCTCTTGAGGTCGACCCGTGCAGCGATCACGTCGTCGAGGAGCACGGGGAGGACGTAGTAGCCGTGGACCCGCTGCTCGGCCGGGGTGTAGATCTCGATCCGGTAGTGGAAGCCGAAGAACAGCTCGGCTCTCGGCCGGTGCCAGACCACGGGGTCGAACGGCGAGAGGAGCGCGTCCGCCCGGAGCGTGCGGGGGCGTCGGGCATCGACGTGCCGCCAGAGCGGCACGGGTCGCCCGCCCCGCTCCCAGCCGCGCACCTCGACGCGCTCGAGCTCGCCCGCCTCGACCAGCTCGTCGATCGCGACGCGCGTGGGGGACTGGAGCAGCCGGTGGTAATCGGCCAGGTCGCCGAGGGTGCCGATCCCATGGGCCCGGGCCGCCCGGCGCACGAGCTCGCGGACGGCGTCGGGGAGGGGCACGTCGGCATCGAGCACCGCGCTCGGGAGGAGCCGTTCGGCGAGACCGTAGGAGCGCTCGAAGCGCGTGCGCCCCGCCGTCACCACCTCGCCCCAGCGGAACAGGACCTCGAGGCCGCGCTTGATGTCGGACCAGCCCCACCAGGGGCCCGTGCGGACGTTGGCCTCGTGCTCGATCTCGGAGGCGCGGAGGGGACCGTCGGCGAGCGCGGAGCGGAGCCAGTCGAGGGTGGCGCGGTTCTCGTGGGCCCAGCCCTCGTGCTCGGGCAGGCGGACCCGGCGGTAGTGCTCCATCCGCCAGCGGTAGAGCGGGAGGTCCTCGCGGCGGACGAGGGCGGCCTCGTGGGCCCAGTACTCGACGTAGGGGCCGTCGGGGGAGAAGGCCGCGTCGTCGAGGAGGGAGCGATCGTACGGGCCGAGCCGCGCGAGCAGCGGCAGGTAGTGGCTCCGCTCGAAGACGTTCACCGAGTCGAGCTGGAGCGGGCGGATCCGGTCCACGGCGGCGCGCACCCGGCGCGCGTCGACCCGGGACGGACGGGGGACGCCGAACCCCTGCGCCGCCAGGGCGATGCGGCGCGCCAGCGCGGGGGAGATCTGCTCGGTCATGGTCCGCTCACGCTAGCGAACGCCCCCGACATCGCCGTCCCCGATTCGGCCCCCGGCGTTAGCCCGGCATTCACCGCCGCGCTCCCTCGCCGACTCGCGGCGCTCCTACCGTGCCCGAGGCCGTCCCACCGGGGAGGCCCACCCGACTCCTGGAGGACCCTTGACCATTCAGCGCCTGTCGCGCACCGCCGCGGTCGCCGCCGCCGGCACCGCCCTCGTCTTCACGCTCTCGGCCTGCTCCGGCGGCGCCACCGCCTCGTCCGACGGCGGCGGCGCGGACGCGGCGTCCGCCACGTCCGCCGCGGACCTCGGCGGGCTGGACGCCCTGGTCGAGGCCGCGAAGGCCGAGGGCGAGCTCAACGTCATCGCCCTGCCCGACACCTGGGCGAACTACGGCGAGCTGATCAGCGGCTTCGAGGACGAGTACGGCATCACCGTGAACTCCGCCGACCCCGACGTCTCCTCCGCGGAGGAGATCAGCACGGCGGAGAACCTCGCCGGGCAGGACACCGCTCCCGACGTGTTCGACCTCGGGCCGGCCGTCGCTCTGGCGAACACGGACATGTTCGCGCCGTACAAGGTCGAGTCCTGGGACGACATCCCCGAGGGGAACAAGGAGGAGTCGGGCCTCTGGGTCAACGACTACACCGGCCTGATGTCGATCGGGTTCGACGCGGCCGCGGTGCCTGCGCCCACGTCGCTCGAGGACCTCCTCGGCGCCGACTACCGCGGCTCGGTCGCGATCAACGGCGACCCGACGCAGGCGGGAGCCGCCGCGGCCGCAGTGCAGCTCGCGGCTCTCCAGTCCGGCGGCTCCGCCGACGACGTCCAGGCGGGGATCGACTTCTTCGAGAAGCTGAACGACGCCGGCAACTTCCTGCCGCTGGACCCGACCGACGCCACCATCGCCTCGGGCGAGACCCCGGTCGTCTTCGACTGGAGCTACAACAACCTCGCCGCCGGGAAGGCGAACGAGGGCACCCGCGAGTGGACGACGACCGTCCTCCCGGGCTCCGCCGTCGGCAGCTACTACAACCAGGCGGTCAACGCCGACGCTCCGCACCCCGCGGCCGCGCGGCTCTGGCAGGAGTACCTCTACTCCGACGCCGCACAGAACCTCTACCTCGCCGCCGGCGCCTACCCGGTGCGCCTGGCCGCGATGACCGAGGCCGGCACGGTCGACCAGGACGCGCTCGACGCCGTCGGCGCCGCTCCCTCCGACCTCGTCCAGTTCACGGAGGAGCAGACCGAGGCGGCCTCGTCGCTCCTCGCCGAGAAGTGGGCCGCGGCGATCCAGTGACCACCGCTCCCGCCGAGGCCGTCTCCGGGGCGTCCGCGCTCCGGGGACGGCGCGGCACCCCGGCCGTGCTGGGCGTCGCCCCCTTCGCGCTCTACGTCCTGCTGTTCCTGGCCGTCCCCACGGTCCTCGCGGTGGCGACCGGATTCACGGACGGAGACGGCCGCTTCACCACGGCGAACGTGCTGGCGCTCGGGGATCCCGTCGTGCTGTCCGCCTTCGGCGCGTCGCTCGGGCTCTCGGCCGTCACCGCCGTCGTCGGCGCGGTGCTGGGCGCGGTCGTGTGCCTGGCCCTGCTCGGCTCCGATCCGCGCGGGGCGCTCCGGACCGTCGTCGATGCAGCGGTGAGCGTCCTCGCGCAGTTCGGCGGCGTGATGCTCGCGTTCGCATTCATCGCGACGATCGGCGTGCAGGGGCTGGTGACCACCCTCCTCGCGGGAGCGGGCGTCGACCTCTACGCCGACGGCGTGTGGCTCTACCAGCTGCCCGGGCTCGTCCTCCCCTACCTCTACTTCCAGGTGCCCCTGATGGTGCTCACGTTCCTGCCCGCGCTCGAGGGCCTGCGTCCGGAGTGGGCCGAGGCGAACGCGGTGCTCGGCGGGGGCCGGCTCGGCTACTGGCTGCACGTGGCACTCCCGGTGCTGGCGCCGTCGTTCCTCGGCTGCGTCCTGCTGCTGTTCGCGAACGCGTTCTCCTCCTTCGCCACCGCGGCGGCGCTCATCAGCCAGGGCGCGCAGATCGTCCCGCTGCAGATCCGCGCCGCGCTGGTCAGCGAGACGGTGCTGGGCCGCGAGAACCTCGCGGGCGCCCTCGCGCTCGGGATGCTCGCGGTGATGGTGGTCCTGATGTCCGGGTACGCGCTGCTGCAGCGCCGGGCCCGGCGGTGGCAGCGATGAGGCCCGCGCGGCTCCTGTCCGGGGCGGTGCTCGTGATCACCGGGCTGGTGTTCGCCGTCCCGATCGTCGCGATGGCGGAGTTCACGCTCCGCGGCGCCGGCGGCCACGACCTCTCGCACTGGACGGCGATCCTCGACCCGGAGAACGAGCGCGCCTACCGCTCGCTGTTCCAGGGGATCGGCAACTCGCTGGTCCTCGCCGTCGTCACCGCCCTCATCGTCCTGGTCCTTCTGGTGCCGACGATGCTGCTCGTCGAGATCCGGCTCCCTCGCCTGCGCCGGGCTCTGGAGCTGGTCTGCCTGCTCCCGCTGACCGTGCCCGCCATCGTCCTCGTCGTCGGCCTCGCGCCGGTCTACTCCGTGGTCACCGAGCTCGCCGGCTCCGCGCCGTGGACCCTCGCTCTCGCCTACGGGGTGCTGGTCCTGCCCTACGCCTACCGCGCCGTGGCGGCGGACCTCGCCGGTATCGACGCCGTGACGCTCTCGGAAGCGGCCCGCTCGCTCGGCGCGGGCCCGCTCGCGGTGCTCGGGAGGGTCCTCCTGCCGAACCTGCGCCGGGGCCTGGTCGCGGCCGCGCTGATCACCGTCGCAGTCGTCCTCGGCGAGTACACGATCGCCTCGCTCCTCAGCCGCACCACCCTCCAGACCGGCCTGGTGCAGGTGTCGAAGTCCGACGCCTACGTCGCCGTGATCTTCTCGCTGCTCTCCCTCCTCTTCGCCTTCGCCCTCCTGCTCGGGATCGGCCGCCTCGCGCGGATCGGCCTGCCGACGGGCCGGGCGCGCTCCTCGAAAGGCTCCTCGTGACCGCTCCGACCCTCCCCGGCGCCCGCGTGCGCTTCGTCGACGTGGAGCGGCACTACGGCTCCGCGCGAGCGCTCGACGGCGTCTCGTTCGACGTGGCCCCGGGCGAGTTCATCGCGCTGCTCGGCCCCTCCGGCTGCGGCAAGACCACAGCCCTGCGCGCCCTCAGCGGTCTCGAGCGGATCGACGCGGGGCGGATCCTCGTCGACGAGGAGGACGTCGCCCACGTCCCCGTCGCGAAGCGCGACATGGGCATGGTCTTCCAGTCGTACTCGCTCTTCCCGCACCTGCGGGCGCGCGAGAACGTCGAGTTCGGGCTGCGCACCCGGGGAGTCGGGGCGCGCGAGCGCCGGGCGGCCGCGGGGGAGGCGCTGGAGGTCGTGGGCCTCGGCGCCCTCGGCGACCGCTACGCGCACGAGCTCTCCGGCGGCCAGCAGCAGCGGGTGGCGCTTGCGCGCGCCCTCGTCACGCGGCCGCGGGTGCTGCTGCTGGACGAGCCCCTGTCGGCCCTGGACGCGAAGGTCCGCGTCCAGCTGCGCGACGAGATCAAGCGCCTGCAGTCCGAGATCGGCATCACCACGTTCTTCGTCACGCACGACCAGGAGGAGGCGCTCGCCGTCGCCGACCGCGTCGCGGTGATGAACGCCGGGCGGATCGAGCAGCTGGGTGCACCGGAGGACCTCTACGCGCGCCCGGCGACCGCCTTCACGGCCCGCTTCGTCGGCCTTTCGACGGTGGTCGCGGGGACGGTCTCGTCGGGATCGGTCCTCGCGCTCGGCGTGCGCCTGCCGCTCGTCGACGGGGCGGCGGCGGACGGGCCCGCGTCGGTGTTCCTCCGCCCCGAGGACCTCGCCGTCGTGGCCGACGGCGCTCCCGACTCCCTGTCCGGAGTCGTCCTCGCCTCGAGCTTCCTGGGGCCGGTGCGGCGCTCGACCGTCCGGCTGTCGACGGGCGAGGAGGTCACCGTCCAGCACGCGTCGGGGCATCGCCTCGAGCCGGGGGAGCGGGTCGGCGTGCTGCCCGCGCGGCGCCCGGTGACGGTCGGTCCGGCACCGGAGCAGGCGGCGGTCGGCGCCGCCGCATGAGCACTCCCCGGGGATACCGCACGGGGTATGCGCCGGGGCCTAGTCTGGGCAGATGAGACTCGGCAGGTCCCGCCGCACCTCCGGCCCGCGCGCCGTCCAGCCCGCCGCGCCCGTCGCCCCGCCCGCCCCCTCCCGGCCCGCTCCCGTCACCGATTCGGCCTTCGTGAGCGACGGGATGCGCATCGCCGGCGCCTGGGCCTGGCGCGTCCTCGTCGTGGTCGCGGCGCTCGCGGTGCTGGTGCTGCTCGTCATCGAGCTGCGGCTGATCGTCATCCCGCTCCTGCTCGCGATCGTGATCGCCGCCCTCCTGGTGCCGTTCTCGAGCTTCCTCCAGCGCCACCGCTGGCCCAAGTGGGCCGCCGTCGTCCTGGCGGAGCTGGGGATCGTCGTGGTGATCGGCGGGCTCCTCTTCCTCGTCGTCACCCAGGTCTACTCCGGCTTCGACGACCTCAGCCGGCAGACGGTGCAGTCCTACGACGACTTCAAGGCCTTCCTCCTCGAGTCGCCGCTCCACCTCACCGAGACCGACATCAACCAGTACGCGCAGCAGGCGCTCACGGCCCTGCAGCAGGACTCGGGGATGCTGGTCAGCGGCGCGCTCAGCGTCGGCTCGACCGTCGGCCACCTGCTGACGGGCGTGCTGCTCACCCTCTTCTCGACGCTGTTCATCCTCATCGACGGGCCGAACATCTGGAGCTGGGTCGTCCGCCTCTTCCCGCGCCGCGCCCGCGGAGCCGTCGACGGCGCCGGTCGCGCAGGGTGGGTGACGCTGACCAACTTCGTGAAGGTGCAGATCCTGGTCGCCTTCGTCGACGCGGTCGGCATCGGCCTCGGCTCCTTCCTCCTCGGCGTCCCGCTGGCCATCCCGATCGGCGTGCTCGTCTTCCTCGGCTCCTTCGTGCCGGTCATCGGCGCCGTGGTGACGGGGGCGCTGGCCGTCTTCATCGCGCTGGTCTACAACGGACCGCTGATCGCGCTCTTCCTGCTGATCGTCGTCCTCGCGGTGCAGCAGCTCGAGGGCCACATCCTCCAGCCGCTGATCATGGGGTCGGCGGTCAAGGTCCACCCGTTGGCCGTCGTGCTCGCTGTGGCCGGAGGCTCGATCATCGGCGGCATCGCCGGTGCCTTCTTCGCGGTGCCCGTCGTGGCCACGCTCAACGTCATGGTCAAGTACGTCGCGAGCGGAGCCTGGCGCTCGCCGACCCGAACCCCCGAGAGAGTTGCCGCAGAGCATGCAGACTAGCCGCGTCGTCGGACCCGCCCTCCACGAGTTCGAGGCGGCCCGCGCCGTCCTCGCCCCCGTCATCGCCGCCACCCCGATGGAGACGAGCACCTTCCTCGCGCAGGTCCTCGGCTCGCCCGTGTTCCTCAAGTGCGAGAACCTCCAGCGCACCGGCTCCTACAAGATCCGCGGAGCGGTGTTCCGGATGTCGCGGCTCACCCCGGAGGAGCGGGCCCGCGGAGTCGTGGCGGCCTCGGCCGGCAACCATGCGCAGGGCGTCGCCTATGCGGCGCGGGAGCTGGGGATCAAGGCCACGATCTTCATGCCGATCGGCGTCGCGCTGCCCAAGCTCGCGGCCACCCGTGACTACGGCGCTGACGTGGTGCTGAGCGGGCACATCTTCAACGAGGCGCTCGCGGCGGCGGCGGAGTTCGCCGAGCGCACCGGCGCGGTCTTCGTTCCTCCCTACGACCACCCCGACGTGATCACCGGGCAGGGCACGGTCGGCCTCGAGATCCTCGAGCAGGCCCCCGCCGTCGAGACCATCGTGGTGCCCATCGGCGGGGGCGGCCTCATCGCCGGGGTCGCATCGGCGGCCAAGCAGAAGGCGGCCGAGGAGGGGCGCACGCTCCGCGTCATCGGCGTGCAGGCGGCCAACGCGGCGCCGTACCCGCTCTCGCTCGCGAGCGGCGAGCCGACCGCGATCACGATCTCTCCGACGATCGCCGACGGCATCGCCGTGGCGAAGCCGGGGCAGCTGAACTTCGCGATCGTCCGCGAGATGGTGGACGAGGTCGTCACCGTCGAGGACGACGACATCGCCCGGGCCCTGCTGGTGCTGCTGGAGCGGGCGAAGCTCGTGGTGGAGCCCGCGGGCGCGGTGGGCATCGCGGCGATCCTGACGGGGAAGATCCGCGACGCCGGAGCGACCGCGGTCATCCTGTCGGGCGGCAACATCGATCCGCTGATGATGGAGCGGGTGATCAGCCGGGGCCTGGCCGCGTCGGAGCGCTACCTCAAGATGAGCATCGGGCTGCCGGATCGTCCGGGGCAGCTGTCGCGCATCGCGGAGCTCATCTCGGAGGCGAACGCGAACGTGGTCGAGGTGCTGCACACCCGGCACGGCCGGGGCCTGCAGATCAGCGAGGTCGAGATCGAGATCAGCGTCGAGACCCGCGGCCCCGAGCACGCCGACCGCGTCATCCAGGTCCTCACCGACGCCGGCTACGCCCCCCGCATCTCCCGCAACTGACCGCTCGAGGGCGCCGCGGTGTTCTCCGCAGAGCGGAAGACAAAGCCGGTACCGGCGATCTCGCGCCCTCGCCGTCGCCGCGAAGCCGGCGCCCCGCTCCCGTCTGGAGAGGGCTGATCGTGCGTCGCGGCGTTCTCCGCAAGGCGGAGGAGGAAGCGGTACCGGCGGTATCGCGCCCGACGCTGTCGCCGCGAAGCCGGCGCCCCCCGTCTGGAGAGGGCTGATCGTGCGTCGCGGCGTTCTCCGCAAGGCGGAGGAGGAAGCGATACCGGCGGTATCGCGCCCGACGACAACGCCGCGGAGAGCGCCGCGACGTGCGATCAGTGGCCGGACCAGGTCTCGACGTTGGCGACGCGGACCTCGATCTCCCGCCCGTTGGGTGCCGTGAAGCGGGCGGTGTCGCCGACGTTCAGGCCCATGATCGCCGATCCGAGGGGGCTCTGGGGGCTGTAGACGTCGAGGTCGCTCTCGCCCGCCATCTCGCGGTTGCCGAGGAGGAAGCGGGACTCGTCGCCGGCGATCTCGGCGGTGATGATGGTGCCGGCCTCGACGACTCCGTGGCTCTCGGGGGGCGTGCCGATCTCGGCTTCGCGGAGGAGCGAGGTCAGCTGGCGGATGCGGGCCTCGATCTTGCCCTGCTCGTCCTTCGCGGCGTGGTAGCCGCCGTTCTCCTTCAGGTCGCCCTCCTCGCGGGCGACCTCGATGCGCTTGGCGATCTCCTCGCGTCCGTTGGTGGACAGCTCGGTGAGCTCCGCCTCGAGGCGGTCGTACGACTCCTGGGTCATCCAGGTCACCTGTGACTGGTCGGCCATGGTGGGCTCCTGCTCTGCGGGCCGCGCTCGCGGCGCCCGGCAGCACCGTGCGGAGGTGTCCGCGTCCGGCGGTGGGGACGGCCGGCGTCAGGCGGCGGTGGGAATGGCGAGGCCCCGACGAGTCCGTCAGGGCTTCGGGCAAGCCTACGGGAGCCAGCAGGAGGAGATCAAACCTGTGTTCGCGAGCTCGGTGGTGCGGACCGTCTCCGTGTAGGAGCGGAAGCGCTCCGTCGAGGCGGGGTACTCCACGACCAGCCAGCCGACCACGGCGGACTGCTCGTTGAGGGCCTGGACCGCGCAGGCGACCTCGCGGCCGACGGGCGCGGTGAGGTCGAAGGAGACGGTGACGGTGCGGTCGTCCACGACCTGGTGCGCGGTGTCCTGGACGTCCACCCCGCCGCGTGCTCCGTCGAGTCCGGCCCAGACGACCCAGGCGGCGAAGACGGCGACGAAGGCGAGCGCGACGCCGCCGAAGAGCCAGCGGTTCCCGCGGCGGGTGCGCGTCGTGCGGCCGTAGCGGGTGGCGAGGGGTCCGGCGGCGCGGACGGCGTCCGGATCGAGCGCGGGCGCGGCGGCTCCCTCGACGCTCTCGGACGTGCGGGCGGCCACGGAACTCCCTGGGTGATGCGTCTACTCTGGACGGGTGGCGCCCGTCCTTCGCGGACGGGAGCGCCGATCCCATTAAACCCCGAGGAATCGAGCGATCGTGTCCCAGGCCGTCGAGGTCTCCGTCGATTCGGAGGTGCGGGACACTCCGCGCCTCCTCGCCGTGCACGCCCATCCTGACGACGAGTCGAGCAAGGGCGCGGCGACGCTGGCCGCCTACGCCTCGCGGGGCGCCGAGGTCATGGTGGTCTCCTGCACCGGAGGCGAGGCCGGCTCCGTGCTGAACGAGGGCCTCGAGGCCCGCGCGCACGCCGAGCGCGACATCGGCGGCCTCCGCCGGTACGAGATGGCGGCCGCTCGCGAGGCGCTCGGCGTCGAGCACGCCTGGCTCGGCTTCGTCGACTCCGGCATGCCCGAGGACGGGAAGGTCGACGCCGCGTCGTTCGCGGGCCTGCCTCTCGCCACGGCCGCCGCTCCGCTCGTGCGCCTGGTCCGCCGGTTCCGGCCGCACGCGATCATCAGCTACGACGAGAACGGCGGCTACCCGCACCCCGACCACATCCGCGCCCACCAGGTCGCCGTCGAGGCGTACCGCGCGGCGGGCCTCGCCGAGGAGTACCGGGGCACGGGCGCTCCGTGGTCGATCTCGAAGCTGTACTACGACCGCGTCTTCAGCGGCCAGAAGCTGCGGGCGATCGCCGAGCACCTGCGCTCGATCGACCCGGAGGACCCGCGCCTGTCGGTCTTCGAGGAGATGAAGCGCTGGAACGAGGACACCCCGTATCTCGCGACCACGCGGGTCGTGATCTCCGGCTTCCACGATCGGCGCGATGCGGCCCTGCTGGCCCACGCCAGCCAGGTCGCTCCGGACAACGCCTTCTTCTTCCTCCCGCACGAGGCGATCGACGCCGCCTGGCCGACCGACGACTTCCAGCTCGTCGAGAGCCGGGTCGACGCGCCGACGCCCGAGACGGATCTCTTCGCCGGTCTCGACCTGGCCGAGCTCGCCCCGGGCCCGACCGCGGTCGTCCCGCCGATCGCTCCCGACCCGGAGCGCTCGGGGGACGCCCCGGTGTCCCCGGAGCCCGACGGCTCCGGCGTCGTCGTCGCCGACGAGGTGCGCGCGTGATCGCCGCGCTGCTCGAGGGCGCCCAGCGCGCCGTCGTCCTCGCCTCCACGACGGTGCCGACCCCCGGCCCCGAGTTCAACGAGGACACGGTCACGCCGGGCCTCTTCGGCTTCATCACGATGCTCGTGATCGCTCTGGCGGCCGTCCTCCTCGCGCTCGACATGGTCCGGCGCGTGCGGCGCACCACCTACACCGCCCAGGTGAAGGAGCGGCTCGACGCCGAGGAGGCGGAGCGCAGCGAGGGCTGAGCCCGGCCCGCACCGGTGGGCCCGGGCCCCGCTAGGCGTTGTAGGCGGGGTGGAGCGAGACGATCAGCGCCGCCGTCCAGTGGCAGAGGAACGCCACGGCAGTGAGCGCGTGGAAGATCTCGTGGAAGCCGAAGACGCCCGGGACCGGGTTGGGCCTCTTGATCCCGTAGATCACGGCGCCCGCGGAGTAGCAGAGCCCGCCGACGAGGACGAGCACCATCATCGTCGCGCTGGCCTCGAAGAGCGGTCCGAGGTACATCACGGCCGCCCAGCCCAGCAGCAGGTAGAGCGGCACGTAGAGCCAGCGCGGCGCCCCGATCCAGAAGACGCGGAAGCCGATCCCGAGCAGCGCCCCCGCCCAGACCAGGACCAGCAGGAGCGTGCCCTGCGCGGGCGGCAGGGCGAGCACGGCCAGCGGCGTGTAGGTGCCGGCGATCAGCAGGAAGATGTTGGCGTGGTCGATCCGCTTGAGGATCATCTTCGTCCGCGGCTTCCAGTCGAAGCGATGGTAAAGAGCGGAGTTGCCGAAGAGCAGGAGCGACGTGGTCGCGAACACCGCGGCCGCCCACTTCGCCGCGGTCCCCTCCGCGACCACGATCAGCACCACTCCGGCGACGATCGCGAGCGGGAAGAGGCCGGCGTGGATCCAGCCGCGCCAGGTGGGCCGGACCTCCGCCGAGGAGTCGTGCTCGATCGCGTC
The DNA here is from genome assembly GCF_002932915.1 of Rathayibacter sp. RFBD1. NCBI lineage: Bacteria > Bacillati > Actinomycetota > Actinomycetes > Micrococcales > Microbacteriaceae > Rathayibacter > Rathayibacter sp. RFBD1. The sequence continues at coordinate 133,341 of NZ_PSWQ01000020.1, forward strand.
CTCGACGAGGGGGAGGGCGGGCAGGTCCGGGCCGTCCGCTCCGACGGCGTCTCTGCCGCGGTCGGTGCGGGCGCGGGGATCGGACGGGGGAGGCGTCGGCCGCTGGCTCATGCCGGACAGACTACGACGCCGTCCCGGGCCGACGCCGAGCGCCGCCGGGCTTCGAGGAGCGCCCCGGGTCGACTACCGTGTCACTGTGCCGAAGCCGAGACTGCCTGTGGGAAGGGACCTCCTCTACGGCGTCTACAAGAAGCGCCTCCGCTCGAGCCTTCCCCCCGACTCCCTGCCGAACCACGTCGCGATGATCATCGACGGCAACCGGCGCTGGGCGCGGCAGCGGGCCCTCGAGACCGCCGCGCACGGCCACCGGGCCGGCGCCGCCAAGGTGCACGAGTTCCTGCAGTGGTGCGACGAGCTCGGCGTGCGCCACGTCACCCTCTACCTGCTCTCGCAGGACAACCTCGTCGGCCGCGACAGCAGCGAGCTGACCGAGCTGATCGCGATCATCGCCGACCTCGCCGAGGAGGTCTCCCAGCAGCCCGACTGGCGCGTGCAGCACGTCGGCTCCGACGAGGGCCTCCCGCCCTCGCTCGTGGCCGCGCTCGACACGGCGGAGGCGCGCACCGCCTCCCACACGGGCCTGCACGTCAATCTCGCGGTCGGCTACGGCGGGCGGCACGAGATCGCCCAGGCCGTGCGGAGCATCCTGGAGGAGCACGGCAAGCGCGGCTCCTCCATCGAGGACGTCGCGGGCCTGCTGACCCCGGAGCTCATCGGCGAGCACCTGTACACCAGCGGGCAGCCCGACCCCGATCTGGTCATCCGCACCTCGGGGGAGCAGCGCCTCTCCGACTTCATGCTCTGGCAGAGCGCGCACAGCGAGTTCTACTTCATGGAGGCGCTCGGCCCCGACATCCGCGAGGTCGACTTCCTCCGCGCGCTCCGCGACTACGCCGGACGGCACCGCCGCTTCGGCAGCTGACCTCGCGGCTCCTGCCGCACCACCGACCGGAAGGGCCGGCATGAGCTCGAACGAGGCCACCTCCACCACGACCGAGGACTACCTCGCCGGCTTCGGCGAGGAGACCGGGTACCTCGACTTCGGCCGGGTGGGCCCGCTCTCGGCGACCGTCGCCGCCGAGCAGGAGGCGGCCGTCGAGCTGCTGGTGCGCGCGCGCAGCGGCACCCTCGACGAGCTGTTCCGGCAGGACGAGCGCGTCCGGGCGGCGGCGGCGGCTCTCGTGCGCGTCCCCGCCGACCGCGTCGTCTTCCAGCCCAACACCTCGACCGGCCTCCTGCACGCGCTGTTCGGCGCCTCGGGCGCGGTGCTGCTGTCGGCTGCGGAGTTCCCGAGCCTGCCGTTCGCGGCGGTGCGCTCGGCGCAGGCTCTCGGCTCGGTGGAGCCCCGCTGGCTGCGGACCGAGCAGGGACGGGTGACGCCGGAGGCGGTCCGCGAGCAGCTCACGGACGACGTGACGACCGTCGCGGTGAGCCTGGTCGACTCCCGCACGGGCTACCTCGCGGACGTCGCGGCGATCCGTGACGTGATCGGCGACCGGATGCTCGTCCTCGACGCGATCCAGGGCTTCGGCGTCGTCGACGCGCCCTACGAGCTGGCGGACGTGGTCGTCACCGGCGGCCAGAAGTGGCTCCGCGCCGGCTGGGGGACGGGCTTCCTCGCGCTCAGCGAGCGGGCGCTGTCGCGGCTGACCCCGGTGCTCTCCGGCTGGACGGGATCGGAGCAGGCGGAGCCGTGGGACGAGGTGGCTCCGCCGCGCGGCGACGCCCGCGCCTTCAGCATCAGCAACCCGGACCCGATCGCCCAGGCCCGGCTCGCGTCGGCGCTGGAGGAGGTCGCCGCAGTCGGGCAGTCGACGATCGCCGCACTCGTGGCGGAGCGGGTCAGCGCGATCGTCGACCTCGCGGACGAGTTCGGACTGGCGGTCGTGGGCTCCCGCGGCGAGCACGAGCGCGCCGGCATCGTGGTCGTCGAGCCGGAGCCGGAGGAACTGGCCCCGCTGGCGGCCTCCCTCGCCGCGCACGGCGTCACCGCGCGCCTGCGTCCGAGCACCGTCCGCTTCAGCGCGCACGCCGGCACCACCGACGCGACCCTCGCGCTGCTCCGCGCCGCCCTGATCTCGTCGGCCACGAGCATCGACTACTAGGCCGGATTCCGCGCGTTCACACACTGGTTACACATTCGTAGCGGTGAGAAGCACACGGATGTCATTCGCCGGGTTAGGTTCGAGTCATCAGGTACAGCGCCTGGTCGAGACGGCCACAGAAGTACGGCTCGACATCGCGCAGACGCCGAAGGGACACTGCGCGGTGCACGACACGCACCGATGAGACCGGCTCGAGGACATGAGCCGGGGGCTCCGGCCCCCGGAGTGTGGAGAGTCGTCGTGACAGTTCCCCAGGGCATGGATCCGCAGACCGGGACGCAGGGCGGCGTCCACCGCCGTGTCCAGCACGGCTCCTCGGATCCGGCCGATCAGCTCCTCCGCACCTACGTCCTGGACACCTCGGTGCTGCTGTCGGATCCCTCCTCGATGTTCCGGTTCGCGGAGCACGCCGTCGTGCTGCCGATCGTCGTCATCAGCGAGCTCGAGGGCAAGCGCAACGATCCCGAGATCGGCTACTTCGCCCGGCAGGCCCTGCGCCGCCTCGACGAGCTGCGCGTGCAGCACGAGCGCCTCGACTTCCCCATCGCCGTCGGCCGGGGCGGCACGCTCCGCGTCGAGCTCAACCACTCGAACATGTCGGTGCTGCCGAGCGGGCTCCAGATGGGCGACAACGACGCGAGGATCCTCGCCGTCGCGCTCAACCTGCAGAGCGAGGGCGCCGCGGTGACCGTCGTGTCCAAGGACATGCCGATGCGCGTGAAGGCCGCCTCCATCGGCCTCGCCGCGGAGGAGTACCTGGCCGAGCAGGCCCCCGAGTCCGGCTGGACCGGCATGGACGACGTGACGCTCGGCGGCGACGCGATGAGCGAGCTCTACGACCGCGAGCGGCTCTTCACGGACGTCGTGGCCGACATCCCGGTCAACACCGGACTCGTCGTCCACTCCGACCGCGGCTCCGCTCTCGCGAGGGTCACCGGCAAGCGGCAGATCACGCTGGTCCGCGGCGACAAGGACGTGTTCGGCCTGCACGGGCGGTCGGCGGAGCAGCGGCTCGCGATCGACCTGCTGCTCGACCCGGAGGTCGGCATCGTCTCGCTCGGCGGCCGGGCCGGCACCGGCAAGTCGGCGCTGGCGCTCTGCGCGGGCCTGGAGGCGGTGCTGGAGAAGCGCCAGCACAAGAAGATCATGGTCTTCCGGCCGCTCTACGCGGTGGGCGGCCAGGACCTCGGCTTCCTGCCCGGCGACGCGGCCGAGAAGATGAACCCCTGGGCGCAGGCGGTCTTCGACACGCTCGGGGCGCTGGTGTCGCAGAACGTGCTCGACGAGGTGATCGAGCGCGGGATGCTCGAGGTGCTGCCGCTCACGCACATCCGCGGGCGCTCGCTGCACGACGCGTTCGTGATCGTCGACGAGGCGCAGTCGCTGGAGCGGAACGTCCTGCTCACGGTGCTCTCGCGCGTCGGGCAGAACTCCCGGGTGGTGCTGACCCACGACGTGGCGCAGCGCGACAACCTCCGGGTCGGCCGGCACGACGGGGTCGCCTCCGTGATCGAGACGCTGAAGGGCCACCCGCTGTTCGCGCACGTCACGCTGACCCGCTCCGAGCGCTCGGCGATCGCCGCTCTGGTCACGGAGATGCTGGAGTCGAACGAGCTCGCCTGACGGGCTCGCCGTGCGTCCGGCCCGTGGGATCCGAGGATTCCCGGGCCGGGCGCGTCCCTGCAGGGTACCGGGGCGTAGCGTGGACGGGTGAGCATCCTCGACGACGCGCTCCTCGAGCGCTTCCGCACCCGCGCGGCCGACTACGACGAGCGCAACGCGTTCTGCGCGGACGACCTGGAGGAGCTGCGCTCGATCGGGTACCTGGCGCTGCTCGTCCCCGAGGAGCTCGGCGGTGCCGGCCTCGGCCTGGAGCAGGCGGCCGCCGAGCAGACGCGCCTCGCGACGGCCGCGCCCGCGACCGCGCTCGCCGTCAACATGCACCTGGTCTGGACCGGGATCGCGCGACTCCTGCTCGAGCGGGGCGACGACTCCCTCCACTCGGTTCTCGTCGACGCCGCGGCGGGTCACGTCTTCGCCTTCGGCAACAGCGAGGCGGGCAACGACCTGGTGCTCTCGGACTCGCTGACGCGGGCGGAGCCGCTCGGGGACGGCGGCTACCGCTTCACCGGCACGAAGGTCTTCACCTCCCTCGCGCTCGCCTGGACGCGGCTCGGCGTGTTCGGCCGCGACGACAGCGGGTCGGAGCCGCGGCTCGTGCACGGCTTCGTCGACCGCGGGAGCCCGGACTCGCCGGTCGCCGGGCTCGAGGTCCGCGACGACTGGGACACGCTCGGCATGCGGGCGACCCAGAGCCGCACGACGGTGCTCGACGGCGTCGTCGTCCCGGCCGAGCGGATGATCCGCTCGCTGCCCGTCGGACCGACCGCCGACCCCTTCGTCTTCGCCGTCTTCGCGGCCTTCGAGCTGCTGATCTCCTCGGTCTACCTCGGTGTCGCGCAGCGCGCGCTCGAGCTCGCCGTCGCCTCCGTCCGCCGACGGACCTCCCTCCGGGCGGGAGGGCGGCCACTGGCGGAGGACCCCGAGGTGCGGCACCGGGTGGCTGAGACCGGGATGCTGCTCGACGGGCTCGAGGCGCCCCTGCGCTCGGCGGCGGCCGACGTGGACGCGCTCGTCGACCGGGGCGCGCGCTGGTTCCCGTCGCTGGTGGGGGTGAAGATCCGCACCACGGAGGGAGCGCTCCGCGTGGTCGAGAGCGCCGTCCGGATCGCGGGCGGGTCGGCGTACCAGCGCAGGTCGGAGCTCGGCCGCCTCTACCGCGACGTGCTCGCCGGGCAGTTCCACCCCTCCGACGACGCGTCGGCGCACGGCGCCTGGGCGTCGCTCCTGCTGGGACCGCTGCCACCGCGCGACTGAGGCCGGGCTGGGACCCGCCGCCGCCCGAGCACGCCGGCGGGCCGCCCTGTGGAGAACTCCGACGCCCCGCGGGCGTCGCCCCCTAGTCTCGGCGGATGCTCCGCGGATCACTGCTCGACCGGGCCGCCCTGCTCCTCGGCTCCCTCGTGCTCCTCCTGATCGGTGCCCCGCACCTCGGTCGGGCGCCCGGCCTCGTCCCGGTGGCGCTCGTGAGCGTGCCGCTGGTGCTGGCGGACGTGCGCGGGCACCGGCTCCCGAACGCGGTCACGCTCCCGCTGCTGGCGGTCGGAGCCGTCCTCGCGCCCACGGAGGGGACGCTTCTCGCCGTCCTCGCGACGGTGCTGTGCCTGGGCGTGCTGCATGCGGCGGGCGGGCTGGGCCTCGGCGACGTGAAGCTCCAGGCGGCCCTCGCACCGCCGCTCGCGGCTCTCGGACCCGAGCAGGTCGTCGCCGCGCCCGCTGTCGGCTTCGCGGTGGCAGGGCTGTGGGTGCTCGTGCTGCGCGTCCGCGGACGGGTCGCGTTCGGACCGTTCCTGCTCACGGGGTTCTGGCTGGTGCTCTGACGGCCCGCCTCCGCGCCGAGCGCAGGGACGGGCCGTCGGAGGGCCGGGCTCAGCCGGGGCGGGTCATCGACATGACGTCGAGGGCGCTGTCGAGCTGCTCCTCCGTCACCTCGCCGCGCTCGACGAAGCCGAGGTCCACGACCGACTCGCGGACGGTGATCCCCTTGGCGACCGAGTTCTTCGCGACCTTGGCGGCGGCCTCGTAGCCGATCACCTTGTTGAGCGGGGTGACGATCGAGGGGGAGGACTCGGCGAGGGCGCGGGCGTGCTCGACGTCGGCCTCGAGGCCGTCGACGGTCTTGTCGGCGAGCAGCACGGCGGAGTTCGCGAGCAGGCGGATCGACTCCAGCAGCGCCGTCCCCATGACGGGGATCGCGACGTTGAGCTCGAAGGCACCCGAGGCGCCTGCCCAGGCGATCGTGGCGTCGTTGCCGATCACGCGCGCGCAGACCATGAGGACGGCCTCCGGGATCACCGGGTTCACCTTGCCGGGCATGATCGAGGATCCGGGCTGGAGGTCGGGGATCCGCAGCTCTCCGAGGCCGGTGTTGGGGCCGGAGCCCATCCAGCGGAGGTCGTTGTTGATCTTGGTCAGGCTCACCGCGAGCACGCGCAGCGCTCCGGAGGCCTCGACCAGCGAGTCCCGCGCGCCCTGGGCCTCGAAGTGGTTGCGGGCCTCGGTGACGGGAAGGCCCGTCTCCTCCGCGAGGCGCGCGATGACCTTCTGCGGGAAGCCGGCGGGGGTGTTGATCCCGGTGCCGACCGCGGTACCGCCGAGCGGGACCTCGGCGACGCGGGGGAGCGCCGACTGCACGCGCTCGATGCTGAGGCGGATCTGCGCGGCGTAGCCGCCGAACTCCTGGCCGAGCGTGACGGGGGTGGCGTCCATCAGGTGGGTGCGGCCGGCCTTGACGACCTCGGCCCACTGCTCCGCCTTGACCTCGAGCGACTCGGCGAGCTGCTCGAGCGAGGGGATCAGCGACTCGATGAGCGCGCCGGTGACGGCGACGTGGACCGAGGTGGGGAACACATCGTTGGAGGACTGCGAGGCGTTGACGTGGTCGTTCGGGTGCACGGTGCGTCCGAGGGCCGTGGTCGCCAGCGAGCCCAGCACCTCGTTCATGTTCATGTTCGAGGACGTGCCCGAGCCGGTCTGGTAGACGTCGATCGGGAAGTGCGCGTCGTAGCCGCCCCCGACGACGAGGTCGGCCGCGTCGGCGATCGCCGTGGCGATGTCGGCGTCGAGCACGCCCAGCTCGGCGTTGGCCAGCGCCGCCGCCTTCTTGATGCGCGCGAGGGCCGCGATCTGGGCCGGCTCGAGGCCCGCACCCGAGATCGGGAAGTTCTCGACCGCCCGCTGGGTCTGCGCGGCGTAGAGGGCGTCGCGGGGGACCCGCACCTCGCCCATCGTGTCGTGCTCGATGCGGAAGTCGCCGGAGTCGTCGGTCGGGGAGTGATCCACCACGCTGTGTTCGTCCTTGTCTGATCGGTTGGTGCTGTGCTGTCCGGAGCCGCTCACGCGGGATCCGATCCCACCGCGCTCGGAGCGGCGGCGGAGGAGGCGGAGCCGGAGTCGCGCTCCAGCTCGGAGACGTAGGGGCTGAGCTCGGGCGGATCGATGCCGAGCACGACATCGGACATCACGGTGCCGTCCGAGAGCCGGTAGTTGGCGCCCACGAGGGCGAGCCGCCCGGTCGCGACCGCGTCGGCGATCAGCGGGGAGCGCTGGAGCAGCTCGGCGACCGTGTCGCGCAGGTGCTCGCGGCCGACGGCCAGCGCGTCGGTCGCCGACGGGTCGACGAGCACGCGGCCGTCCGGCTGGGCGCCCACGAGGCGGCGCACCGCGGGGATGATCGGCTCGATCAGGTGCTCGATGTGCGGGGGGAGCCGCTCGGCGCCGGGCGCCTGCGACTGGATCGCCGCCCGGACCGCTCCGCACTCGTCGTGGCCGAGCACGAGCAGCACCTTCACGCCGAGAACGGCGACGCCGTACTCCAGCGAGCCGATGATGGAGTCGGCGATCACCTGGCCGGCGTTGCGGACGACGAAGAGGTCGCCGAGCCCCAGGTCGAAGATGATCTCGGCCGCGAGGCGGGAGTCGCTGCAGCCGAAGAGCGCGGCGAGCGGGGCCTGAGCGGCGGCGAGCTCGGCGCGGCGCTCGACGTCCTGGCGGGGGTGGCGGGGCTCGCCGGCGACGAAGCGCTGGTTGCCGCGGAGCATCTCCTTCCAGACCCACGCCGGCGGGCGGGACTCGCGGGGGACGGTGCTGCTGGTTCCGAGGCTCATCGGGACTCCTCCTGGCCGATCTGCGGGGTGATGGCGTCGACGACCAGGCGGATCTCGTCCGTCGGGGCCGTGCCGTAGACGAGGTAGGTGCTGGAGCCCTCCGTCGTCTCGAGCGCGTAGGGCGTGTTGCCGGTGTCGTCGCCGGAGTCGCGGTGGTCGTAGACGGTCCAGTCGCGGCCGTCGATCGTCTCGACGCCGGTCGCCGCCCGGCGGTCGAGTTGCGTCGCGACCCAGGCCGCGTCCGCGTCGAGCCCCTGGCTCAGGCCGATGTAGCCCGCCTTCGGGGTGATCAGGCCGACGTACCAGTAGTCGGTGCCGTTCTCGCGGCGGAGCTCGGCCGCGTTGGCCTTCCAGCCCTCGGGCAGGGAGGGCACGGCGAGCGTCTGCTCCTCGCCCAGCTGGACCTGTGCGGCGACGCGGGGGACGTCGACCGAGGAGAGCTCCACGGTGTCGCCGCGGGGGACGAGCAGGACGATGAGCGCCACGGCGCCGACGGTCGCGAGCAGCGAGAAGACGAGGTTGTTGACCGTCTTGCGCTGACGGTAGAGCCGGGAGTTCTCGGCCTTGCGGGCGGCCGTCTCGGCCGCCGTCTCCGGGCGCCCGAGCTCGGCGACGACCCGCGCGGGCTTCGCGCGGCTCATCCGGCGGCCGCCCCTCCGGAGCGGGCCGCGTCCAGCCGGGCGCGTGCTCCGATCAGCCACTCCTCGCAGCGGGCGGCGAGGGCCTCGCCGCGCTCCCACAGGGCGAGCGAGCGCTCGAGGGTGGAGCTGCCCTGCTCGAGCTCGGACACGACGCGGACGAGCTCGTCGCGCGCCTGCTCGTAGGAGAATCCCGAGACGTCGGAGTCGGTCGCCGGGGCGTCGGGGGAGTCGGGCATGGGTCTGATCCTATCGATCGGGGCTGAGGGGGGACGGGTGGCGCGGCGGGCTCAGGACCGGCCGGCGGGATCGCCGGTGGGCCCCTCGGAGCGGGCGCCGACGGCTCCCTCCGCGAGCGTGAGGACGAGTGCGCCGCCGGCCGGTGCGTCGCCGGGTGCCCGGACGACGTGCCCGGCCGCGTTCTGGACGATCGCGTAGCCGCGGTCGAGGGTGTGCTGGGGGGAGAGGGCGCGCAGGTGGCCGTGCAGGCGCTCGACCTCGAGGTGCGCGCGCTCGAGGCGGCGGTCCACCAGCTCGGCGCCGCGCGCGACCCAGCGGGTCAGCTCCTCGGAGTGCCGGTCGACCAGCACGTGCGGCTGGGCGAGCACCGGCCGCGAGCGCAGCTGCGAGAGCCGGTCGATCTCGTGCGAGACGAGCCCGCTCACGCGGCCGGTCATCCGCAGCCGGGCCTGCTGCACGCGCAGCAGCTCGTCGGAGACGTCGGGCACGACCCTCTTCGCGGCGTCGGTGGGAGTGGAGGCGCGCAGGTCGGCGACGTCGTCGAGCAGCGGGCGGTCGGCCTCGTGGCCGATCGCGCTGACGACCGGAGTGGAGCAGGCGGCGACGGCGCGCACGAGCGCCTCGTCGCTGAAGCCGAGCAGGTTCTGGAAGTCGCCGCCTCCGCGGGCGATCACGATCACGTCGATGCTGTCGTCGGCCTCGAGGGTCCGCAGGGCCGAGAGCACCTCCGGGACCGTCCGGTCGCCCTGCACGGCCGAGTGGACCACCCGGAAGCGCACCGCCGGCCAGCGCAGCTGCGCGTTCCGCAGCACGTCCTTCTCGGCGTCCGAGTCCTTGCCGGTGATGAGGCCCACGCCGTGCGGGAGGAACGGCAGCGGCTTCTTGCGGGAGGCGTCGAACAGCCCCTCCGACGCGAGCTGCCGGCGGAGCCGCTCGAGCTTCTCGAGCAGATCGCCCAGGCCGACGTGGCGCATCTCGAAGACCTGCATCGAGAGCGTGCCGCCCTTGACCCAGTAGTTGGGCTTCACCAGCGCGATGACCCGATCGCCCTGCTTGAGGTCGGCCGGGAGGCGGCTCCGCACCGACGACCAGACGGTGAAGCCGACCGTCGCGTCTCCGGACAGGTCCTTCAGCTTCCCGTAGACGTTGCCGCCGGACGCGCCCCACTGGGTGATCTCGCCCTCGACCCACGCGGTCCCGAGGCGCTCGATCCAGCCCTTGATCTTGCTGGCGAGCAGGCCGACCGGCCAGGGTGCGTCGGCGGTGGGTGGGGCGTCGGTCATCGCTGCCTCTGCTCGGAGGGACGGGGGGAGCGGGAGTGCCCTCCCGCGACGACAACGGTACGGGACGGGTCCGACACCGGGACGGCCCGGGCACAGGATGCACCACGTAGAATCAGGGGGTGAGCCAAGTCCCGATCAGCCTGCCCATGCCGCGCATGCCCCGCGCCACAGGGCGTCTGCGCGACGTCCCCGTCGAGGGCCGCAAGCGCGTCCTCCTCGCCGCGCCCCGCGGCTACTGCGCCGGAGTCGACCGCGCGGTCGTCGCCGTCGAGAAGGCCATCGAGCACTACGGTGCCCCGGTCTACGTGCGCAAGCAGATCGTGCACAACGTGCACGTCGTCTCCACGCTCGAGAGCCAGGGCGCCATCTTCGTCGACGAGGTCGACGAGGTGCCCGAGGGATCGCACATCGTCTTCAGCGCGCACGGCGTCTCACCGGCCGTCGTCCAGGGCGCGGCCGACCGCGGTCTCCAGGCGATCGACGCGACCTGCCCCCTGGTGACGAAGGTGCACCGCGAGGCCGTCCGCTTCGCGCGCGACGACTTCGAGATCCTCCTCATCGGCCACGAGGGCCACGAGGAGGTCGAGGGCACCGCGGGCGAGGCCCCCGATCACGTCACCCTCGTCGGCAGCCCCGACGACGTGCCGAACATCGTCGTGAAGGACCCGGACAAGGTCGTCTGGCTCTCGCAGACGACGCTCTCGGTCGACGAGACGATGGAGACGGTGCGCCGCCTCCGCGAGCGCTTCCCCAACCTGCAGGACCCGCCGAGCGACGACATCTGCTACGCCACGCAGAACCGCCAGGTCGCGATCAAGAAGGTCGCCGCGGGCGCCGAGCTGGTCATCGTCGTCGGCTCCGCGAACTCCTCCAACTCCGTGCGCCTCGTCGAGGTCGCCCTCGAGTACGGCGCGAAGGCCGCCTACCGGGTCGACTACGCGAGTGAGATCAAGCAGGAGTGGCTCGAGGGCATCCGCACCGTCGGCGTCACCAGCGGCGCCTCGGTGCCCGAGGTGCTCGTCCAGGAGGTCCTCGACGACCTCGCCGCCGCCGGGTACGGCGATGTCGAGGAGGTCAAGACCGCGGAGGAGGACCTGATGTTCTCGCTCCCCAAGGAGCTGCGCAAGGACGTCGCCGGCAAGCGCGACGCCCGCGGCGTCGGTGGACGCATCAGCGCGGGAGCGGGCGCCTAGAGCGTTCCGGCCCGGACACGGAAGAGGCCGCCCTCCCTCGGGAGCGGCGGCCTCTTCCGTGTGCGGTGGAACGGGGATCGACGCTAGACGTCGGTGCCGGCGCCGCCCTGCGAGCCCGACATGCGCGTGACGTACTCCGCGAACGTCGGGTCGCCCAGGATGGCGATCGCCGCGACGATCAGGGAGAGCAGCACGGTCGCCGCGATCCCGAGGATCGGGACGAGCACGGCGCGCTTGCCGGCGCGGAGCCGCCGGATCGAGATCCACACCGCGAAGGCGACGATCAGCGACTGCGCGAGCGCCACCACGACGCCGAGGATCCGTGCGAGCTCCGGCGACGCGTAGGTGCCGATGCCCTGGGAGCGGTAGAGCTCCTGGAGGGTCGTCGCGAAGCTCGAGGGATCGAGCAGCGTCGGCACGGCGAAGAACACGCCGAGCGCGAGCAGCACGATCGTGAGCAGGCGGTCGACGGGATGCGCGACGGGCTTCGCGGCCGGAGCGGTCGCGGGCCTCGGATCGGTCTCCGACCCCCTCGGGTCGGGGACGACCACGGCGTCCTCCGGCGGCTGCCACGACCAGCCGGGCGGCGCGTACTCGCCGTACTGCGGCTCCGGACGCCTGTCGCCCGGCTGATCGTGTGCGTTCGTCACGGAGCGGTGCCCTACTTCCCGGAGTTCCCGGCCGAGCCGAGCTGACGGGTCGCCTCGGCGACGCGCGCGGCCATCGCGGTCTCGGCGATCTTGCCCCACGAGCGCGGGTCGTAGACCTTCTTGTTGCCGACCTCGCCGTCGACCTTGAGGAAGCCGTCGTAGTTCTTCAGCACGGTGTCCGCGACGGAGCGGCTGAACGCGTACTGCGTGTCGGTGTCGATGTTCATCTTGACGACGCCGTTGCGGACCGCCTCGGCGATCTCCTCGTCGGTCGAGCCCGAGCCGCCGTGGAAGACGAGATCGAGGGGGAGCGCGCCGGTGCCGTACTTCGCCTGCAGGCCGTCCTGGATCTCGCGGAGCAGCTCCGGGCGCAGTCGGACGTTGCCCGGCTTGTAGACGCCGTGGACGTTGCCGAAGGTGAGGGCGGCCATGTAGCGGCCCTGCTCGCCGAAGCCGAGGGCCTCGACGGTCGCGATCGCGTCGTCGAGCGTGGTGTAGAGGTGCTCGTTGATGTCGTGCGAGACGCCGTCCTCCTCGCCGCCGACGACGCCGATCTCGACCTCGAGGATGGCGTTGATGTTCTTGACGCGCGGGAGGATCTCCTTCGCGATGGCGAGGTTCTCGTCGAGCGGGATCGCGGAGCCGTCCCACATGTGCGACTGGAAGAGCGGCTCGCGACCGGCCTTGACCTCCTCCTCGGAGGCGGCGATCAGCGGGTAGACGAAGCCCTCGAGCGCGTTCTGCGGGCAGTGGTCGGTGTGGAGCGCGACCGTGACCGGGTAGTTCTTGGCGACCTCGGTCGCGAACCTCGCGAAGGCGATCGCGCCTGCCGCGCGGTTCTTCACGGTGTGGCCGGCGAAGTAGTCCGCGCCTCCGGTGGTGACCTGGATGATGCCGTCCGAGCCCGCCTCGGTGAGGCCCTGGAGGACCGCGTTGATCGTCTGCGACGACGAGACGTTGAACGCCGGGTAGGCGAAGCCGCCCGCCTTCGCCTTGTCGAGCATCTCTGCGTACTGGTCCGGGGTAGCGACGGGCATGGCATCTCCTTTGACGGATGAACGAAGGGGGGTCGGGCGAGGCCCGCGTCGCGGACGAGTCTAGCGAGGCGCCCCTCCGCGGTCCCTCCGCCCGTGGAGGGCCCTGGACTAGGCTTCGGGCAGGGATGGGGATCCGCTCCGCGGGTCCTGCGACGACGTGCACGAACTCGACGACGAAGGACTCCGCTCTGTGATCGACAACGACTCGCTCTACCTCCACCCCGACCGCAACCTCGGCATGGAGCTCGTCCGCGCCACCGAGGCCGCCGCGATCCGCGCCGTGCCCTTCATCGGCAAGGGCGACAAGAACGCCGCCGACGGCGCAGCGGTCGACGCCATGCGCACCTTCCTCGGGACCGTGAACTTCGACGGAGTCGTCGTGATCGGCGAGGGCGAGAAGGACAACGCGCCCATGCTCTTCAACGGCGAGCACGTCGGCAACGGCTCGGGGCCCGCCGCCGACATCGCCGTCGACCCGATCGACGGCACCTCGCTGACCGCGGCCGGGCGCCAGAACGCGCTCTCGATGATCGCCGTCGCCGACCGCGGCGCGATGTTCGACCCCTCCGCCGTGTTCTACATGGAGAAGATCGTCACCGGGCCCGAGGGCGTCGGGATCATCGACATCCAGCGCCCGATCGGCGAGAACATCCGCGCCCTGGCCCGCGCCAAGCGCAAGCCCGTCGAGGAGATGCGCATCGCGGTGCTGGACCGCCCGCGCCACGCTCAGCTGATCGAGGACATCCGCGCGGCCGGAGCCGGCACGCGCCTCCTGCTCGACGGCGACGTCGCGGGCGGCATCAACGCCGCTCGCCACGACTCCCGACTCGACATGTGCGTCGGCACCGGAGGCACGCCCGAGGGCATCATCACGGCCTGCGCCATCCGCGCGCTCGGCGGAGTGATCCAGGGCATCCTCCGCCCGAAGGACGACGACGAGCGCCAGCGCGCCATCGACGCCGGCCACGACCTCGATCGCGTCCTCCACGCCAACGACCTCGTCCGCAGCGACAACACCTACTTCGTCGCGACCGGAGTGACGAACGGCGGGCTCGTGAAGGGCGTGCGCAAGGAGGGCCACGTCATCACGACGGAGTCCATCGTGCTGCGCTCCCGCTCGGGCACCATCCGCCGCGTGACCGCCCAGCACCTCGCGGAGAAGTGGGTCTAGGCCGTCACGCTCTCTCAGAGACGCCGCACTGCTGCCGAGGCGCCGCCCCGCTGACGGCGCACTCGTCGAGTGCGGCGGCGTCTCGGCGTGCAGGACGCGGAAGGACACCTGCCTCGGTCACCGAGGCGAGCGGGCGGGGCCGCGGCGGGTCTCGAGACGCCTCGCGGGCGCTCCTCCGCCGAGCCGCGGAGGTGGAGCGCCGTCGCGAGCTGCGGTCGTCCGGGCGTCGAGCCGGATGGACGGCGCCGCTCGCGCCCGGCCTGCACGCCCGGTGCTCGCTCAGCGGGGACCCGGGACCCTACGCGCTCCGCTCGGACTCGTCGTCCGCGGCGAGCAGCTCGACGGCGGTGAGGCGGCGCGGCGAGGAGGCGACTCCTCCGACCGGGGCGATGACGCGCGACTCGTCGAGGGAGTCGAACTGGCGCGCGGTGACCAGCACGCGGCTCTCGAGCGAGCCGGCGAAGGCGTTGTAGGAGTCGACCGTCTTCTCGAGCGAGCGGCGCAGGCCCTCGGCGTGGTCGGCGAGGGTGCCGAGACGGGCGTAGAGCGTCTTGCCGAGGTCGAGCAGGCGCTTGGCGTCGTCGGTGAGCACGTCCTGCTGCCAGGTGTAGGCGACGGTCTTCAGCACCGACCACAGGGTCACGGGCGAGGCGAGGGCGACGCGCTTGCGGAACGCGTACTCGAGCAGGCTCGGGTCGGCGTCGAGCGCGCTCGCGAGCAGCGGCTCGCTCGGCACGAACGCGATGACGAACTCGGGGCTCGCCGGGAGACCGGTCCAGTAGGAGCGGGCGGCCAGCGCGTCCACATGGCCGCGGAGGGCTCGGACGTGCGCGCGCAGGAGCCCCGCGCGCCGCGCCTCCTCCTCTCCGCCGGCGCCCGCGGGGATCGCGCTCGCCTCCAGGTACGCGTCGAACGGCACCTTGGCGTCCACCGCGATCGCCTTGCCGCCGGGCAGGCGGACCACCATGTCGGCGCGGCCGCGGCCCGCCTCGCCCTCGAGCCCGAACTGCACGTCGAAGTCGACCCGCTGGGTGAGCCCGGCGGCCTCGACGACGTTCCGCAGCTGCGTCTCGCCCCAGGCGCCGCGGCTCGTGGTGGAGCGGAGCGCGGACGCGAGGGTCTCGGTCGTCGAGCGCAGCTGCTCGCCCGCCGCCCGCTGTCCCTCGAGCTGCTCGGTGATCGCCCCGAACTGGGCGGCGCGCTCGCGCTCGAGCCGGCCGACCGCCTCCTGCATGCCGCGCAGGCTCTCGGCGACGGGGGAGAGGGTCTGCAGGATGCGCGCGTCGTGCCGCTCGCGCTCGGCGACGACGCGCAGCTGCTCCTGGAGCTCGCGGATCTGGTCGCGGGCGGAGCCGAGGTGCTCGCGGTGCTGCTCGACGACGGCCTCGTGCCGCTCCTCCAGGCCCTCAGCGCGGGCGCGGGCCGTCGCGAGGTCGAGGGCGAGGGCGGCGTCGGGCGTGCGGGAGCGGGCGAGGAGGACGGCCACGACTCCCGCGAGGAGCGCACCGACCACCAGGCCGAGGACGAAGGAGAGATCCATGCCGCCGATGACACCACGCACCTCCGACATCGAGCGATCGACGCGCCACGACCACCGAACGAGGGCCAGGACGCCCTGCGACCGCCTCGTAGACTTCGCGATCATGGGGAATCACCACCGCTCATCGCGCCTGCTCACGGCCGCGCTCGCTCTCGCCGTCGGGCTCGGCACCGCCCTCGTCCCGATCACCTCCGCCTCCGCCGCCGAGGACGCGCCGTCGACCGTCTCGGTCGAGACCGGCGCTCTCGACGCGTCCCTCGACCGCGCCGACCTCGGCGTCCCGGACCAGTCGACGCAGTACAGCGCCGAGGAGACGAAGAGCTTCCGCGCCGGCTTCATCGTCAGCGACGCCCAGTTCTTCGACGGCGACGCGCTGAGCACCGGCCAGGTGCAGTCGCTCCTGGACGAGAAGGGCAGCCGGTGCTCCACCGCCGGCACCGCCCCCTGCCTCAAGAACTTCTCGCAGGCGACGCCGTCCAAGGCGGCGGACGCGATGTGCAGCGCCTACCAGGGCTCCGGCAGCGAGTCGTCGGCCTCGATCTTCACGCGCGTCGGCCTGGCCTGCGGCATCAACCCGCTCGCCCTGGTCGTGCTCGTGCAGAAGGAGCGCAGCCTCGTCACCGACACGACGCCGAGCCCCGAGGACTACGCCAAGGCGACCGGCTACAACTGCCCGGACACCGCGGCGTGCGACCCCGGCTCCGCCGGATTCTTCACCCAGGTCTACAGCGCGGCCCGCCAGTTCAAGCGCTACGCCAACCCGCCCGGCTCCGGCTCGAACTTCACCACCTACGCTCCGGGCACGACGCCGAACGTCGCCTACTACCCGAGCACCGCGTGCGGCTCCTCACCGGTCACCATCCGCAACCAGGCCACGGCCGACCTCTACTACTACACGCCGTACCAGCCCAACGACTACGCGCTCACCGGCTCCGGCAACGCGGCCTGCGCGACCTACGGCAACATCAACTTCTGGTACCTCTTCAGCGACTGGAACCCGAACGGCACCCTGGCCAACGCCGGGATCGCCCCCGCGGGACGCGTCGACGCCCCGCGCATCTCGGGCAGCACGCTGAGCGTGTCCGGCTGGGCCGTCGATCCGACGACGCAGCAGGCCGCGCTGACCACGACGGTCACGGTGACCGGCCCCGACGGCACCCGCACGGTCCGCACGCAGACCGCGAACGGCGACCGCGGCGACATCCCGGGCGAGTACTCCGTCGCCGGCCGCGCACACGGCTTCGGCGCCACCACGCCCGTCTCGGCACCCGGCACCTACCAGGTCTGCGTCTCCACCGACTCCGTCGAGTGGAACCGCTGGGTCGGCTCGGGCGACTCCCGGGGCCCCGGCCGGAAGGATCTCGGCTGCTCGACCGTGAGCACGTCGGCCGGGATCGACGTCTCGCGTCTGGCCGGCACCGACCGCCAGGGCACCGCCGTCGAGATCTCGAAGGCCGTCTTCGGCCCGAACGTCCCCGTCGTCTACATCGCGACCGGCGCGAACTTCCCCGACGCGCTGAGCGCCGCCCCGGCCGCGGCCAAGCAGAAGGGTCCGCTGCTCCTGGTCGACCGCGACGGCATGTCGCAGCCCGTCCGCGACGAGCTCGACCGCCTGAAGCCCGCGAAGATCGTCGTCGTCGGATCGGAGCTCAGCGTCGGCAAGGGCGTGTACGACCAGCTCCGCGGCTACACCTCGTCGATCCAGCGGCTCGGCGGGACCGACCGCTACGACACCTCGAGGAAGATCATCCAGTACGCCTTCTCGGGCGGCTCGTCGCGCGCTTGGCTGGCGACCGGCGAGAAGTTCCCGGACGCGCTCGGCGCGAGCGCCGCAGCCGGCTCGGTGAACGCTCCCGTCGTCCTGGTCAACGGCACCGGCAGCACGGCCGACGCCGTGACGAAGAGCATCCTCTCGGGGCTCAAGGTGCAGAACCTCACCATCGCGGGCAGCCCCCTGTCGGTGAGCGAGGGGATCAAGAACTCGCTTCCGGTGTCGACCATCACCCGCATCGGCGGAGTCGACCGCTACGACACCTCGGAGCAGCTGAACCGGGCCGCCTTCTCGAGGGCCAAGACCGTGTTCCTGGCGACGGGCGAGAACTTCCCCGACGCCCTCGCCGGAGCCACGGCGGCGGGCTACTCGAACAGCCCGCTGTTCGCCGTGCCGACGAACTGCGTGCCCCGCGCCGTCCTGACCGACATCGCGAAGTCGGGAGCGCAACGGGTCGTCCTCCTCGGCGGTCCCACGACCCTCTCGGAGGACGTCGCGCGCCTCACCCCCTGCGGCTGATCGCCCGCGGCCCCGCCACTAGCGTGGAGGGATGACCCCGACCGCACCGTCCCCGACCGGCGTCCGACGCCGGCGGGGCGGTGCGGTCGCCGTCGTCGGGGCGCTGGTGGCGCTCCTGCTGGGAGGGTCCGTCGACGGCACGCGCCTCGCCGCGGTGCCGTCCGAGCCGCAGACCGTCCGGCTGTGGACCTTCCTCCAGCCGGGCCCCGTCGCGGCCGACTTCGACCCGGGCGACCTGATCTCCGACGAGGTCTTCTTCGCCGGCGACGCGCTCGGACCGCTCACGGTGCAGGCGTTCCTCGACGCCCGCGTCCCCGACTGCGCGGGCGGGCCGGTGCCGTGCCTGCGCGACTACGCCGAGGACACCGCGGCGATCACGGCCGACGAGCAGTGCGGTGCGCTGCCCGCCGGACGCGACGTCCCGGCCGCGGAGATCATCACCTCGGTCGCCGGCGCGTGCGGCGTGAATCCGGCCGTCCTCCTGGTGCTGCTGCAGAAGGAGCAGTCGCTCGTGACCGATCCGGAGCCGAGCGAGCGGCAGTTCCGCAGCGCCACGGGCTACGGCTGCCCGGACACCGCGGACTGCGACACGGACTCCTACGGCTTCGCCGCGCAGGTGTACGGAGCGGCGTGGCAGTTCCAGCGCTACCGGAATCCGGACTCGAGCTTCGACTGGTACCCGGTCGGCGCGGCCGGCGACGTCCGCTACTCCCCGGACGAGTCCTGCGGTACCGCCCCGGTGACGATCGCCAACGCGGCCACGGCGGGTCTCTACTACTACACGCCGTACCAGCCGAACGCGGCGGCGCTCGCGAACCTCTACGGCGAGGGCGACGACTGCTCGGCCTACGGGAACCGGAACTTCTGGCGCATCTTCAGCACCTGGTTCGGCGACCCCCGCGGCTGAGTCGATCGTCTCGAGCCGGCTCGGCACGACGGACGTCAGGCGGCGACGGGGGCCTTCGGGCGCAGGCGCTTCACGGAGACGCCGGCCAGCTCGCCGAGCTCGGCCATGCTCGCGGCGCCGTGCCGCCGGGCCGCGTGCACGACGATCGCGGCGCACGCCTCGGCGTCGGCCGACGCGTCGTGGTGGCGGAAGTCCTCGAAGCCCGCGGCCATGGCGACGACGGGGAGGCGGTAGGAGTCGAGCTCGTACGTCTTGCGGGCGAGCTGGAGCGAGCAGAGGTAGTCGTACTCGGGGTGCTCGAGGGAGGTCGCCGCGCAGGCCGCGCGGATGACGCCCATGTCGAAGCCGGCGTTGTGCGCGACGAACACGTCCTCGCCGGCGAAGGCCGCCAGGTCGGCGAACTGGTCGACCCAGGAGGCGGCGGCGTGCACGTCGTGCTTGCGGATGCCGTGGATCCGCGTGTTCCACTCGAGGAAGTCGTCGTACCCCAGCGGCGGGCGGATGAGCCAGCCGGCGCGGTCGACGACGCGGCCGTCGCGGACCTTCACGAGCCCGACGGAGCAGGCGGAGGCCCCGTGCGAGTTGGCGGTCTCGAAGTCGATGGCGGTGAAGTCGATGGGCACGCTCCAGCCTCTCACGCACCTCCGACGCCGCCGGGAGCGTCGCGCGCGCGTCGCCCCGAGCGGCCGGGAGCACCCGCCGGCCGCGGGCCGGGCGGCTCCCGTTCCTCCGCGCCCGCCAGCCCGGCCCTTCCGCCGCCACGCCGTAGGATGGATGCCCGTGGCTCTCACTATCGCAATCGTCGGTCTCCCCAACGTCGGCAAGTCGACGCTCTTCAACGCACTGACCAAGAACACGGTGCTCGCGGCGAACTACCCGTTCGCGACGATCGAGCCGAACGTGGGTGTGGTGAACCTGCCCGACTCCCGCCTCGAGGTGCTCGCCGGGATCTTCGGCTCCGAGCGCATCCTCCCGGCGCCCGTCTCCTTCGTCGACATCGCCGGGATCGTGCGCGGCGCGTCCGAGGGCGAGGGCCTGGGCAACAAGTTCCTCGCGAACATCCGCGAGGCCGACGCCATCGCGCAGGTCATCCGCGGCTTCGAGGACTCCGACGTCGTTCACGTCGACGGCAAGGTCGACGCCGCCAGCGACATGGAGACGATCAACACCGAGCTGGTCCTCGCCGATCTCCAGACCCTCGAGAAGGCCGAGGCCCGCTACGAGAAGGAGCTCAAGGGCAGGAAGATCGAGCCGATCGTGGTCGAGACCGCGAAGAAGGCGCGCGAGTTCCTCGACCAGGGCAAGCCGCTGTCGGCCTCCTCGATCGATCTGGAGCCGATCCGCGAGCTGGGCCTGCTGACCGCCAAGCCGTTCATCTACGTCTTCAACGTCGACGAGGCCGTGCTGACCGACGACGCCCGGAAGGCAGAGCTCGCGGCCCTCGTCGCGCCGGCGAAGGCGATCTTCCTCGACGCGAAGATCGAGTCCGAGCTGATCGACCTCGACGAGGCCGACGCCGCCGAGATGCTCGAGTCGACCGGCCAGACGGAGTCGGGCCTCAACCAGCTCGCGACCATCGGCTTCGACACCCTGGGCCTCCAGACCTACCTCACGGCCGGCCCGAAGGAGACGCGCGCCTGGACCATCGGGAAGGGCTGGACCGCGCCCCAGGCCGCCGGTGTCATCCACACCGACTTCCAGAAGGGCTTCATCAAGGCCGAGATCATCTCGTTCGACGACCTCGTCGAGACCGGCTCGATCGCCGAGGCCCGCGCGAAGGGCAAGGCCCGCATCGAGGGCAAGGACTACGTCATGCAGGACGGCGACGTCGTGGAGTTCCGCTTCAACGTGTAGGACGGCGCGCTCGGCTCGAGGCGCCCGGTTCGCTCGGATCCCGGATCCGCGAGCCGGGCGCTTCTGCACGGAGGTGCGGGATCGCCGACCCCGGGAGTCCGAGACGAGGCCGGTCACGTCCGCGGACGTCCGCCCCGCCCGATCAGTTCAGCACGTCCCCGATCAGCCAGCTCGACAGCCCGACGAGGGTGCAGACGCCGACGACCACCCAGGCGACGGTCCGGCGGACCGAGCGGGAGACCGCCTCCGAGCTGCGGGGAGTGGGACGCAGCGGCGGCGTGTACGAGGGCGGGACGGTGTAGGTCCGGGCCGGCGGGAGGAGTCGGGGGAGAGTGACCGGACGGCCGTCGACCCACTCGGCGGGCAGCTCCGCGGCCTTCGCGGCCTGCAGCGTGAGCTCGACCTTCAGCGGGGATCCGCGGAGGGAGGCGTAGGCGGCGGCGGTGAGGCCGAGGCTCGCGAGGTGGCGGAGGGTCGGGGCGAAATCCGCCGAGAGGGTCGGGGAGAGCTCGCCCACCCGCTCGCCGTCGAGACGGAGCTCGACGAGGTCGCCGGCCGGGTGCAGGGTCACCAGCAGCAGGCCGCGGCCGCTCGCCGGAACGACCGTCGAGAGGCGGGCGAAGTGCTCGTCCTCGCGCAGGACCGGCAGGCCCCGCGACCAGGGGAGGATCGAGTGGCGCTCGACGGGCGGCTCGTTGAGCGGCACGAGCAGCTCGGGGGCGACCAGGGCGACGCGGAGGACGGCCCGCAGGCCCTCCTCGCCGCGCTCGACCCGGAGGCGCGCGGTCGTGACCGGGACGGCTCCGCTCGCCACGACCCGGTCGAGAGCGGCCCGGTGGGCGGAGGCGTTCGGCAGGTAGCCGAGGACGCGGCCGCCGGCCCGGACCGAGACGGCGTCGAGGCCGGTGGGGTGGTCGGGCTCGGGGATCAGGTCGACCTCGAGGGTCCGCTCGTCGATCTCGCCCTGCTCGAGCGTGCGGCCGATCAGATCGGCGATCTCCTCGATCCGCTCGGCCTCGGCGAGGGCGTCGACGCTCGGGGCGCCGTCGGCGTTCGGGAGCCGGTAGTCGACGCGCTCCGTGACGGGGGTGACGGGTGCGTCCCGCACCACCGCGGCACTGTCCTGCGCGGAGCGGCGCGCCCCGGTGAACCGCCTGCCGTCCCACCAGCGCATCTCGGCCGCATCGGCCTCGTCGCGGTACCAGCCCGCCGGCGCACCCTCGTCCATCGACCCCCCGTTCCTCCGGCGAACGAGTCTACGAGGAGGGCGGGAGCGTCAGAGACCCGGGTCCGTGGCGGCGGGATCCTCGGGGGCGAGCGCGGCCGCGGGCTCTCCCGAAGCGGGGCCGCTCCACGCACCGGACTCCTGCGCCCGAGGGCCGGCGATCCACTCCAGAGCCTCGCGGACGAGCATCCGGACGTGACGCGCGTGGCCGATGGTGACGGGGGCGGGATCCTCGAGGACCTCGAGCAGGCGCTGCAGCACGGCACGGCTCTGCAGTCGTGTCATGGGCCTCACGGTAGGGGCCCGGTCGCTCGGACGGTAGTGCCGATCCGCGACAGCGCACCCGTCTAGGCTCGCCACATGACTCGTCTCGACGGTGCCGTCGTCCTCGTCCTCGGAGCCTCG
Organism: Rathayibacter sp. RFBD1; assembly: GCF_002932915.1. Classification (NCBI taxonomy): domain Bacteria; kingdom Bacillati; phylum Actinomycetota; class Actinomycetes; order Micrococcales; family Microbacteriaceae; genus Rathayibacter; species Rathayibacter sp. RFBD1. The sequence goes on from NZ_PSWQ01000020.1 coordinate 155,665, forward strand.
GGCGGCCTCGGCCGCCTCCTGGCCGATGCGCTGGAGGCGCGCGGTGCCGTCGCGGTGCGCTCGGGGCGCGACTCCGCGGCGCTCGGCGAGGCACCCCTGGTCGCCGACCTGCGCGGGGAGGACGAGCCCCGGCGCGTGGTCGCCGAGGTGCTCGAGCGGCACGGGCGCCTCGACGGCGTCGTCGTGGCCGCGGGCGTCGTGGCCTTCGGGCCCTCCGCCGAGCTCGATCCGGCCGTTCTGGAGGAGCTCGTCGAGGTGAACGCGCTGGCGCCGATCCGGGTGCTGACCGCCGCGCTGCCGTCGCTCGTCGCGTCGGCGGGCGAGGGGCGCGAGCCGTTCGCGCTGACCATCAGCGGCGTGGTGGCGGAGGCTCCGACCGCGGGACTCGCCGCGTACTCCGCCTCGAAGGCGGCACTGCACTCCTTCGTGAAGGCCTCGGCCCGCGAGTACATGCGGGCGGGCGTCCTCCTGCTCGACGCGCGCCCCGGCCACACCGAGACCGAGCTGTCCCGGCACCCGCTCGCGGGAGACGCGCCCCGCTTCGGCGCGGGTCTGGCGCCGCAGGACGTGGTCGACCGGCTGCTCGACGCGGTCGAGGGCGGCGAGACCGACCTGCCTCCTGCGGCGTTCACCGGCTGACGCCGTCCCGAGACGAGGCGGAGCCGGTCGATCCTCGCGGGAGCGCCCCGGATCGAGCACTGCAGCCTCGGCTGCGTACAGCCGCCGTGATCAGCCTGCGCATCCGGCGGCCGGGACCGCGATCGGCGCGGCAGCCCGTCCGACCGTCCTCCCCGCAGACGCGGGGATACCCGCCGTTCACCGGAGCGTTGCACGGCCGCACTAGCGTCCCTCCGTGCCCGACACCGCCGATGACGCCCTCCGTCCCACTCCCGAACTGCTCCGCACGCTCACACCCGCCGACGCGCGGGACCTCGTCGTGCTGGACGAGGACGACGACGATCCGGTGCTCCTGCGCCGCGACGGCACGCAGATCGACACCTGGCGCGAGGGCTACCCCTACGACGAGCGGATGTCGCGCGAGGAGTACGAGGCGGGCAAGCGCCTCCTCCAGATCGAGCTGCTGAAGCTGCAGAACTGGATCAAGAAGCACGGGCGCCGACTCGTGGTCGTGTTCGAGGGGCGCGACGCCGCGGGCAAGGGCGGCACCATCAAGCGCTTCACCGAGCACCTCAACCCGCGCGGAGCCCGCGTGGTCGCGCTCGAGAAGCCGACCGAGCGCGAGGCCGGTCAGTGGTACTTCCAGCGCTACGTCTCGCACCTGCCGGCCGCCGGCGAGATCGTCCTCTTCGACCGCTCCTGGTACAACCGGGCCGGCGTGGAGCGCGTCATGGGCTTCTGCACGCCGGCGCAGTACGACGAGTTCATCCGCCAGACGCCGCTGTTCGAGCGGATGCTCGTCGGCGACGGCATCGACCTGGTGAAGCTGTGGTTCTCGGTCTCGGCGGAGGAGCAGCGCACCCGGTTCACGATCCGCATGATCGACCCCGTGCGCCAGTGGAAGCTCTCGCCGATGGACCTCGCCTCGCTCGACAAGTGGGGCGACTACACCGCGGCCAAGGAGGCGATGATGGCGGCGACCGACACCGCCGACGCTCCCTGGACCATTGTGAAGAGCAACGACAAGAAGCGCGCCCGGCTCGAGGCCATGCGCTACGTCCTGAGCCTCTACGACTACGACGGACGCGACGAGGAGGTCGTGGGCCCGCTGGGTCCGGACCCGCTGATCGTCGGATCGGCCGCGGACGTGTACGAGCGCGGCGAGCACGCCGCGACGAGCTGACCGGGGGGACGGACATGGGGGAGTCGGGGATCGGCGCGGAGCTGCCGGGGGTGCACCTGCGCTGGCTGGCGCTCGACGAGCAGACGCTGGACGCCGAGCGGCTGCTGCCGCTGCTGAGCGACGAGGAGCGCGAGCGCTACGCCGGCACGGTCGCCGCGTCGGCGGCCGAGCGCTTCGTCTTCGGGCGGGTGCTCCTGCGGATGCTCGCGGCCGAGCTCACGGGGACGCGCGCGTCGGAGGTCCGGGTCGTCGCCTGCTGCCCGCGCTGCGGGGGCGCGCACGGCCGGCCGCGGCTGGAGGGACGCGGGATCGCGCTCGAGCTGCTGTCGGTGAGCATCGCGCACTGCGCGGGCGCCGTCGTGGTCGCGGCGAGCAGCGCCGGTGCGGTCGGCGTCGATGTGGAGCCGACGCTGGGCACGCCCGAGCGCGGGGAGCGGATCACGCGCATCGCCGGGGCGCCCTTCGCCACGGGCGGGATGCGCCCCGCCGACCCCGTCCTGCACTGGACCCGGATCGAGGCCGCTCTGAAGGCGGACGGCCGCGGGCTCGAGCTCGACCCGCGCCGGGTGCACGTGCACGAGTCGCACCACGCGGCGGAGGCGCGGATCGACGGCGTCCGCTTCCGGCTGGCCGAGCCGCAGCTGGACCCCGCGCTGCGGGTCAGCGTCGCCCTCGGGCCGATGGGGGACGCGGGCGCCGGGCCCATCATCGGCTGGCGGCGCGAGCACGGCGACGCGCTCGCGGACTCGCTGGTGTCAGCGCCCGGGCGGTAGCGGCGGCAGCTCCTCGTCGAGGAGCCAGGCGTCGAGCAGGTCGTCCACGCCCTCGCCGAGGACTTCCGTGCAGAGCTCGCGGAACTCCTCGTCGGTGACGGCGGCGGAGGCGTAGCGGGACGTCCACTCCCGCAGCAGCCGGAGGAAGGGCTCGTCGCCGACGGTGAGCCGCAGCGCGTGCAGGGTGAGCGCGCCGCGCTTGTAGACGCGGTCGTCGAAGAGCGCGACCGGCCCCGGATCGGCGAGCACGAGATCCTGCGCCGCAGTCCGCAGCACCGCGTGGTGGCGGCGGGCGCAGGCGTCGGCGGTGGCGCGGCCCGACTCCTCCGACCACAGCCACTCCGCGTAGCAGGCGAACCCCTCGTTGAGCCAGATGTGGCGCCACCGGGCGATGCCCACACTGTTGCCGAACCACTGGTGCGCGAGCTCGTGAGCGATGAGGCGCTCCGAGCCGCCGCGGCCGTCGGCGTGGTTGGCGCCGAACACCGCCATCGCCTGCGCCTCGAGCGGGATCTCCAGCTCGTCCGCCGTGACGACGACGCAGTAGCGGGCGAAGGGGTAGGTCCCGAACAGCCGCGTGAACAGGGCGAGCATGCGCTCGAGCGGAGCGAAGTCGTGCGCGACCCGAGCGGCCAGGGCGGCGGGGCGGGCGAGGGTCACCGCGACCCCGGCGAGCACGCGCTCCTCGATCGCGTAGCGGCCGATCTGCACCGAGGCGAGGTACGCGGCGCTGGGCTCGCGCTGCTCGTAGAGCCAGGTGCGGCGGCCGGAGCGGGCGCTCGAGTCGACGAGCACCCCGTTCGCGAGCACGGCGTAGCCCTCCTCGGCGGTGACGCGCAGGCGGTACGGAGCCTTCTCGGCGACGTCGTCGTTGCAGGGGAACCAGGTGGAGGAGCCGGAGGGCTGCGAGGCGACGAGCACCCCGTCCTCCAGCTCCTCCCAGCCGAGCTCGCCCCAGTGGCTGGCGCGGGGGGCGGGGTGGCCGCTGTACTCGATCTCGACGTCGACGCTCTCGCCGGCGGCCAGCGGCTCGGCGGGGGACACCCGCAGCTTGTGCGGCGCCTGCTCGTGGCGGGCGCGGCGTCCGTCGATCCGGACGCGGGACACGCGGAGCCGGGAGAGGTCGAGGGAGAACCGCCGGAGCGGCTGCAGCGCGACGATCCGCAGCACGGCCCGGCCGGCCAGGCGGTTCGAGGCGACGCGGTAGTCGAGGTCGAGGTCGTAGGACTCGACGCGGTAGCCGGTGTTCCCGATGCCGGGGACGTAGGGGTCGCCGGCGGTCTCGAGCCCGGTCAGCGCGGGGCTCACGCGACGGGCGCGTGGTAGTCGGCGACGCGCACCTCGCGCCACGGGCCGATCGGGTTGCCGCTCCAGCGGCTGCCCGCGGGCACGAGCTCCCCCCGCATGACGAGCGAGGCCGGGCCGACCGTGCCGTGCTCGGCGATCCGCGCGGCGGGGAGGATCACGCTGTGCGGGCCCAGGGTGGCGCCGGCGTCGAGGCTCACGAGATCCATGCTCATGATTCGATCATGGAACAGGTGCGTCTGCACGACGCAGCCCCGGTTCACGGTCGCTCCGTCGCCGAGCGAGATCAGATCGGCCTCGGGGAGCCAGTAGCTCTCGCACCAGACGCCGCGTCCGATCCGAGCGCCGAGGCTCCGCAGCCACCAGACCAGCGCCGGAGTGCCCGCGGCGGCGTGGGCGAACCAGGGCGCGGCGACCATCTCGGTGAAGGCGTCGGCCAGCTCGCTCCGCCAGACGAACGAGGACCACAGCGGCTGCTCGCTCGGCTCGACCCTCTGGATCAGGATCCACTTCGCGGCGGTGGAGACGGCCGCGGCGACCGCCCCGGCGGCCAGCAGCACGACGCCTCCCACGAGCGCGGCGAGCACCGCCCCGAGCGTCTGGATCAGCGCGAGCAGTCCGGCGACCACGCCGAGGCCGATCGCGACCGAGACGACCACCGGGACGAAGCGGCCGAGCTCCCACGCGATGCGGGCCGCGCGGAGTCGGCGGGCCGGGCGGAAGGTGCGTGCCGACTCCGCCTCCACGACGGTGCGTCGCAGCCGCACGGGCGGTGAGCCCAGCCACGACGAGCCCGCCTTCGACTTCCGGGGCGCGGAGGAGAGGACGGCGACGAGTCCGCCGGCGGGCACGGTGTGACCGGGAGCCGCCATGCCGGAGTTGCCGAGGAACGCGCGCTCGCCGATCTCGGCGCGGGCGAGCCGCATCCAGCCGCCGCCGAGCGCGTAGGAGGCGACGAGCGTGTCGTCGGCGAGGAACGCGCCGTCGCGGATGGTCGTCATCGCGGGCAGGAGCAGCACCGTCGAGGCCTCGACGTCGCGTCCGACCTTCGCGCCGAGGAGCCGCAGCCAGACCGGGGTGAACAGGCCCGAGTAGAGCGGGAAGAGCAGGACCCGTGCGGAGTCGAGCAGCCGCTCCGTCGACCAGACCTGCCAGCCGATCCGACCGCGCACAGGGTGGGTGCCCGGCTCGACGCCCCGGCCGAGCAGGCGCACCAGGACGACGACGAGGGCGGCGAGGACGACTCCGGAGACGGCGACGGCGGGCACGAGGGCGGCGAGAGCGGGCCCGAGCGCGGCGCCGAGGCCGGCCGAGCCGCGCACGGCGGCGGCCACGACGGCGAGCCCGGCCGCGAGGGCGAGGACCGGGACCGCTGCGAGGCCGACCGCGGACGCTCCGTACGCCCAGACCCAGCCCGGGCGGCGCGCCGGGCGCTCCGAGGGGAACCCGGCGTTCGCCCTGCCGAGCCGCTGGGCGGGGGATCCTCCCCAGCGCTGCCCGGCCGGCACCCGCCCGAAGACGGCCGATCCCGGCTCGATCTGCGCGTGCTTGCCGATCCGGGCGCCGGGGAGGAGCGTGCTGCGCGCGCCCACCGTGCTGCCGGCGCCGACCCGGACGGCACCGACGCGCAGGACGTCGCCGTCGATCCAGTAGCCGGAGAGGTCGACCTCGGGCTCGATCGCGGCGCCGCGCCCGAGCGTGAGCATCCCGGTCAGCGGAGGGAGGGAGTGCAGGTCGACGTCGTCGGCGATGCGGGCGCCGAGCGCGCGGGCGTAGTAGGCGACCCAGGGCGCGCCCGCCAGGCTCACGGCCTTGAGCTGGAACGCGATCTGCTCGGCCAGCCAGAGCCGGAGGTGCACGCTCCCGCCGCGCGGGTGGTCTCCGGCTCGGATCCCGCGCAGCAGGGTGCGCGCGGCGAGGACGGTGAGCCCCATCCGCCCGAACGGCGTGAGGAAGAGCGCGAAGGCGGGGATCAGCGCGGCGAGCGGAGCGGTGGGCAGCCAGCCGAACCCCGGCACCAGGTCGAGCACCGCGGTGACGCTGAGGATCGCTGTGATCCAGCGGGCGCTGCCGAGCACGAGCAGTGGTGCGCCGAGGAGGGTCTGCAGCACGCGCATCCGGAGGGGGACCGGCGCGATGCGGTGAGCGGACACCTCCGCAGTGCCGGTCGAGCGGCTCTGGATCTCGGCGGCCATCGCCGCGAGACGCGGGTGGGCGTAGACGTCGGCGACGGTGAACTCGGGGTCGCGCTCGCGGATCCGCGCGACCAGCTGGGCGGCGGCGAGGGAGCCGCCGCCGAGGTCGAAGAAGTTCGCCCGGTCGTCGACCGGCACGCCGAGCACGTCGCGCCAGAGGGCGGCGAGCCACGCCTCCTCGGGGTCGAGGGAGGCGTCCTCGGTCGTGCCCACGGCGAGCGGCCAGGGGAGTGCGGCGCGGTCGACCTTGCCGGAGACGCGGGTCGGCAGCTCCTCGACCACGGCCAGCAGCGGCACGAGGGATGCGGGCAGCTCCTCACGCAGGCGGGCGAGCGCCGCGTCGCGGTCGAGCTCCCGGCCGCCGGCGAGGGCCAGGTAGCCGACGAGGACCTGGTTGCCGGCCGCCGTGGTGCGGACCGCGGCCGCCGCCCCCGAGACTCCGGGGAGCGCCTGCAGCGCCGCCTCGACCTCGCCGAGCTCGATCCGCCGACCGCCGAGCTTCACCTGGTCGTCCGCGCGCCCCTGGAAGATCAGGCCGGCGCTCTCGGAGCGCACCAGGTCGCCGGAGCGGTAGGCCCGCTCCCATCCCAGGAGCGGTGCCGGCGCGTACTTCTCGGCGTCCTTGACCGGGTCGAGGTAGCGCGCGAGCCCGACCCCGCCGATGACCAGCTCGCCGACCTCGCCCTCGCCGACCCGCTGCCCGTCCGCGTCCACGACGGCGAGCCGCCAGCCGTCCAGCGGCAGCCCGATGCGCACCGGGGGAGGCCCGCCGAGGGGCGCGGCGCAGGCGACGACGGTGGCCTCGGTCGGCCCGTAGGTGTTCCAGACCTCGCGGCCCTCGACGGCCAGGCGCTCGCCGAGCTCCGGCGGGCACGCCTCGCCACCGAAGATCAGCAGGCGGACGTTCTCGAGCGACTCCGCGGGCCAGAGCGCCGCGAGGGTCGGCACGGTCGAGACCACGGTGATGCCGTGCGTGGTCAGCCAGGGGCCGAGGTCCATGCCGCTGCGGACCAGCGAGCGGGGAGCGGGGACGAGGCAGGCGCCGTGCCGCCAGGCGAGCCACATCTCCTCGCAGGACGCGTCGAACGCGACGGAGAGACCGGCCAGCACCCGGTCCCCGGGGCCGAGCGGCTCCGCCTGGAGGAACAGGCGCGCCTCGGCGTCGACGAAGGCGGCGGCGGAGCGGTGGCTGACCGCCACTCCCTTGGGGGTTCCGGTGGAGCCGGAGGTGAAGATGATCCAGGCGTCGTCCTCGAGCGAGGGCGGCTGCAGCAGCGGGATCGACGCCGTGCTCGGGTGCGGCGCGCTCGCGGTGAACAGGCGCGCGGCCGGCTCGTCGGCGCCGGTGCGCTCGAAGCGGCCGGAGCCGGTGATCACGCCGCGGACGGCGGCCTCGCCGAAGACGAGGCGCGCCCGCTCCTCGGGGTCGTCCGCGTCCACCGGGACGTACGCGGCTCCCGCGGCGAGGACGGCCAGGATCGCGAGGTAGAGCTCGCGGGAGCCGCTGGGCATGCGGATCCCGACGCGGTCGCCGCGTCGGACCCCGGCGGCGGTGAGCTCGCCCGCGAGCTGCACCGTACGGGCCAGCAGCTCCCGGTAGCTGAGCGCTCCGGCCGGGTCCTCCAGCGCGGAGGCGTCCGGGTGGCGCTCCGCGGTGTCGCGGAGGACGTCGACCAGCGTGCGGGGAGGAGGGGTGGCCGCTCCGGCGTCGAGCACGTCCTGGGGGCCGGCCGTCTCGGTCACGTCTCGTCTCCGTCCCGGCCGCGCGATCGGGAGCGCGGCGGCCGGGGCGACACCGTAGGGAGGCGGGGTGACGCGGAGGTGAACAGGCGGGGTCGGCCCGCCCGGCTCAGTGCGCCATCGGGAGCGGCGCGTCCGACTCCGCCGGGCGGCGGACGAAGAACGCGGCCACGATCGCGACCGTCGCGATCGACGCGCCCCACAGGAACGCGGAGTGGATGCCGCCGGCGTAGGAGGCGACCTCGTCGGCTCCGCCCTGCGCGAGCTCCGCCGACCGGATCGAGAGGACGGTGACGAACAGCGCCGTGCCCGCCGCGCCGCCCAGCTGCTGCACGGTGCCGATGATCGCGCTGCCGTGCGAGTAGAGCGAGGGGCGCACCGAGCCGAGGCCGGCGGTGAACAGCGGCGTGAAGACGAAGGCGAGGCCCAGGCTGAGGGTGACGTGCAGCGAGAGGACGAACCAGGGCGACGAGTCCGCCGCGAGCAGGGTGTACCCCCACAGTGCGCCGGCGACGACGATCGAGCCGGGCACGAGCAGCACGCGCGGGCCGAAGCGGTCGTAGCCGCGGCCGACGAACGGCGCGAGCAGGCCCATCAGCAGGCCGCCGGGGAGCAGGAGCAGCCCGGTCTCCAGCGGAGTGAGGCCCAGCACGTTCTGCGTGTAGAGGGGCAGCAGGATCAGCGTGCCGAAGAGCGCCGACATGCTGACCGCCATCATCGCGATGACGATGGTGAAGTTCGCGGAGGAGAAGGTCCGGAGGTCCAGCAGGGCCCGGTCGGTGCGCTGCAGCAGCAGCTGGCGCGCGATGAAGCCCGCGAGGCCGAGGCCCGCGACGACGAACGGGATCCACGGCGCGACGACCGCGGCTCCGCCCTCGCCGAGGCTCGACAGGCCGTAGACGAGGCCGCCGAAGCCGAAGACCGAGAGGACGACCGAGAGCGAGTCGATCGGGATGGAGCGGGGCTCGGTGACGTTCTCGACCTTGCGCAGGCCCAGGAGCAGCGCGCCGATCGCGATCGGCAGCACGATCCAGAACATCCAGCGCCAGCCGAGGAAGTTGAGGATGACGCCCGAGATCGTCGGTCCGACGGCCGGAGCCACCGAGATGACGATCGAGATGTTGCCCATCATCCGGCCGCGGATCGCCGGGGGCACCAGCGTCATCACGGTCGTCATCAGCAGCGGCATCATGATGGCCGTGCCGCCGGCCTGCACCACGCGGGCCGCCAGGAGGACCGCGAAGGTCGGGGCGAGCGCGGCGGTGAGCGTGCCGAGGCTGAAGAGGATCATCGCGGCGGCGAAGAGCGTGCGGGTGTGCAGCCGCTGGATCAGGTAGCCCGTGATCGGGATGACGACGGCCATCGTGAGCATGAAGGCGGTCGAGAGCCACTGGCCCACGTGCGCCTCGACGTCGAAGTCGCGCATGAGGTCGGGCAGCGCCACGCTCATGATCGTCTCGTTGAGGATCACGACGAACGCCGACACCAGCAGGAGGCTGATGACCAGGCGGCTGCGCGGCTCGAGGGTCGTGGCGGCGGCGGGTGCGGCGGGCCGCGCGGCGGGAAGGGTGCTGCGCTCGGTCACAGGTGTTCTCCGGTCGTGAGGGGGATCGGTGTGAGGGGCGCATCGACGGCTCGACTCGCGGGCGCGGATGCGGGGTACGGAGGGAGAACAGCGGCGGACGCCCCGGACATTCCCGATCGACGGGGATCCGCTGCGAGAGGTCTCAGGTGAGGACCGCGCAGAGCGCGGAGGACGCGGCCTCGGCCTCCTCGAGCGTGGCGCCCTCGCCGAAGCTGAACCGCACGGCGGTCCGGGCGACGTCGGGGTCGAGGCCGAGGGCCAGCAGCGCGGGCGAGGGCTCGTCGCGCCCGGCGGCGCACGCCGAGCCGCTCGAGACGACGACGCCGCGCTCCTCCAGCTCGAGGAGCGTCGACTCGCCGCTGCGTCCGGGGACGGCGTACGCGGCGATCGAGGGGAGCCGGTGCGCCGCGGAGCCCAGCGGCACGGCCCGGGGCGCCAGGGCCGCGACCCGCTCGGCGAACGCGTCCCGGACCGCTCCGACCCGCGCCGCGCGGTCCGGATCGAGCAGGCGCACCGCGGTGCCGAGCGCGACCGCGAAGGCCACGTTCTCGGTGCCCGAGCGCCGCTCCCGCTCCTGGCCGCCGCCGTGCAGCAGGGGCTCGAACGGGAGCCGGCTGCGCAGCAGCAGCGCCCCCACGCCCTTCGGCGCCCCGAGCTTGTGCCCGGAGACCGAGACCGCGTCGGCGCCCCAGCCCGCGACGTCCAGCCAGCCGGCGGCCTGGACGGCGTCCACGTGCAGCGGCACGCCCCGCGATCGGCAGAGCGCCGCGATCGCCGGCACGTCCTGCACCGTCCCGATCTCGTTGCTCGCCGCGAGCACCGAGACCAGTGCGGTGTCCGGCCGGACCAGCGCGGCGAGCGCGTCGAGGTCGAGCAGGCCGGTCGCGTCGACGGGGGCCGTCGACACCTCGAAGCCGTGCAGGCGCCGGAGGTGGTCGGCCGACTCGACGGTCGCCTCGTGCTCGAGCGCCGAGATCACCAGGTGCCGTCCGCGCGGCGATCCCAGCGCGAGGCCCTTGACCGCCGTGTTGATCGACTCCGTGCCGCCGGAGGTGAAGAGCGTCTCGGAGGCGCGGCCGCCGAGGAAGCGGGCCACGTGAGCGCGCGCCGCCTCCAGCGCGCGCGCCGCGGCGTCGCCGAGCGAGTGGCTGCTCGACGGATTGCCGTACTCGGCGGTGAGGAACGGCCACATGGCCTCCAGCACCTCGCGGCGCACGGGCGAGGTCGCGGCGTGGTCGAGGTAGATCACTCGACCGCGATGTCCAGGCCGAGGTCGAGCGAGCGGACGCTGTGGGTGAGCGCGCCGACGGAGATCACGTCGACCCCCGCCTCCGCGATCGCGCGCACGGTCGTGAGGTCGACGCCGCCGCTCGCCTCGACCACGGCCCGCCCGCCGATGAGGGCGACGCCCTGGCGGAGCAGCTCGGGGGTGAAGTTGTCGAGCATGATCGTGTCCGCGCCTCCCGCCAGCGCGGGCTCGATCTGGTCGAGCCGGTCGACCTCGACCTCGAGGTGCGCCGTGTGCGGGATCGAGGTGCGCGCCGCCCGCAGGGCCGCGGTCAGGTCGATCCCGCGCGCGGCGAGCACCGCGAGGTGGTTGTCCTTCGCCAGCACCGCGTCCGAGAGCGAGAAGCGGTGGTTGCGGCCGCCACCGCTGCGGACGGCGTGCCTCTCGAGCGCGCGCAGACCCGGCGTGGTCTTGCGGGTGTCGACGATGCGGGCGCGCGTCCCCTCCACCGCAGCGACGTACTGCGCCGTCAGGGTGGCGATGCCGCTCATCCGCTGCACGAGGTTGAGCGCGACGCGCTCGCCGCGGAGCACGCCGCCCGCGGGGCCCTCGATCCGGGCGAGGGTCTGCCCGGCCTCGAAGACCGCGCCGTCCTCCACGAGCACCGAGCAGCGGATCCGGGAGTCGACCTGCCGCATCGTGCCGACGAGGACGGCGCCGCCGCTGAAGACACCGGGCTCGCGTGCCACGAGGGCGGCGCTCGCGGTGGCGTCCGCGGGGAGGAGGGTGTCGGAGGTCAGGTCGCCCCAGGGCGCGTCCTCCTCGAGGGCGAGGGTGACGACGCGGTCGATGCTCTGGCGGGTCAGCACGGAAGGGCCGCCTCTCTGGTGGGGGCGGCGGCGCTCGCCGTCGCGGGGTCGGAGGAGTCGGTGCGGTGGTGGGCGCCGACGGAGTGCGTGCGCGCGAGCGCGGCGTCGATGAGAGCGAGGGCGCAGGTCAGCAGGTTCGCGTCCTCGAGCGTCCTCAGTCCGAGCGGAGCGGGCGAGGCGGAGGCGACGAGCGCGTCGCGCGCCGCTGTGAGCCCCGCCGCGTCCCGGGAGAGGCCGGCTCCCGCCCACATCGCGTCCTGGAGAGCGGTGCGGTCGAGCGTCATCGGGACGACGGCGCGGGGAGGGGCGACCGGGCCGCCGCTCCAGGAGAGGGAGTCGAGGGCGAGCGCCGCGCGGCGCGCGAACACGACGCCCTCGAGCAGGCTGTTGGAGGCGAGGCGGTTCGCGCCGTGGACGCCGGTGCGGGCGACCTCGCCCACTGCGAGCAGCCCGGGGAGGCTGGTGCGCCCGTCCAGGTCGGTCGCGATCCCGCCCATCCAGTAGTGCGCGGCCGGAGTCACGGGCAGCAGGTCGTCGGCGAGCGAGAGCCCGTTCTCGCGGCAGGCCGCCGAGATCGTCGGGAACCTCTTCGCCAGCACCTCGGGGTCGATCGCCCGGGCGTCCAGGTGCACGGGCAGTCCGCCCTGCAGCCGCATCCGCTCCGCGATCGCGCGCGCCACGACGTCGCGCGGCGCCAGCTCGGCCTCGGGGTGCACCCCGGCCAGGAACCGCTCGCCCGCGGCGTCGCGCAGCACCGCGCCCTCGCCGCGCACCGCCTCCGAGACGAGGAAGCCGCCCGACAGCGCGAGCGTGGTCGGGTGGAACTGGTAGAACTCCAGGTCCGCCGTCTCCGCTCCCGCCCGCAGGGCGGCGGCGAGCCCGTCCCCGGTCGCGACGGACGGATTGGTGGTGTGCCGGTAGAGCTGCCCGGCGCCTCCGGTGGCCAGCACGACCGCGTCGGCCGCCAGGCGCTCGAGCACGCCGTCGTGCAGGACGTCGGCGCCCGTGACCGAGCCGCCCTCCCGCACCAGGTCGACCAGGGCGGCGTGCTCGCGCACCTCGACGGACGAGGCCCGCACCGCCGCCACGAGCGCGGCCTCGATCGCGGCGCCCGTCGCGTCGCCGCCGGCGTGCAGGATCCGCGGACGCGAGTGGGCGCCCTCGAGTCCCCGCGCCAGCTCGCCGCCCTCGCGGTCGAAGCCGACGCCCCACTCCTGCAGCACCGCGACCGCCTCCGGCCCCTCGGCGCAGAGCACCTCGACCGCCGAGCGCACGGCGAGGCCCGCACCGGCGGTGAGCGTGTCCTCCACGTGCAGCGCCACGGAGTCGCCCGGCGCCGTGACCGCGGCGATCCCGCCCTGCGCGGCGCGCGTCGACGACTCCGCCAGCGTGCCCTTGGTGACGAGCAGCACCTCGTGGCGGTGCTGCGCCGTCAGCGCGGCGACCAGCCCGGCGATGCCGCTGCCGACGACGACGACCCGCGCCATGTCAGACCGCCGCCGGCCCGGCGGGCGGAACGGCCGCGAGCATCCGCTCGAGGGCGATGCGCGCCTCGGCCTGCACCGACTCCGCGACCTCGATCCGGTTGAGCACCGTCCCCGCGACCAGTCCCTCGAGCACCCAGGCGAGGTAGCCGGGGTGGATGCGGTACATGGTCGAGCAGGGGCAGACCACGTCGTCGAGGCAGAAGATCGTGTGCTGCGGGTACTGGACGGCGAGGCGCTGCACCAGGTTGATCTCGGTGCCGATCGCGAAGGTCGATCCCGCGGGTGCCGCCTGGATCGCCTTCACGATGTAGTCGGTCGAGCCGTACTCGTCGGCCGCGTCGACGACCGCCATCGGGCACTCCGGGTGCACGATCACGCGCACGCCCGGGTGCTCGGCACGCGCCTTCGCGATCTGGGCCGTCGTGAAGCGCTTGTGCACCGAGCAGAAGCCGTGCCAGAGGATCACCTGCGCGTCGAGGAGCGTCGCGGTGTCGGAGCCGCCCTGCGGCTTCCGCGGGTTCCACATCGGCATCCGCTCCAGCGGCACGCCCATCGCCTTGGCGGTGTTGCGGCCGAGGTGCTGGTCGGGGAAGAACAGCACCCGCTGCCCGCGCGCGAACGCGTCCTCGAGCACGGTCGCCGCGTTCGAGGAGGTGCAGACCACGCCTCCGTTGCGGCCGCAGAACGCCTTCAGCGCGGCGGAGGAGTTCATGTACGTGACCGGGACGAGCGGCACGCGGCCGTCGGCGTCCGGCTCGGTGCCGTAGAGCTCGGTGAGCTCGGCCCAGGCGTCCTCGACGGAGTCGATGTCGGCCATGTCCGCCATCGAGCAGCCGGCCGCCAGGTTCGGGAGGATCACGGCCTGCTCCGGTCCGGAGAGGATGTCGGCCGTCTCCGCCATGAAGTGCACGCCGCAGAAGACGATGGCCTCGGCGTCGGGCCGGCTCGTCGCCGCCTTCGCCAGCTGGAACGAGTCGCCCACGTAGTCGGCGTACTGCACCACCTCGTCCCGCTGGTAGAAGTGCCCGAGCACGACGACCCGCTCGCCGAGCGTCTCCTTCGCCGCGAGGATGCGGTGGTGCAGCTCGTCGGCGCTCGCCGTCGTGTACTCCTCCGGCAGACGGCCCTGGACCGGGGCGTCGGCCGGGATCGGGTCGGCCTGGGAGGCGCCGGGCCCGTAGGCGGGCAGGCCGAGGTCGAACGACCAGGGGGCCTCCGCGAGCTCGGGCGCGCAGGTGGCGCCGGGCGCGGAGCCGCCCTCGATGAGCCGGATGGTGCTGTCGACGGATGTCACGGTGTTCTCCTCGTGAGGCGGGTGGGGGAGTCGGGCGGCGCGCTCAGACGGGCAGCGGGCCGTTGTCGACGAGCGCCGCCGACTCGTCGTAGCGGTAGAGGCGCGGGGGACGGTGGCGGGTGCCCGTCAGGCGCTCCCCGGTGGGCACCACGGTGCCGGAGCTCTCGATCGTCCGGCGGAAGTTGGCCGGGTCGAGGGGCTTCTGCAGGACGGCCTCGTGGACCTCCCGCAGCTGGGACAGGGTGAAGGCGCCGCCGAGGAAGGCCTGCGCGATGCGGGAGTACTCCATCTTGTTGCGCAGGCGCCAGAGGGCGTAGTCGACGATCAGTCCGTGGTCGAAGGCGAGCTCGAGCGGCAGATCGGTGCAGAGCCAGGCGACGTTCTCTCCCACGATGGCCTCGTCGGCCTCGGCGGAGCGTACGAGCGCCCAGTAGACGATCGACACGACGCGGTCCTCGCCGGGGGAGCGGTCGGTGCCGCCGACGGCGTAGAGCTGCTCGAGGTAGCGCGGAGCCAGGCCCGTGGTCTCGCGGAGAGTGCGGCGGGCCGACTCGGCGAGGTCCTCGTCCGGATGCAGCGGTCCGCCGGGCAGTGCCCAGAGTCCCTCGAACGGCTCGCGGATGCGCCGGACGACGGGGATCCAGACGGTGCTCGCTCCGGTCTCCGGGTGCGGCCGCAGGGCGAAGATCACCGTCGACACGGCGAGCTGCACGTCCGGCATCCGATGCCCCCTACTAAGAGTCGCACCGACTGTAAGTGCTGGGATCACCTTAGTGTCACGAACACCTGAACACCTAGCGGAAGAGGCGACACGCCGCGCAGGGTCTGCCCTCACCGCTAGGCTGACCGCACAACCGAATACCGGGCCGCAATACGCGACGCGGGAGAGCCGACTCCGGTCGGCACCGAAGGAGCAAGCCTCCCCGCCAATCTCTCAGGTCTTGTACCGCGTCGAACTGGCCACTCTGGAAAGCGATCCGCTCGGATCCGCCCATGGTGAAAGCGCTCGAACCCTCGGGGTGGCGCGAATCTCTCAGGCTCCACGACAGAGGGGGAGTTCCCACGGCACTGCTGTGCTCTGCCGCGAACGCGGCGCGAGTCCAGCACTGCGACGAAATGGAGAACTCATGTCCGAGACCCCGACGACCAGCCCCGAAGCCCGTTACTCGCCCCTGCACGAGGTGCACGTCGCCGCCGGCGCGTCCTTCACCGACTTCGCCGGGTGGCAGATGCCGGTCCGCTACTCCGGCGATCTCGCCGAGCACCACGCCGTGCGCACCGCCGCCGGCCTCTTCGACCTCTCGCACATGGCCGAGATCCTCGTCGTCGGCCCCGAGGCGGTCGACGCCCTCGACTACGCGCTGGCGAGCGACATCTCGGCCGTCGCCGCCGGCCGCGCGAAGTACACCCTCCTCCTGGAGCGCACGGGCGGCGTGATCGACGACCTCGTCGTCTACCGCACGGGCGAGGACCGCTTCATGGTCGTCGCGAACGCGGCCAACCGGCACATCGTCGTCGAGACGCTCCGCGACCGCACCGCGATGTTCGAGTGCGAGCTGTTCGACGAGAGCGACGACGTCGCCCTCATCGCGCTGCAGGGCCCGCGCTCGCTCGAGATCCTGCAGAACGTCCAGGGCCTCGCCGTCGAGACCGAGCGGGGAGCGGAGTCGGTGCTCGACACGGACGACGCCGCCCGCCTGCTCGCGGAGCTGCGCTACTACCGCGCCGTGCCCGCGACCTTCGAGGCGCACCCGATCCTGATCGCGCGCACCGGGTACACGGGCGAGGACGGCTTCGAGATCTACGTCTCGCCCGACTCCGCTCCCACGCTCTGGCAGGCTCTCGCCGAGACCGGCGCCGGAGCGGGCCTCGTCCCCGCCGGCCTCGCCGCCCGCGACACCCTCCGCCTCGAGGCGGGCATGCCGCTCTACGGCCACGAACTCTCCCGCGACGTCTTCCCCGCACAGGCCGGCCTCGGCCGCGTCGTCGCCTTCGGGAAGCCGATCGACTTCGTCGGCCGCGCGGCCAGCGAGGAGGGTCCCTCCGGAGACGCTCCCGTGCTCGTCGGGCTCGTCGGCGAGGGCCGCCGCGCCGCCCGTGCCGACTACACCGTCCTCTCCGGCGACGACGAGGTCGGAGTGGTCACCAGCGGCGTCCTCTCGCCGACCCTGGGCGTCCCGATCGCGATGGCCTACGTCGCCCCCGCCTCCGCGCAGCCCGGGACGGCGCTCGCCGTCGACATCCGCGGCACGCGCCTCCCGATGACCGTCACCGAGCTCCCCTTCTACTCGAGAAAGAAGAACTGACATGGCCGTGCCCACCGAGCTGCAGTACACCTCCGACCACGAGTGGATCCGGGTCGACGGAGAGGTCGCGACCGTCGGCATCACCGCCTACGCCGCGGACAAGCTGGGCGACGTCGTCTTCGTCGAGCTCCCCGAGGCGGGAGCCCGCGTCGAGGGCGGCAGCGTCGTCGGCGAGATCGAGTCGACCAAGTCGGTGGGCGAGCTGTTCGCCCCCGTCGACGGCGAGGTCCTCGAGACCAACACGGCCGTCGTCGACAGCCCCGAGCTCGTCAACTCCGACCCGTTCGGCGAGGGGTGGCTGATCCGGGTCCGCTTCGACGCCCTGCCCGACGGCCTCCTCGACTCGGCCGCCTACACCGAGCTGGTCGGCGAGTAGATGGCGGCCACCAGGACCCCCGGCGCCTTCGAGTCCCGCCACATCGGGACCGACGCCGACGCGCAGCGCACCATGCTCGCGGCTCTCGGCTACGACTCCGTGGAGGAGCTCGTCACCGCCGCCGTCCCCGAGTCGATCCACGTCCGCGACCTCCCGCAGGTGCTGCCCGCTCCGGCCACCGAGACGGAGGCGCTCGCCGAGCTGCGCGCCCTCGCCGCGAAGAACACGGTGCGTCGGCCGATGATCGGCCTCGGCTACTACGGCACGCACACCCCCGCCGTGATCAAGCGCAACGTGCTCGAGAGCCCCAGCTGGTACACGGCCTACACGCCGTACCAGCCCGAGATCTCGCAGGGGCGCCTGGAGGCGCTGATCAACTTCCAGACGATGGTCTCCGACCTCACCGGCCTCGACACGGCCGGCGCGTCGATGCTCGACGAGGGCACCGCCGTCGTCGAGGCGATGCTGCTCGCGCGCCGCGCCTCGAAGGCGCGCACCGACGTCTTCGTCGTCGACTCCGACGCTCTCCCGCAGACCCTCGCGCTGCTGCGCGGCCGCGCGGAGGCCGTCGGCATCCGCATCGTCGAGCTCCCGCTCTCGCGCACCGCCGCGGAGGAGGTGCCGGAGTGCTTCGGCGCCCTCGTGCAGTACCCCGGCGCGTCCGGGCACCTCTGGGACCCGTCGGCGGTGCTCGCCGCGGTGAAGGCACACGGAGGCCTGGCGGTCGTCGCCGCCGACCTGCTCGCGCTGACCCTGGTGCGCTCGCCGGGCGAGCTCGGCGCGGACGTCGCCGTCGGCACCACGCAGCGCTTCGGTGTCCCGCTGGGCTTCGGAGGACCGCACGCCGGCTACCTCGCCGTCCGCAAGGGACTCGAGCGCCAGCTGCCCGGCCGCCTCGTCGGCGTCAGCCAGGACGCGGACGGCCACCCCGCCTACCGCCTGTCGCTCCAGGCCCGCGAGCAGCACATCCGCCGCGAGAAGGCGACCTCGAACATCTGCACCGCGCAGGTCCTCCTGGCCGTCATGGCGGCGATGTACGCGGTCTACCACGGGCCGGACGGGCTCGCCGCGATCGCCGAGCGCGTGCACGGCCGGGCCGCGCTCCTCGCGCGCCTCCTCCTCGACCGGGGCCACTCCCTCCGGCACGCCGACTTCTTCGACACCGTCTCGGTCGTCGTGCCCGGCGGCGCGGAGGCGGCGGTCGCCCGCGCCCGCGAGGCCGGCTTCGACGTGCGCCTGGTCGACGCCGACACGGTCTCGGTGTCGATCGACGAGACGGTCACCGACCTCGAGGTGATCGCCGTCGCGACCGCCGTCGGGCAGCTGCACTCGTCGTTCGGCTTCCTCGGCGGCTCCGCGCGGAGCATCCCCGCCGAGCTCGACCGCCGCACGCCCTTCCTCGTGCACCCGGTCTTCAGCAGCCACCACAGCGAGACCTCGATGATGCGCTACCTCAAGCGCCTCGCCGACTCGGACTACGCGCTGGACCGCGGCATGATCCCGCTCGGCTCCTGCACCATGAAGCTCAACGCCGCCACCGAGATGGAGGCGGTCAGCTGGCCCGAGTTCGCGGACCTGCACCCGTTCGCCCCCGAGGCGGACGTGCAGGGCTCCCTGGCGCTGATCGACCAGCTGGAGGGCTGGCTCGCCCACCTCACCGGCTACGACTCCGTGTCGCTCCAGCCCAACGCCGGCTCGCAGGGCGAGCTCGCGGGCCTGCTGGCGATCCGCGGCTGGCACCGGTCGAACGGCGACGAGGACCGCACGGTCTGCCTGATCCCCTCGAGCGCCCACGGCACCAACGCCGCGAGCGCGGTCCTCGCCGGCATGCGCGTCGTCGTCGTGGCCTGCGACGAGCTCGGCAACGTCGACCTGGACGACCTCCGGGCGAAGATCGCCGAGCACGCGGGCTCCCTCGCCGCGCTGATGATCACCTACCCGTCGACCCACGGCGTCTACGAGCACGAGGTCGCCGAGATCTGCCGCCTCGTCCACGAGGCCGGCGGACAGGTGTACGTGGACGGCGCGAACCTCAACGCGCTTCTGGGCTTCGCCCGCTTCGGAGACTTCGGCGGCGACGTCTCGCACCTCAACCTGCACAAGACGTTCTGCATCCCGCACGGCGGAGGCGGTCCCGGCGTCGGTCCCGTCGCCGCGAAGGCGCACCTCGCGCCGTTCCTGCCCGGCCACCCGCTCGCGCAGCGGCTCGAGCACGGCGTGGGCACGCAGGGCGAGCGGATCGTCCACGGCGCCGCACCGGTGTCGGCAGCGCCCTACGGCAGCCCCGGCATCCTGCCGATCTCGTGGGCGTACGCCCGGATGATGGGCGAGGAGGGCCTGCGGGCCGCGACCGGGGCGGCCGTCCTCTCGGCCAACTACGTCGCCGCGCGCCTCCGCGAGCACTACCCGGTGCTCTACACGGGGGACAACGGGCTCGTCGCCCACGAGTGCATCCTCGACATCCGTCCGCTGACGGCGGCGACCGGAGTGACCGTGGACGACGTCGCCAAGCGCCTCGTCGACTACGGCTTCCACGCCCCGACCATGAGCTTCCCCGTCGCCGGGACCCTGATGGTCGAGCCGACGGAGAGCGAGGACCTCGCCGAGATCGACCGCTTCATCGACGCGATGATCGGGATCCGGGCGGAGGCCGACCGCGTCGGCGCGGGGGAGTGGCCGGTGGACGACAACCCGCTGCGCGGCGCCCCGCACACCGCCGAGTGCCTGACGGCCGAGGAGTGGACGCACCCCTACAGCCGCGAGCAGGCCGTCTACCCGGTCCGCTCGCTGGTGCGCGGCAAGTACTGGCCGCCGGTCCGCCGGATCGACCAGGCCTACGGCGACCGCAACCTCGTCTGCGCCTGCCCGCCCATCGAGGCCTTCGCCTGATCCGCCCGCACGCGCTCGTCCGCAACCGAGGGTGAGAGAGCAGGAACGGAGCCCCGAGCCCGTCCTCGGCTCTCCGACCCTCGGTTGCGGGCACCGTCGGTCCCTCACAGGTGCGGAGTGGGGCGCAGTCCTCCCGATCCGGGGGGAACGGCGCACGGCGGCTCCGATGCACGAGGGAGCCCGACCGTGTGGAACGCGTGGTGGAGGTGCCGGCAGGGCTCGACGGAGTAGTGACGAGCGAGCAGCTCGACCGTGCGGGCGTCACGCCGCGGCAGCTGAGAGCCGCCGTCGAGCGCGGCGCGGTCCTGCGGCTCCTCGGATGCGATCGGTCCGTCGTCACGTCCGCGGAGCCGGCGGCGCGAACAGCTCAGGCCAGAGGGCGACGGCCAGCGGGTACCCGACGAACGAGACGATGTCGATGATCGAGTGGGCGATCACCAGGGGCAGGGTGCGGCCGAAGCGCTGGTAGAACAGTCCGAACACCAGGCCCATGACCACGTTCCCGATGAAGGGCCCGATGCCCTGGTACAGGTGGTAGCTGCCCCGGAGCAGCGCACTGGTCACCAGGATCCGCCACCGCCCCCAGCCCAGATCGCCCAGGCGGGCGAAGAGGTACCCGATCACGACGACCTCCTCCTGCACTCCCGCCCGGATCGCGGAGAGCACGAGCACCGGCACCGTCCACCAGTACGCGTCCAGCGGCGAGGCCACCACCGCCACGGTGATGCCCAGCGCGCGTCCGACGGCGTACAGCGCGATGCCCGGCGCGCCGATCGCCACCGCGAGGACGGTCCCGGTCCCCAGGTCCGCGAACGGCCGGCGCAGGTCGAGCCCCAGGCGCCCGAGCGGACGGCCCGAGCTCTGCCAGAGCAGGAACGCGCAGAGGGCCACCGGCACCAGGTCGAAGAAGAGCGCGAGCAGCTGGTAGACGAGGTCGAAGCCCGGGCGGTCGCTGAGGGCGCCGTTGATCGTCGCGGTCTGGTCGGCCAGTGCGGTCGAGCGGGTGAGCCGGTTGGCGATGGAGACCACCGAGTAGACCGCGGAGGCGCCCAGCGAGAGCCCGAGGACCAGCAGGATCTCGATGCGGATCCGGCGCCGTCCGGGCGCGGATCCTGACAGGTCGGTGGACACTCCGTGCGTCTCCTCTGAAGTCGATGTGTTGCGCGACGGCCGCCCGGTACGCACGTTTCGTGCAGAACAGCGCAAGGATTCCACCTCCCGGTTACCGCTGTGTAACGGTTGCCACATGCTTTTGTGCAGATAGCGGGCGAATACATAGTCTCGTTGAAGGCATCCGCGCGACGGCCACCAGTCTCGTGCGCCGCCGCCGTCGCCACGCGCACGGCACTCCACGCGTCAGGGAAACCACTTCTCGCGCGCCCCCACATCACTGGAGGAATAGTGAACATCAGACGTTACGGATTCGGGGCTCTGGCGCTCGTCGCCGCGAGCACGCTGGTCCTGGCCGGCTGCAGCAGCTCGAACGACTCGGGCGGAGGTGCATCGGGAGGCGACGCCGCCGCGATCATCTCCACGAACGGCTCCGAGCCGCAGAACCCGCTGATCCCGACGAACACCAACGAGGTGGGCGGCGGCAAGATCCTCGACGAGATCTTCGCGGGCCTGGTCTATTACGACGCCAAGGGCGCCCCCGAGAACGACGTCGCCGAGTCCATCGAGTCGGACGACGCGCAGAACTACACGATCAAGATCAAGTCGGGCCTGACCTTCACGAACGGCGACCCGGTCACCTCCAGCTCGTTCATCGACGCCTGGAACTACGGCGCCAAGCTGTCGAACAACCAGCTCAGCGCGTCGTTCTTCTCGAACTTCGAGGGCTTCAGCGACACCGAGGACAGCGAGCTCACCGGCCTCAAGGCCGTGGACGACACCACCTTCACCGTCGCGCTCAAGTCCCCGCAGTCGGACTTCCCGATCAGCCTCGGCTACTCGGCGTACTACCCGCTGCCCGCCGCCGCGTTCGACGACATGGCCGCCTTCGGTGAGAACCCGATCGGCAACGGCCCGTACAAGCTCGACGGCGACGACGCGTGGCAGCACGACGTCCAGATCGAGCTCGTCAAGAACGACGAGTACACCGGCCCCCGCGAGGCCCAGAACGGCGGCCTGAAGATCGTCTTCTACGCCACCCAGGACGCCTCCTACGCCGACCTCCTCGGCGGCAACGTCGACGTGATCGACCAGATCCCGGACTCCGCCTTCGGCACCTTCGAGAGCGACCTCGGCGACCGCGCCGTGAACCAGCCCTCGGCCGTGTTCCAGTCCTTCACCATCCCGGGCCGTCTCCCGCACTTCGACGGCGAGGAGGGCCAGCTCCGCCGCCAGGCGATCTCGATGTCCTTCGACCGCAAGGAGATCACCGACGTGATCTTCGAGGGCACCCGCACCCCGGCCTCCGACTTCACCTCCCCGGTGATCGACGGCTACAGCGACGCCCTCTCCGGCGCCGACGTGCTCGAGTACAACCCCGACGAGGCCAAGGCGCTGTGGGCTCAGGCCGACGCGATCAGCCCCTGGGACGGCACCTTCAAGATCGCCTACAACGCCGACGGCGGCCACCAGGGCTGGGTCGACGCGGTGACCAACTCGATCAAGAACACGCTGGGCATCGACGCCGAGGGCGACGCGTACCCGACCTTCGCCGAGGCGCGCACCAAGATCGTCGACCGCTCGATCGAGACCGCGTTCCGCACCGGATGGCAGGCCGACTACCCGAGCCTCTACAACTTCCTCGGACCGCTCTACGTGACCGGCGCCTCGTCCAACGACGGCGACTACTCGAACCCCGAGTTCGACACCCTGCTCCAGCAGGGCCTGTCGGACGCCGACGCCGACGCTGCGAACACGACGTTCCAGCAGGCCCAGGAGATCCTCCTGAAGGACCTCCCGTCGCTGCCCCTGTGGTACGCGAACGTGACCGGCGGCTACGGCGAGGGCGTGTCGAACGTCGAGTTCGGCTGGAACTCGGTGCCGCTCTACTACGAGATCACCAAGAACTAAGCTCGAACCACTGGGGCGCTTCGCCCGTGCCGTCGGCCACCAGGTCACGGCACGGGCGGAGCGCCCTGTTTCGGTCACAATCGAATGAGGTCCCCATCCATGCGACTCCGGAACCGGCTGGGCTGACATGCTCGCCTACATCGTCCGACGCATCCTGCAAGCCGTCCCCGTGCTCATCGGCACCACGTTCCTCATCTACTTCATGGTCTTCTCCATGCCGGGGAACCCGCTCCTGTCGCTCTTCGGCGACAAGACGCCGAGCCCCGCACTCCTCGCCCGCCTCGAGGAGCAGTACCACCTGAACGAGCCCTTCTTCGTCCAGTACCTGTACTACCTGGGAGGCGTCGTCCGCGGCGACTTCGGCATCTCGTTCTCCGGCCAGTCCGTCAACGAGATCCTCGCCCGCACCTTCCCGGTCACCCTGACGCTCGCCATGATGGCGATCGTCATCGAGATCGTCGTCGCGCTGACCATCGGTCTCATCAGCGGTCTGCGCAAGGGCAGCTTCTTCGACGCGAGCGCGCTGGTCGTCAGCCTCCTGCTCGTGTCGGTGCCGATCTTCGTGCTCTGCTTCATCGCGCAGTCCTTCTTCGCGATCCAGCTGGGATGGTTCCCTCCGACCGTCGGAGCCGACGCGTCGTTCCAGAGGCTGCTGCTGCCCGCGATCGTGCTCGCCCTCTTCGTGGTCGCCTCGGCCATCCGCCTCACGCGCGGCTCGGTCATCGAGACGGCCGGCTCGGACTTCGTCCGCACCGCGTACAGCAAGGGGCTCTCGCGACGCCGCGTCATCCCCGTGCACGTCCTGCGCAACTCGCTCATCCCGGTCACGACGCAGTTCGGAGCCGACTTCGGCCTCCTGATCGTCGGCGCGACCGTGACCGAGGGCATCTTCAACGTTCCCGGAGTCGGGAACACGCTCTATCAGGCGATCATCCGAGGTGAGCGGCCGACCGTCGTCTCCTTCGTCACGGTCATGGTGCTGTTCTACCTCGTGGTGAACATCCTCGTCGACCTGCTCTACGCCGTACTCGACCCGAGGATCCGCTATGCCAAATGAGTCCACCGGCGGCGCGCAGAAGGCCCGCCGCATCGACCACTTCGTGGCCCCGCTCGAGGAGACGCCGATCGCGTCGGTCGACGCCGTCAGCCTCGACGAGAAGCCCAGCAACCTCTGGACCGACGCGTGGCGCGACCTGCGCAAGCGGCCCATGTTCTGGATCTCGGGCGTCCTGATCCTCGTCATCATCGCCGTCGCGCTGTTCCCGGGCCTGTTCACCTCGGTGGACCCCCGCCAGTGCGCGCTCTCGTTCAGCAACCAGGGCCCCGGCGACGGCAGCCTGCTCGGCTACACCAAGCAGGGCTGCGACGTCTTCTCGCGGATCATCCACGGCACGTCCACGTCGCTGACCGTCGGCCTCATCGTGATCGTGATCACGACTGTCTCCGGCGTCATCGGCGGCGCGCTGGCAGGCTTCTTCGGCGGCTGGGTCGACACCGTGATCATGCGCCTCGGCGACATCTTCTTCTCGATCCCCTACATCCTCGCCGCAGTCGTCATCATGTCCGTCTTCTCGGCCTACCGGAACGTGTTCGTCATCGCCCTGGCGATCGGCGCGTTCGCCTGGCCGACGACGGCGCGCGTCCTGCGCTCCGAGGTCCTCCGCGTGAAGCAGGCCGACTTCGTCGGCGCCGCCACCGCGACCGGCCTCTCGCGCATGGCGATCCTGTTCCGGCACGTGCTGCCGAACTCGATCGCCCCCGTCATCGTCGTCACGACGATCTCGCTCGGCGCGGCCATCACCGCGGAGGCGACGCTGTCGTTCCTCGGCGTCGGCCTGCCCGGCTCGGTCATGTCGTGGGGCAACGACATCAGCCAGGCCCAGCGCGATCTGCGCACCAACCCGCAGACGCTGATCTACCCGTCGATCGCCCTGACGGTCACGGTGCTGAGCTTCATCCTCCTCGGCGAGTCGCTCCGCGACGCGCTCGACCCGAAGGCGAGGGCCCTCCGATGACCGCCACGACACCGAACGCACCGCAGGGGCCGCTGCTCGAGGTCACCGACCTCGAGGTCGGCTTCCAGACCGGCAGCGGACTGGTCCCCGCCCTCCGCGGCGTGAGCCTCACGATCGAGCACGGCCAGACCGTCGCGATCGTGGGGGAGTCGGGCTCCGGCAAGTCGACGACCGCCGCCGCGATCATCGGCCTGCTCCCCGGCACCGGCCAGGTCACCGCCGGCTCCGTGCTGTTCGACGGCAAGGACCTCGCGAAGGCGACGAGGACCGAGCTCGAGGACATCCGCGGCCGCCGGATCGGCTACGTCCCGCAGGACCCGATGTCGAATCTGAACCCCGTGTGGTCGGTCGGCTTCCAGGTCGAGGAGACCATCAAGGCCAACGGCCTCGCGACCGGTCGCAAGGAGGTGCGCGCCAAGGCGATCGAGGTCCTGCAGAACGCGGGCCTCGCCGACGCGGAGAAGCGCCTCAAGCAGTTCCCGCACCAGTTCTCGGGCGGCATGCGCCAGCGCGTGCTGATCGGCATCGGCCTGGCCGCGGCTCCCCAGCTGCTGATCGCCGACGAGCCCACCTCGGCGCTCGACGTCACGGTCCAGCGCCGGATCCTCGACCACCTCGAGACGCTGACGAAGACCGACGGCACCGCGCTGCTCTTCATCACGCACGACCTGGGCCTCGCCGCCGAGCGCGCCGAGAAGCTCATCGTCATGTACAAGGGCCGCATCGTCGAGTCCGGCGCCTCGGTGGAGGTGCTGCAGAACCCGCAGCACCCCTACACGCAGCGCCTGATCGCGGCGGCGCCCAGCCTCGCGTCGCGCCGCATCCAGTCGACGGCCGGCCGGGCCGTGGAGTCGGTCCCCGGCGAGTCGGAGGCCGTCCGCGAGGTCGACCTGGTCGGCGCGGGTGCCGCGCACCACGCCGGCGCGGTCGCCTCGGGCGCCCCGATGATCGAGGTCGACGGCCTCACCAAGGTCTTCAAGATCCGCCGCGGCGGCCTGAAGGCCGAGGACTTCACGGCCGTCGACAACGTGTCGTTCTCGATCCCGAAGGGCACCACCACGGCGCTCGTGGGCGAGTCCGGATCGGGCAAGTCGACCATCGCCCGCCTCGTGCTGGGCCTCGAGACGGCGACGTCCGGAGCGATCTCGATCGCCGGCCGACGGACCGAGAAGCTCAAGGGCCGCGACATGCTGGCGCTCCGGCGCTCCATGCAGCCGGTGTTCCAGGACCCGTACGGCTCGCTCGACCCGCTGCACAACATCGGCAACACCATCTCGGAGCCGCTGCGGGTGCACAAGGTCGGCGACCGGACGTCGCAGCGCGAGCGCGTCCTCGAGCTGCTCGACCAGGTGTCCCTCCCGCGCGTGATCGCGAGCCGCTACCCGAACGAGCTCTCCGGCGGCCAGCGCCAGCGCGTGGCGATCGCCCGCGCGCTCGCGCTGAAGCCGGAGATCGTGGTGCTCGACGAGGCCGTGTCGGCTCTGGACGTCCTCGTCCAGGCGCAGATCCTCCGCCTCCTCGCCGACCTGCAGGCCGAGCTCGGGCTGACCTACCTGTTCATCACGCACGACCTGGCGGTGGTCCGCGTGATCGCCGACGACGTCTGCGTGATGCAGAAGGGCAGGATCGTCGAGCACGCCCCGACGGACACCGTGTTCGACTCGCCGCAGCAGGAGTACACCCGCGAGCTGCTCGACGCCATCCCCGGCGCCGGCATCGAGTTCGCGGTCTGAGCGACCGTCACCAGGGCCCCGGCCCCGCCTGGAGCGCTCCTCGGAGCCCTCCGGAGCGGGGATCCGGGGCCCTTCGCCGTGCGGACGCCTCGCTGCGGTACGATGGATGGTCCCCCTTTTGCACGAGAACACGAGACGAGTCCGTATCCATGGCAAGTGCCACCCGCTCCGACCTGCGCAATGTCGCGATCGTCGCCCACGTCGACCATGGCAAGACCACGCTGGTCGACGCCATGCTCAAGCAGACGAACTCCTTCGACGCGCACGCCCACGTGGACGAGCGCGCGATGGACTCCAACGAGCTCGAGCGCGAGAAGGGCATCACGATCCTCGCGAAGAACACCGCTGTCTCGTACAGCGGCAAGCACGCGAGCGACGGTCCCATCACCATCAACGTCATCGACACCCCGGGCCACGCCGACTTCGGCGGCGAGGTCGAGCGCGGCCTGTCGATGGTCGACGGCGTCTGCCTCCTCGTCGACGCGTCCGAGGGCCCGCTGCCCCAGACCCGCTTCGTGCTGCGCAAGGCGCTCGAGGCGAAGCTCCCCGTCATCCTCCTGGTCAACAAGACCGACCGCCCCGACGCGCGCATCGACGAGGTCGTCGCCGAGAGCCAGGACCTGCTCCTCGGCCTCGCCTCGGACATGGCCGACGACGTGCCGGACCTCGACCTCGACGCGATCCTCGACGTCCCCGTGGTCTACGCCTCCGGCAAGGCCGGCCGCGCCTCGGCGAACAAGCCCGAGGACGGCACGCTGCCGGACGCCGAGGACCTGGAACCGCTGTTCGAGGCGATCCTCAAGCACATCCCCGCGCCGACCTACGACGACGACGCGCCCCTCCAGGCCCACGTCACCAACCTCGACGCGTCGCCGTTCCTCGGCCGCCTCGCCCTCCTCCGCGTCTTCAACGGCACGATCAAGAAGGGGCAGACGGTCGCCTGGGTCCACCACGACGGCACCCACACCAACGCGCGCATCACCGAGCTGCTGATCACCAGGGCGCTCGACCGCTACCCGGCCGAGTCCGCGGGCCCCGGCGACATCGTCGCGATCGCGGGCTTCCCCGAGATCACCATCGGCGAGACCATCGCCGACCCCGAGGACATCCGCCCGCTGCCGGCCATCACGGTCGACGACCCGGCGATCTCGATGACGATCGGCACCAACACCTCGCCGCTCGTCGGCAAGGTGAAGGGCCACAAGCTCACGGCGCGGATGGTCAAGGACCGCCTCGACCGCGAGCTCATCGGAAACGTGTCGCTCAAGATCGTCGACATCGGACGCCCCGACTCCTGGGAGGTCCAGGGCCGCGGCGAGCTCGCGCTGGCCATCCTCGTCGAGCAGATGCGCCGCGAGGGCTACGAGCTGACCGTCGGCAAGCCCCAGGTGGTCACCCGCCAGGTCGACGGCAAGACGCACGAGCCCTTCGAGCACCTGACCATCGACGCTCCGGAGGAGTACCTCGGCGCGATCACGCAGCTCCTCGCCGCCCGCAAGGGCCGCATGGACGGCATGTCGAACCACGGCACCGGCTGGGTCCGCATGGAGTTCATCGTCCCGTCGCGCGGCCTGATCGGCTTCCGCACCGAGTTCCTCACCACCACGCGCGGCACCGGCATCGCGAACGCGATCCTGCACGGCTACGAGCCGTGGGCCGGCGCGATCGTCACCCGCAACAACGGGTCGATCGTCGCGGACCGCAACGGCGTCGTCACCCCGTTCGCCATCATCGCGCTCCAGGAGCGGATGACCTTCTTCGTGAACCCCACCGAGGAGGTCTACGAGGGCATGGTGATCGGCGAGAACTCGCGCAACGACGACATGGACGTCAACATCACCAAGGAGAAGAAGCTGACCAACATGCGTCAGTCCACCTCCGACACCTTCGAGTCGATGACGCCGTCGCGTCAGCTGACGCTCGAGGAGTGCCTCGAGTTCGCCCGCGAGGACGAGTGCGTCGAGGTCACCCCCGAGGTCGTCCGCATCCGCAAGGTGGAGCTCGATGCGAACGCCCGCGCGCGCATGACGAGCCGCCTCAAGAAGCAGGGCTGAGCCCCGGGCGCCTCGGCGCCCGCCCACGACGAGACCGGCCGGAGCGATGCTCCGGCCGGTCTCGTCGTCTCCGCCCGGTGCTGCAGCGTGCAGCGCCGATCCCGTCCCTCGCGGTCCGGATCAGCCCGCCGGACTCGGAGAGGCAGAGGGGGTCGCGGACTCCGCCTCGAGCGTCGAGGTGACGAAGGAGACGAACGCCGCCGCGTCGTCCGGCTTCCCCGTGTACTGCTCGCCGTTCACCAGCACGGTCGGCGTCGACTCGAGCTTCGGAAGGGAGGAGTTCGCGAGGGGGAGCGAGGTGGCCCGCTCGGTCGCGGCCTTCACCCAGGGCCGGAACTCGCCCGCGGTCATGCAGGCGAGGACGTCGTCGTCGGTGACGCCCGCTCCGGTCACCAGCGCCCGCAGAGCGTCGTCGTCGAGGCCGGTCGTCCCCTCCGCCGGCTGCTGCGCGAAGAGCGCCGCGTTCACGGCGAGGAAGCGGTCCGGATCCTCGTCGGCGACGCACGCCGCGGCGTTCGCGGCCCGGCTGGAGTACTCGGAGCCGGCCGAGGAGGAGTCGAGGATCGCCACCGGGTGGATCTCGAGCGTGATCGCCCCCTTCGTCAGCCACGACTGCAACTGCTCGGCGTTCGCCTTCTCGAACTGCCCGCAGTACGGGCAGAGGTAGTCGACGTAGAGGTCGACGGCGACGACTCCGCCCGCCCGCGTGGCGCTCTCGTCGGTCGGGACGGGGGAGGCTCCCGGAGCGAGTGCCGCGGTCGTCGTCGCCGTCACGGCCGAGCCGTCGCCCGCGAGGACGATGCCGTCGCTGAGCATGTTCGCCGGGCCGGCGCTCGCGACCTCCTGCTGGGACCAGACGTTCCAGCAGACCAGGGCCACGACCGCGAGGAGCCCGACGACCGCTCCGCCCTGCCCGAGCAGCCGGTTCCGAAGCCGCCGGCGCCTCTCCGCTTCGCGGCGATCCCGCGCCTGCGCTCGGGCGAGCTCCTGGCGCTCGCGCTTGGTCAGGCCGCTTCTCGCACTGTTCCCGGACATCGCCGACGACGCTACGGGCGCAGGCTTCGGCGCGCCGTGGAGTGCGCCCGCCGGATCCTGGGACGGAGTGCGGGTCCTCTCAGGGATCAGGCGAAGAGGCCGGAGCCGAGGAAGTCGGTCTCGTCGCGGGCACCGGGCGGCACCGCGAACACGGCCGAGCCGACGTGCTTCACGTACTCGTTCAGCGCGTCCGTCGCGAGGTTCCGCTGCACGGTGACGAACTGCTCCGGGGAGCGCTGGAACGAGAGGAAGAACAGCCCTGCGTTCAGGCGTCCGAGCTCGTCGTTGCCGTCGACGAAGTTGTAGCCGCGCCGCAGGAGGCGCACCCCGTTGTTCACGCTCGGGTGCGCGAGACGCACGTGCGACTCCTGATCGATCAGCGGGGCACCTGTGGCGCCGGCCGCTGCGAAGTCGGGCTCGGTGGACTCCGTGCCGCCCGAGAGCGGGGCTCCGGACCCCTTGCTGCGGCCGATGACCCGCTCCTGCTCGCCCAGCTGGCTGCGGTCCCACGTCTCGATGATCATCCGGATCTTCCGCGCGACCAGGTAGCTGCCGCCGACCATCCACGCGGGGCCGTCGGAGGACGGGACCCAGACGTGCTCCTGGACGGCGTCGGCCTCCTCGGACTTCACGTTCGCCGTGCCGTCCTTGAAGCCGAAGAGGTTGCGCGGAGTCGCCTGGGCGGTGGACGTCGAGGAGGTGCGGCCGAAGCCGAGCTGCGACCAGCGGAGCGAGGCCCGGCCGAACGCGATCCGGCTCAGGTTGCGGATGGCGTGCACGGCGACCTGCGGATCGTCGGCGCAGGCCTGGATGCAGAGGTCCCCGCCGCCGGCCGAGGGGATGAGCGCGTCGCCGCGGAAGCGGGGCAGTGCCTGCAGCTGCGGAGGCCGGCGGTCGGCGAGGCCGAAGCGGTCGGCGCCGGACTCGTCCGTGAAGAGGGTGGGTCCGAAGCCGACCGTGACGGTGAGCGACGCGGCGTCGAGCCCGAGCGCCTCCCCGGTGTCATCCGGGGGAGCCGTGTCCGGCCCGTCCACCGCGCCGGTCTCGCCGACCTCGAGGCCCTGGGTCATCCGCGAGGCGGCGAGCGTCCAGTCCTTCAGGAGCTCGACGAGGTCCTCGCGCGTGGTGCCCGCGGCGAGGTCGAACGCGGCGAAGTGCAGCCGGTCCTGCGCGGCGGTGGTGATGCCCGCCTGGTTCGCGCCGAAGAACGGCACGGTGCGCGGGGCGGAGGAGGCCGTCGCGCTCGAGGACGATGTGACGGCCACTGTGCCGCCCACTCCGGCGGCCAGCCCGGCCGTCCCCGCCGAGACGAGGCCGAGCAGCCCGCGCCGCGAGAGGCGGCGGGGTTCGTCGGCGGGCTGCTCGGACTCCGTCGGCCGGGCTCCCTCGTGCTGCTCGGCGTCCACTACGCGGCCGGCTCCTCGACGCCCAGCACCGTGTGGGTCAGCTGCGAGAGCGGCTCGGAGAGAGCGTTGACCGCGTCCGAGAGCTCCTTCTTCTGCTCCGCGGTGACGGTGGAGTACGCGGCGAAGCCGGAGTCGATCGAGCCGTACTGCGCGAGCAGGGCGTCGAGCTCGGAGAACCGCTGCGTGATCCGTCCGGTGAGGTCGGCGCCCTCGTCGCCGCTGGCGGTCGCGATCGGCTCGACGTTGCCGAACGCCACCTCCGCGCCCTGGACGTTCGCGGCGAAGTCGGTGAGGTCGGTGCTCGACCACCAGTCCTCCTCGCCCGTGATCTTGCCGGCCGCGACCTCGTCGAGCAGGCCGATGGCGCCGTTCGAGATGTCGCCCACCGAGACGGTGAAGCCGGGCGCGTTCACGAGGTCGGCCAGGCTCTGCACGTCGTCGACGAGGCCCTGGCCGAACTGCGCGCGCTGCTCGGGGGTGGAGGGCGCCCAGTCGAGGAGCGCGCTCGTGCCGTCGGAGTTGAGCGCACCCTCCGCGGGGGCCCACAGGTCCTTCTCGATGCGGTGGAAGCCGGTCCAGTCCAGGCCCTCGGCGACGGCGTCGACCTCGCGGTAGTCGATGCGCGGGTCGAGGTCGCCGAACGCCTCCGCGGTCGGCTCGATCCGCTCGTAGAAGACGCGGGTCGACGCGAAGAGGCCGCGCGCCTTCTCGTCGTCGCCGGCCTCGTAGGCCTGGGCGAACTCGGCCACCGCGGGGAGCAGCTCGCCCACCTGCGACTTCACGTACGCCACGTAGTTGGTGACCGCCGCCTCCGTCGCCGCCTTCTCGTCCGCCGACTGCGCGGTGGCCTCACCGGTCACGGTGAACTCGCTCAGCCCGACCGGGGCGCCGACCTGCTGGAACTTGCAGGCGGTGTAGTAGGTGCCCGGCTCGAGCTGAGCGACGTAGGAGACGCTCTGGCCCGGGGTCACGTTCTCCTTCTCGCCCACGATCCGCAGCTTGTCCTCGGCCAGGATCTCGAACTCGTTGACGTCCGAGCCGCCGTTGGTCAGTGAGAACGTCACCGCTCCCGCCTCGGCGGTCGCCGTCGACACCTCGCAGGCGTCGTCCCTGATCGCGACGTCGAGCGCGACGGAGGAGGAGGACGCGGGGGTGTTCGGCACGCAGCCCGTGAGGATCAGCGCCAGGGCGCCGGCGCCGGCGAGGCCGAGGGTGACGCGGGGGAGGGTGGGACGAGCGCGCGAGGACATGCTTCTCCTGGATCGGGGCGAGTGCGCCGGCGGTGCCAGAGCGGGTCAGACGGAGGTGGGAGCGGGAGCGGCGACCGGGGCCGCGCTGCCCCGTCGCGGGCCGCGCAGGCGGACCTGGCGGACGAACAGGGCGCCGACGACGACGAGGTAGAGCAGCCAGGCGGCGAACTGCAGAGCGGTCGGCTCGGGCGTGTAGTTGAAGAGGCCGCCGACCACGGCGGTCACGGGCGGCGGGAGGATCGGGCCGAGCGAGAACAGCGGGGTGCCCCAGCCGGGCAGGAGCGACGCCTCCTGCAGGTCGCCGACGCCGTAGGAGAGGACGCCGGCCGCGACGAGGATGAGGAAGCCGCCCGTCCAGGTGAAGAAGCGCCCGAGGTCGATCCGGACGAAGCCCCGGAAGATCAGGTACGCGATGACGACCGAGCTGAGGATGCCCAGCAGCGCGCCGACCGTGCCGACCCACGCACTGGATCCGGACCCCGCACTGCTCGAGGACACGCTCGCCCAGACGAAGAGGGCCGTCTCGATGCCCTCGCGCCCGACGCTGATGAAGCCGAGGACCACGATGCCGAGGGCCGAACCCGCGACGGCGCCGTCGAGCCGGGACTCGAGGTCGCCCTTCATGCTGCGGGCGTTCGCGCCCATCCAGAAGATCATCCAGGTGACCAGCCCGACCGCGAGGATCGAGAGGCCGCCGCCGATGAGCTCCTGGGCCTGGAACGACAGGGTCGAGGGGCCCCAGGTGAGGATCGCACCGGTGACGAGCGAGATCGCGATCGCCGCGGCGATACCGGTCCAGAGCCGCGGCAGCACGTCGCGCCGGCCGAGCTTGGTCAGGTAGGCCACGAGGATCCCGACCACGAGGCCGGCTTCGAGGCCTTCGCGGAGGCCGATGAGGTAGTTTGCGAGCACGCGTGTTCTCTTGGTCGATGGTGGACGAGGAGGGGGCGACTCCCGCCCCGAGTCGATCCGGTCGGCGGGCCTCCGTTGTTCGGTAAGCCTTGCCTAACCCGGGTCGACTGTAGTCCGCTGCCCGGTCGCTGTCCAGAAGCGCCCGCAGCGGAGGCCGCGCAGGACGAGAGGCGGAGAGTGGACGCGGGCCGGGACGCAGCAGCGGAGCGGGTGGTGGCGGTGCACGCCCACCCCGACGACGAGACGATCACCATGGGCGGGACCCTGGCGCGGCTGGTGGCGCAGGGCGCCTCCGTCACCGTCGTCACCGCCACGCGGGGCGAGTGCGGCGAGGTCATCCCCGAGGACCTCGCTCCGCTCGAGGGCTCGGCCGAGCTGGCCGCGCACCGGACGACCGAGCTCGTCGTCGCCCTGACGGCCCTCGGCGTCGCCGACCACCGCTTCCTCGGCGAGGCGGGCGCCCGCGCACCCGGCCTCGCTCCGCGCGTCTACAGGGACTCCGGCATGCAGTGGGGGCCCGGCCGCGTCCCGGTGCCGCTCGAGCCGGTGCATCCCGCGTCCTTCACCGCCGCGCCCGAGGACGAGGAGGTGGCGGATCTCGTCGCCGTCCTCCGGCAGGTCGACGCGGGCGTCGTGCTGTCCTACGACGCGGGCGGCGGCTACGGCCACCCGGACCACGTCCGCACCGCCCGGGTCGCCGAGCGCGCCGCCGAGCTGCTGGGCCTGCGCTTCCTCGCCGTCCTCCCCGACGCGGCCCCGCCCCTCCCCGAGGACGTCGTGATCGAGCTGTCCGCCGAGGACCACGCCCGCAAGCGCGCGGCCCTCGAGGCGCACGCGACGCAGCTGGTGGTCGAGGGCGACGAGGCCCGCCTCTCGAGCGGTCCGCCGTTCCCCATCGGCCGCATCGAGCGCTTCCGCCCGGTCGCGCAGGCGGGCCGTCCGGCGCCGCTGCCGGAGGAGCGTCCGACGCTGGGATCGCGCGTGCTGTCGGGCGTCGCCGGAGTCCTGGTCGGCGCGGTGGTCGGAGCGATCACGACGGTCGCTCACCAGAGCACCGTGTCGGTCGGCGGAGTCGTCCTCCCGGTCGGCCTGGCCGCCTCCCTCGCCGGCGTGCTGCTGCTCCTGCTCGGGCTGCGCCTCGTGCTCATCGACCGGTTCGTCGCGTTCTGCACCGCGATGGGCCTGCTCGGGATGATCGGGCTGCTCGCCCTGCGCAGCACCGGCGGATCCGTCCTCGTCCCGGCGAACGGCCTCGGCGTGGCCTGGACCTTCCTCCCCGCCCTCATCGCCCTCGTCGTGATCGCGTGGCCACGGCTGCGGGCGGCCTCTCCCGCCGCCGCCCCGCGGCCCGCGGACGCCGACGCCCCGTCGGCCCCCGTACGATAGAGACACTGTTCGAAGGGACCTGGAGCACCGTGACCTACGTGATCGCACTTCCGTGCGTCGATGTCAAAGACCGCGCCTGCATCGACGAGTGCCCGGTCGACTGCATCTACGAAGGCGAGCGCTCGCTCTACATCCACCCGGACGAGTGCGTGGACTGCGGTGCCTGCGAGCCGGTCTGCCCCGTCGAGGCGATCTACTACGAGGACGACCTCCCCGAGGAGTGGTCCGACTACTACAAGGCCAACGTCGAGTTCTTCGACGAGATCGGCTCCCCGGGCGGAGCCGCCAAGGTCGGCGTGATCGCGAAGGACCACCCGGTCATCGCGGCGCTGCCTCCGCAGAGCCACTGAGGCCGCTCCCGTGGCCCTCGGCGCGCTGCCCGACTACCCCTGGGACCTGATGGCGCCCTTCGCCCGCACGGCGGCGGAGCACCCCGGCGGGATCGTCGACCTGTCGATCGGCTCGCCGGTGGACCCGACGCCCGCCCCGATCCGCGACGCGCTCGCCCGCGCGACGGACTCGCACGCGTACCCCACGACCGTGGGCACGCCCGCTCTTCGCGAGGCGATCGCCGCCTGGTACGCGCGGCGGCGCGGAGTCGAGGGCCTCGGAGTCGACGAGGTCCTGCCGACGATCGGCTCCAAGGAGCTCGTCGCCTGGCTGCCCTTCCTCCTCGGACTCGGGGAGGGGGACGTGGTCGTGCATCCGCGCGCCGCGTACCCGACGTACGCGATGGGCGCGGCGATCGCCGGGGCCGAGGCGCTCGCCTCCGACGACCCCGCCGAGTGGCCCGCGACGACCCGCCTGGTCTGGCTCAACTCTCCCGGCAATCCCGATGGCGCCGTGCTCGACGTGCCCGCCCTGCAGCGCGCCGTCGCGCGTGCCCGTGAGCTGGGCGCTGTGATCGCGGGGGACGAGTGCTACGCCGAGCTCGGCTGGGACGGCCGCTGGGCCGACGAGCCGATCCCGAGCGTCCTCGACCCGCGCGTGGTGGGGGAGGACCGCACCGGGGTCCTCGGCGTCTACTCGATGAGCAAGCAGTCGAACCTCGCCGGCTACCGCGCCGCCTTCGTCGCCGGGGACGCGGCCCTGATCGCGCGCCTGGTGACCGTCCGCAAGCACGCGGGCATGATCGTGCCCGGTCCGCTGCAGGAGGCGATGATCGTCGCCCTCGCCGACGACGAGCACGTCGCCGCGCAGAAGGAGCGCTACCGCTCCCGCCGCGACCGCCTCCGGCCCGCCCTCGAGTCCGCGGGCTTCCGGATCGACCGCAGCGAGGCCGGCCTCTACCTGTGGGCGACCGAGGGCCGCCCGGCCTGGGAGTCCATCGACCGCCTCGCCCGCCTCGGCGTCCTCGCGGGCCCCGGCGTCTTCTACGGGGAGGGCTTCCCCGAGCACGTGCGCCTCTCGCTGACGGCCTCCGACGAGCGGATCGACGCGGCCGTCGAGCGCCTGTCCGGCGGCCTCTGAAGGGCTCGACCCGGCCGATCCTGGCGGGTTCCGACAAGGCCCCGGCCCCAGCGCTGGGCGATGTCACAGTGCCCCCGCTTTGCCCATAGGCTGTATGTGGTTCGGTCGACGGCGCCTCGCGAGGCCCCGGCTGCACCACGATCCAGACCCGGCGCCGCCCGCTCCGCGCGAGCGCTTCCGGGGTGCGACCGCGACGACCTGGGAGGCGTTGTGACCGAATCCGGCACGCAGAGCGACGGAACCGCGACGGTGGGCTCCACGGAGCCCGCGACCGGGAGCGCCACGACGCCGCCGCCCGCGCCGGCGGAGCAGGAGCTCCCCGAGAAGGTCACGCTCACCTTCGGCGACCGCACCGCGGACTTCCCGGTCCTGCGCAGCGTCGACGGCTCCTCGAGCATCGACTTCTCGACCCTGTCGAAGCAGACCGGCTTCATGTCGCTCGACTACGGCTTCGTGAACACGGCGGCGACCAAGTCGCAGATCACCTACATCGACGGCGACCAGGGGATCCTCCGCTACCGCGGCTACCCGATCGAGGAGGTGGCCACCAACGCGACCTACCTCGAGGTGGCCTGGCTCCTCATCTACGGCGAGCTGCCGACGGCCGACGAGCTCGCGGGCTTCGACGAGCGCATCCGCCGCCACACGCTCCTCCACGAGGACCTCAAGCGCTTCTTCGACGCGCTCCCGCACAGCGCGCACCCCATGTCGGTGCTCTCGGCCGGAGTCTCGGCCCTGTCGACGTACTACGAGGACAGCTCCAACCCGAAGGATCCGGAGGCGGTGGAGCTCACCACGATCCGCCTCCTGGCGAAGCTGCCCGTGATGGCGGCGTACGCCCACAAGAAGGCGATCGGCCAGGCGTTCCTCTACCCGGACAACTCGCTGAGCTTCGTCGACAACTTCCTCCGCCTCAACTTCGGAACGATGGCCGAGCAGTACCAGGTCGACCCGGTGCTCTCGAAGGCGCTCGACCGCCTCCTGATCCTCCACGAGGACCACGAGCAGAACGCGTCGACGTCGACCGTCCGCCTCGTCGGCTCCACCGAGGCGAACCTCTACGCCTCCGTCTCGGCCGGCATCAACGCCCTGTTCGGCCCTCTGCACGGCGGAGCGAACGAGGCGGTGCTCACCATGCTCGGCCGGATCCGCGAGTCGGGCGAGAGCGTGTCGACGTTCGTCGAGCGGGTGAAGAACAAGGAGGAGGGCGTGCGCCTGATGGGCTTCGGCCACCGGGTGTACAAGAACTACGACCCGCGCGCGAAGCTGGTCAAGGAGAGCGCCTCCGAGGTCCTGCAGGCCCTCGGCGTGAAGGACCCGCTGCTCGACATCGCGATGGAGCTCGAGGCCCTCGCTCTCGAGGACGACTACTTCAAGGAGCGGCGCCTCTACCCGAACGTCGACTTCTACACGGGCGTCATCTACAAGGCGATGGGCTTCCCGACCCGGATGTTCACCGTGCTCTTCGCGATCGGCCGCCTGCCCGGCTGGATCGCCCACTGGCGCGAGATGAACACCGACAAGCAGACCAAGATCGGCCGCCCGCAGCAGCTCTACATGGGGTCACCCGAGCGCCACTGGCCGACCGACCGCTGACCGGTCCCCGAGAGCCCGTCCCCGCCG
Source organism: Rathayibacter sp. RFBD1 (assembly GCF_002932915.1). Classification (NCBI taxonomy): domain Bacteria; kingdom Bacillati; phylum Actinomycetota; class Actinomycetes; order Micrococcales; family Microbacteriaceae; genus Rathayibacter; species Rathayibacter sp. RFBD1. The sequence continues at coordinate 193,418 of NZ_PSWQ01000020.1, forward strand.
GGGGCGGGCTCTCGCTGTGCAGCGCACCCGCCTCTCGTCAGCCGTCCGAGGCTCGAACCTCTCCTTCGAGGCGGGACGCAGAGCGGCGTGGTCGCCGCGGACTCGATCAGCACGGTTCGTCCCGGGGTGCCGCCTGCTGGGCCCGGCGGCGCCGGACGCCCGTCCTCAGGCGTGCAGGGCGGCGTTCAGCTCGATGCCGGCGCCGGTGCGGGGGAGGACCTCGACAGCTCCGGTGAGTGAGTTGCGGCGGAAGAGCAGGTTCGGCACGCCCGAGAGCTGCACGGCCTTCACGGTCTGCGGGGCGCCGTCGGCGCGCGGCGCTCCGCCGACCACGACGACCTTGGTGCCGGCGGTCACGTAGAGGCCGGCCTCGACGACGGTGTCGTCGCCGAGGGAGATGCCGATGCCCGAGTTCGCACCCAGCAGCGCCCGCGCGCCGATCGAGACGCGCTGCACTCCTCCGCCCGAGAGGGTGCCCATGATGGACGCGCCGCCGCCGATGTCCGAGCCGTCGCCGACCACGACGCCCTGCGAGATGCGCCCCTCGACCATCGAGCTGCCGAGGGTCCCGGCGTTGAAGTTGACGAAGCCCTCGTGCATCACCGTCGTGCCGGGTGCCAGATGCGCCCCGAGGCGGACGCGCGAGGTGTCCGCTATGCGCACCTTCGCGGGGGTGACGTAGTCGGTCAGCCGCGGGAACTTGTCGATGCCGGTGGCCTGGATGCCGTGGCGCCGGAGCGAGGGGCGCAGGCGGGTGAACGACTCCGGCGAGACCGGACCGGCGTTCGTCCACACCACGTTCGGCAGGTGGGCGAAGACGCCGTCGAGGTTCACCTCGTTCGGGCGGACCAGGAGGTGCGAGAGCAGGTGCAGCCGCAGGTAGGCGTCGGACGTGGAGGCGGGCGGCGCCTGCACGTCGATCTGCAGCGTGACCACGTCGATGCGGACCTCGCGGCGCGGATCCTCGCCGGCCTGCTCCTCGAACTCCGCCGGCACGATCCAGGGGTCGCGGCCGGCCGGGATGGTGCCGAGGCGCGGCTCCGGGAACCAGGTGTCGAGGACGGTGCCGTCGGCGGCCACGGTGGCGAGCCCGTATCCCCAGGCGGAGGCGGGCGCGGAGGAGTCTGCGGAGTGCTCGAGGGTCATGCCGATCAGGGTAGCGCGGAGCGTCCGGCCGCTACCCTGGGGCGCATGGCCGATCCGACCACCGCCCCTCCGCTCGATCTGCGCACCGATCCGGTCGCCCTGACGCGGATCCTCTGCGACATCCCGTCCGTCTCGGGCGACGAGCTCGAGATCGCGGACGCGGTGCAGTGGGCGCTCGAGCAGTACGACCACCTCGAGGTCATCCGCGACGGCCACACCGTCGTGGCGCGGACGAACCTCGGCCTCGCCCAGCGCGTCGTGATCGCCGGGCACCTCGACACGGTGCCGGTCAACGGCAACCTGCCCGTCGTCGCCGAGACGATCGACGGCGTCGAGCACCTGGTCGGCCGCGGGACCGTCGACATGAAGGCCGGAGTGGCGGTGCAGCTCGTCCTCGCCGCCGAGCTCTCCGATCCGGCCGTCGACATCACCTGGATGTGGTACGACAACGAGGAGGTCGCAGCGGACCTCAACGGCCTCGGCCGTCTCTCCCGGCACCGCCCCGACCTCTTCTCCGCCGACTTCGCCGTGCTCGGCGAGCCGACGAGCGGAGCAGTGGAGGGCGGCTGCAACGGGACGCTCCGGGTCGACGTGGTCACCCGCGGCGTCCGCGCCCACTCCGCCCGCAGCTGGGTCGGCGAGAACGCGATCCACGCGGCGGCGCCGATCCTCGACCGCCTCGCCGCCTACGTACCGCGCGAGGTCGAGGTCGAGGGCCTCGTGTACCGCGAGGGCGTCAACGCCGTGCGCGTCACCGGCGGGGTCGCGGGCAACGTGATCCCGGACCTCTGCACGGTGCAGGTCAACTACCGCTTCGCCCCCGACCGGTCCGGGGAGGAGGCGCTCGCTCACCTCGAGGAGCTCTTCGAGGGGTTCGAGGTGACGGTGGACGATCTGGCCGAGGGCGCCCGCCCGGGGCTGGACGCACCTCTGGCCCAGGCCTTCCTCTCCGCCGTCGGAGCCGAGGCGAAGCCCAAGTACGGCTGGACCGACGTCGCGCGGTTCTCCGCCATGGGCATCCCGGCTGTCAACTACGGACCGGGCGACCCGCTCCGGGCCCACGCCGACGACGAGCGCGTGGCGGTGCACGAGATCACCGAGTGCACCGAGGGCCTCCGCCGCTGGCTGACCGCGTCCTCGTGAGCGCGAGCGCCACGGCCGTCCCCGTCCGCCTCCGCCTGCGCCTGGTCCCGTGGTGGGCGCGGGTCCTCCTGGTGTACATCGCGACCCGCGTGGTCACGACGGTGATCCTGCTGCAGTTCGCCGCGCACCAGCTCGCGAACCCGTGGACCGGACCCTCCCCGTCCTACTCGGCCTTCGCATCGATGTGGGACGGCCGCTGGTACGAGATCATCGCGGCCACCGGGTACCCCGGCTTCCTGCCGATCACGCAGGACGGCCACGTGGGGGAGAACGCCTGGGCCTTCATGCCGCTCTACCCGGGCGTCGTGAAGGCGCTGATGGCGGTCACCGGCCTCACCTGGGCTCCGGCCGCCGTGACCGTCTCCGTCCTGTGCGGAGCCGGAGCCTGCCTCGTCCTGTACCGCCTCTTCCGGCACTCCCTCGGCGAGTCGCAGTCGCTGACGGCGGTGCTGCTGTTCTGCGTGGCGCCGACCTCGCCGCTGATGCAGCTCGCCTACGCGGAGTCGATGGCGATGCTCCTGACCGCGGTCACGCTCCTCCTCCTGGTGCGGCGGCGCTGGCTCGCGGTCGTGCCCGTCGTGCTGCTGCTGGGCCTGACCCGGCCGAGCGGGCTCGCCTTCGCCGCCGCGCTCGGCCTGTACGTCGTCTACCGGTTCGTCCGGCGCCGCACGGAGCCGTTCCCGCGGTCGGAGTGGCTGCCGGCTGTGGGCCTGACGGCGTGGGGGCTCGTGGTCGGCTTCCTCTGGCCCGCCGTGGCGTGGGCCGTCACCGGGTCGATGACCGCGTACACCGATACCGAGCTGGCGTGGCGTGCGGTCTACATCGGCTACCAGGAGCTGCTCCCGCTGACCCCGTGGTTCCAGGGCGGCGCCTGGTGGGGCTCGTGGTGGTTCGGTGCTCCGGCCGTCGGCGTCGTGCTGGTGGTGCTCCTGCTGGCGGCGTTCGTCGGGATCCTCGCCGCACCGTGGACACGGCGGCTCGATCTCTTCAGCCGGGCCTGGGTCGCCGGGTACGGCGTCTACCTGCTGGCGTTCTTCTTCCCGCAGTCGAGCACCTTCCGGCTGCTGGGCCCGATGTTCCCGCTCGTCGGAGCGCTGGCGGTGCCGCGCTCGCCGGTCTTCCGCGTCGCGCTGGTCCTGCTCGGGATCGGCGGCCAGATCGTCTGGATCTCGATCTGCTGGGCCGTCGCCGGATCGGACTGGACTCCGCCGTGATCGTGCCGCGCGCCCGCCCGGCGCGGTGCTCCTCCGGGGACTCCCGACTCCCGCACGGGTATGCTCGTCGGAATGTCTCCCCTCACGCCAGCCGGTGAGCCGCGACACGCGTCGCCCCTCCTCCGGCCGACCCGCCGGCGAGCCGCGGCGACACCCGCCCGCTCCCCGCTGACGACCGCCTCCTCGACGGACCGCGGGCCGCTCGCGTGAGCGCCACCGCGATCGCGCCGGAGACGGAGGACGCCTCCCCGTCCCGCTCCCGCTGGGGTCTGCTCCGGAGGATCCCGTGGTGGATCCAGGTGCTCCTGGTCTTCGCCGTGTCCCGGGTCGTCACGACCGTGATCATGCTCCGCGTCGGCGCCGTGCGTCAGGGCGTCGAGTGGACGGGACTCCGCGACACCTACGTCCGGTTCGCGACGACGTGGGACGGCGGCTGGTACGAGCGGATCGGGATGACGGGGTACCCGTCGGTCCTGCCGCTCTCGCCGTCCGGAGCCGTGGAGCAGAACCCCTGGGCGTTCATGCCCGTCTACCCGTTCACCGTCCGCGGCCTGATGAACATCACCGGGCTCGACTGGGCGAACGCGGCGGTGCTCGTCGCCCTGGTCTGCAGTGCAGCGGCGTGCCTGGTGATCTACCGGCTGTTCCGCGTCTCGCTCAGCGAGGGCCAGGCGCTGATGGGGATCGTCTTCTTCTGCGTCGCTCCGACGTCCCCGATCCTGCAGATCGGCTACGCGGAGTCCGGCGGCATCCTCCTGACGGCCGTGCTGCTCCTCCTGCTGGTTCGCCGCAAGTGGATCTGGACGTTCCCCGTCGTGCTTATCGTGGGGCTCCTGCGCCCGAGCGGCCTCGCGATCGCGGCGATGACGGGCCTCTACTTCCTCTACCGCGTCTGGCGCCACGTGCGCGGCACCGAGCCGTTCGCCCGCCGGGAGTTCGCCTTCACGGTCTCCCTCACGGTCTGGTCCCTCGCGGTGGGCTTCGCCTGGCTGCTCATCGCCTGGGCCGTGACCGGCTCCTTCACCGCTTACACCGACACCGAGCTCGCCTGGCGCAGCGTCTTCATCGGCGAGGGCGAGCTCATCCCCTTCACCTCCTGGTTCGCCGGTGGGGGCTGGTGGGGAGGCCTCTGGTTCGGCTCGCCGATCACGGGCATGGGCATCACCGTCGTGGTGGTGCTCGGATTCCTGGCGATCCTGTTCTCGCGGGCCACGCGCAGCCTCGACGTCTTCTCGCGGCTCTGGGTCGGCGGCTACGCGATCTACCTCTTCGCGTTCTTCTACCCGCAGTCGAGCACGTTCCGCATCCTGATGCCGATGTTCCCGCTGGCCGGGGCGCTCGCGGTGCCGCGGTCGACCCTCCTGAGGGTGTTCGTGGTGGCCGCATCGATCGTCGGGCAGATCGTCTGGGTGCTGCTGTGCTGGGTGTTCACCCCCGGCGACTGGTCCCCGCCGTGATCGGCTGACGCCCGACTTCCGGGCGCGGTTCGGAACACCTCCGCGGATGCACGATAATAGGGGGATACGTCACGAAAGGGGAACTCTATGGCGGCCATGAAGCCGAGGACCGGAGACGGACCGATGGAGGCTGTTAAGGAGGGCCGACTCATCGTCGTGCGCGTTCCGCTCGAAGGAGGCGGACGCCTCGTCGTCTCGGTCAACGATGCAGAGGCGAAAGAGCTGCACGACGCGCTCGCGTCGGTGGTGTCTCCCGCCTGATCCGCACCGTCGTGAACGCCCGTCGCACACCGTGCGGCGGGCGTTCCGTCTGTCCCCGGTCGGCCGCGCTCGTCAGGCGCGGCGCTTGTTGGCCTGCAGCAGGCCGTCGCCGATCGGCGAGAGCACGCTGACCACGGCGGGGGAGGCGCAGACCTCGGCCACCAGCGTGCGGAACGCCGTCGCGATCTCGTCGCGCTGCGCGGGGTTGGCCACGCGTCCGCGCCAGAGCGCGTGGGGGACGAGGACCGTCCCGCCCGGACGGACGAGCCGCAGCGCGTGCTCGACGTTCTCGATGACCTGCAGCGGATCGCCGTCGACGAAGACGATGTCGTAGGAGTTCTCGTTCATGCGGGGCAGCACCTCGAGGGCGCGGCCCGGGATGAGCCGGAGCCGGTTGGGCGAGATGCCCGCCTCGTGGAACTGGGCGCGCGCGTGCTGCTGGTGCACCGCCTCGGAGTCGATCGAGGTGAGCATGGCCTCGGGGGCGCCGTCGAGCAGCCACAGGCCGCTCACTCCGGTGCCGGTGCCGATCTCGATGATGGAGGTCGCGCGCGCCGCGGCGGCGACCAGCGCGGCCTGCGCGCCGATCGAGGGGGAGACGGCGTCGATGCCCAGCTCGACCGAGAGCCGGCGGGCCGAGGCGATGGCCTCCGACTCGACGACCGCGTCCTCGGCGTACTTCCAGTTGGCATCCTTGTCGGACACGGGGGCGCTCCTCTGATCGGTGCACCGGGCGGATCGCGCCCGGGCATCGTCAGGGTACGGTGGCGCGCGGGCTCCGCGAGGGAGGCGCGGCGGGTTAGTGTTGTCCTCGTGTTCGGTCTGACGTTCGACAAGCTCCTCATCATCGGGGTCATCGCCGTCTTCGTGCTGGGTCCCGACCGCCTCCCGCACTACGCCGCCCAGCTCGGGCAGCTCGTGCGCAAGGTGCGCGGATTCGCCACGCAGGCCCGGGAGCGCGTCAAGGACGAGATGGGCGACGAGTTCAACGACGTCGACTGGAAGAAGCTCGACCCGCGCCAGTACGATCCCCGCCGCATCATCCGCGACGCCCTGCTCGAGGACGACCCGGTCCCCACCGTGAAGCCGCCCACCGCTGTCGCCGCTCCGGTCGTGCCGGGCGGCACCGGCTCCGCGCAGGACAGCTACTACACGACGATGCAGCGCTCCGTCTCCTCCGGCACGCTCTCGAGCGTCGCGCCGCCGCCGATCGACTCCGAGGCCACCTGAGCCCTGCTCCACGAGTAGCCCCGGGCGGGCCCCTCGACCGACGCCGCCCGCACGAAGCCGCGCGGAGGCGTCAGCCGACGGCAAGCGGAAGCCGACGGCCGGTCAGTCCCCGCGGCCGCGCGGCGAGCGTCGCCGCCAGGGCGTCGATCGCCCGGGCAGCAGGATCCTCCGGATCGCCGACGACGACGGGCACGCCCTCGTCGCCCCCCGCCCGCAGCGCGACGGAGATCGGCAGCGACGCGAGCAGCGGCACCTCGTCGCCCGTCGCGGTGAGCCGACGCGCGACCTCGGCCCCGCCTCCGCTGCCGAAGAGCTCCAGCACCGAGCCGTCGGGCTGCGGGAGTCCGGACATGTTCTCGACCACTCCGACGATGCGCTGACCCGACTGGCGGGCGAGCGCGCCGCTGCGCTCGGCCACGTCGGCGGCCGCCGGCTGCGGCGTGGTGACGATGAGGACCTCCGCATGGGGGAGCAGCTGCCCGATGGAGATCGCCACATCCCCCGTGCCGGGAGGCAGGTCGAGCAGGAGCACGTCGAGGTCGCCGAAGTACACGTCGGTGAGGAACTGGGAGATCGTGCGGTGCAGCATGGGCCCGCGCCAGGAGACGGCCGCCCCGCGGGTGTCGCCCTCGAGGAACATCCCGATCGAGATGACCTTCACCCCGTGCGCCACCGGCGGCAGCATCAGCTCGCCGACGCGGGTGGGCCCCGCGACGCGCCCGTCGTGCATCAAGCCGAGCAGGCCGGGGATGGAGAAGCCGTGCACGTCGGCGTCCACGAGGCCGACCGCGAGACCCCGCTGAGCGAGGGCGACCGCGAGGTTGGCGGTGACGGTCGACTTGCCGACGCCGCCCTTGCCGCTGGTGACCGCGTACACGCGGGTGAGCGAGTCCGGGCCGAAGGGCATGCTCCGGCGGCCGCCCTGGAGGCGCTCGGTGAGGGCGGTGCGCTGCGCCGGCGTCATGACTCCGACCACGACGTCGACCGCCGTGACTCCGGGAGCCGAGGCCGCGGCCTCGCGTACGTCGCGCTCGATCGCGGAGGCGGCCGGGCAGCCGACGATGGTCAGCCGGATCGCGACGCGGACGGCTCCGTCGGCGGCCGCCTCGACCGACTCGAGCATGTCGAGATCGGTGATGGGCTTCCGGATCTCCGGATCGACGACGCGGGCCAGCGCCGTCCTGACGGCGGTCTCGATGGCGGCGACGTCAGGCATCGCGCCGCTCGGGCTCCTGCGCCCGATCCTTCTCGAGCTCCTCGAGCAGGCCGCGCAGCTCCGAGCGGATGAAGTCCTTGCTCGCCATGTCGCGGATCGCCAGGCGCAGGGCCACGACCTCGCGCGCGAGGTACTCGGTGTCCGCGAGGTTGCGCTCGGCCCGCTGCCGGTCCTGCTCGATCTGCACGCGGTCGCGGTCGTCCTGTCGGTTCTGCGCGAGCAGCAGCAGCGGCGCGGCGTAGGAGGCCTGCAGCGAGAGGATCAGCGTCAGCACCGTGAAGCCGAGGGCCTGAGAGTCGAAGCGAGCGTCCGCGGGCCCGTAGGTGTTGAACATCAGCCAGAAGACGCAGAAGATCGTCATCCCGACCAGGAACCACGGCGTGCCCATGCCGCGGGCGAACGACTCGGTCAGGCGGCCGAAGCGGTCACTGCTCGGGCGGTTCCGCCGGGAGAGGACGCGGGTGCGCAAGCCCTTCGGAGCGTCCAGGCGCCGGTCCTGCTTGGTGTCCCTAGCCACGCGCGCCCCTCCGTCCCCGTCGTGTCCTGCCTGTCGCCGCGGGTGCCGGCGGCACGAGCGGGACGCCCTGCGTCGCCGTCGTCACCGGCTTCCTCGGTTCGTCGTCGTCGCCGTGGCTGCGCCAGTCGTCGGGGAGGAGGTAGTCGAGGACGTCGTCGATGGTCACGACGCCGACGAGGCGGTGGGACGCGTCGACGACGGGCACCGAGACGAGGTTGTAGCTGGCCAGGATCCGGGCGACCTCGGCCGCCGAGGTCTCGGGCGTGATCGGGTCCATGCTCTGGTCGAGCAGGGTGCCGAGGCGCTCGTGCGGCGGGTAGCGGAGCATCCGCTGGAAGTGCACCATGCCGAGGAAGCGGCCGGTCGGCGGCTCGTAGGGCGGCAGCGTGACGCAGACGGCGGCGCCGAGGGCCGGGGCGAGCTCGTGGCGGCGGATGAGAGCGAGGCCCTCGGCGACGGTCGCCTCGGAGGAGACGATGATCGGCTCCGTGGTCATCAGACCGCCGGCGGACTCCGGAGCGTAGGTGAGGAGCATGCGGACGTCGTCCGCCTCCTCGGGCTCCATCAGCTCCAGGAGCGCCTCGCCGCGCTCCTCCGAGAGCTGGGCGATCAGGTCGGCCGCGTCGTCCGGCTGCATCTGGTCGAGGACGTCGGCGGCGCGGTCGTCGTCGAGCCGGCCGAGGATCTCGACCTGCTCGCTCTCGGGCATCTCCTCGAGCACGTCCGCGAGGCGGTCGTCCGAGAGCTCGCCGGCGACCTCGAGCATCCGCTGCTGCGGCAGGTCGAGGAGCGTGCTGGCGAGGTCGGCGGGCTTGAGCTCGGAGAGGCTGGCGACGTACTGCTCGGCGGACTGCGCCTCGGTCGAGACGCTCTCGCGGACCTCGCGCCAGCCGGCGAAGGCGGTCGCGCCCTTGGCGAAGGGGGAGGGGCTGGTCTTGGGCCGGCGGACGAAGAGCTGCGCGAGCTCCCACTCGCCGGGAGCGGCCTCCTCGATCGCGACGTCCTCGACGACCGCGTCACCGGAGCCGTCCACGAAGCTCACCCGGCGGCCGAGGAGCTCGGCGATGACGCGGACCTCGCCGCCCCGCTGCTCGAAGCGGCGCACGTTGATGAGCCCGGTGGTGATGATCTGGCCGCTGCCGATGCTGGTGACCCGGCCGATCGACACGAAGACGCGACGGCGCCCGGGGATCTCGACCACCAGGCCGACCACCCGCGGGGCATCGTTCTGCCGGTAGACCAGGAGCACGTCGCGGACCTTGCCGACGCGATCGCCGGCCGGGTCGAAGACACTGCATCCGGCCAAGCGCGCGACGAAGACTCTGGCGGAACTCACGGCTACAAACCTAGTCCCGTGCAGCCGGGCGGACGCCGAGCGTTCCCGGCTCGCCCTCGGCCGGTTCTCCGAATCCGTTCAGAGACCTTCAAGTGGCCTGTGCGATTCTGTCCGGGTGACTCAGCAGACGCCGTTCAGCGGCCGAGGGCCGGCCTTCCCCACGATCCCGCGCGGGGAGATCCTCGCCACGTTCGACACGTACCAGGAGGCGCAGGCCGCCGTCGACGTGCTCGCCCGCGCCGACTTCCCGGTGCGCCAGCTCGCCATCATCGGCAACGAGCTCAAGAGCGTCGAGCGGGTGACCGGCAAGCTGACCTGGGGCCGCGTCGCCCTCGCCGGAGCGGCCTCCGGCGCCTGGCTCGGCGTCTTCCTGGGCCTCCTGCTCATCATCTTCTCGCCGACGACGGAGCTCTCCTTCCTCATCGCGGCGGTCCTCCTCGGCGCCGGCTTCGGGATGCTCTTCGGGCTCGCCTCCTACGCCGTGAACCGCCGCCGTCGCGACTTCACCTCGACCATGCAGGTGATCGCGACCAGCTACTCCGTGCTCGTGGACCCCGAGGTGGTCAACCGCGCGCGCAACCTGCTCGACGGCGGCACCTCCCCGGCGGAGGCGCCGCAGACGACCTGGGCTCCGCCGCCCGCCGCGGTCGGCGACCCGCAGCCGCAGCCCGTCCGCCCCGAGGACGACCCGCGCTGACGATCCTCCACGAAGGCCCCCGGTCCGCCGGGGGCCTTCGTCGTTCCCGGGGCGGGGCGGCTCAGGCGGAGCCGACGGGCGGGAGGACGATGTCGACCGCGAGACCCCGGGGGGAGCGGTTGACCAGGGCGACCGTCCCGCCGGCCGAGAGCACGGTGGTGTGCACCAGGGCCAGTCCGAGACCGCTGCCGCCGGAGGCGAGGGTCCGGGAGTCGTCCGGGCGGGAGAAGCGGTCGAAGGCGACCGGGATGAAGGCGTCGGGCATCCCCGGTCCGTCGTCCGAGACGCTGAGCATCAGGCGCCCGTCCGACTGCGAGAGGGAGGCGACGATCATGCCGCCGCCGTTCATCGCCTGGATCGCGTTCCTCACGAGGTTGTCGATCACCCGGCCGAAGTCCTGGGACGCGACCGCGTAGAGCCGCGCGGGCTCGCGCTCGTCGATCTCGTAGTCGATCTCCACCCCCGACTCCGAGGCGAGCAGGCGGGTGCGGTCGACGGCGCCCACCAGCTCGTCGACGAGCTCGGCGAAGGGAGCGGTCGGGCGGACGGTGCGGCTCTCGATGCGCGAGATGTCGAGGAGGGCGGATGCGAGGCGCACGAGCCGGTCGACGCTCTTCTGCGCGTCGAGGATGACCCGGTCGACCGCGACCGGGTCGTCGACACGGTGGTGGGCGATCTCGAGCTGCGCGGAGAGCGCGGCGAGGGGAGTGCGGAGCTCGTGGCTCGCATCCGACACCATCTGCTTCTCCCGGGCCAGCGACGCGGTCTGCTTGGTCAGGAACGCGTTCAGCGTCACCGCGAGCTCGTCGATCTCGTCGCGCGTGCCGACGACCGGGAGCTGGTCGCCCTGCCCGGGCTCGGCGGCGATCTGATCCGCGCGCGCCCGCATCCGGCGCACCGGGGCGAGGGCCGCGCCCGTCAGGATCCACGAGGCGAGCCCGAACGTGACGACGAGGAAGATCGCGGCGTAGACGAGCACGTGGGCGAAGTCGTCGAGGACGAGCTGCGACGCGGCCTGATCGCGGGCGGAGGCGACCTGCCAGACGCCGCGATCGCTCTCGATGGCCGTGAAGCGGACCAGGTAGCTGCCGTTCGCCGTCGTCACGTCGGCGTACCGGGGCGAGGTGTCGGCGGGCTCCTCCGCCAGAGCGCTGAGCACCTCGCCGCTCAGGCGCGAGGGCATGGTCGAGGTGCTGACGCTCCCGTCGGGCGCGAGGGCGAGGAACAGCTGGCCCGTCGACGAGCCCTGCGTCCGCGGGACGTTGCCCGCCGAGATGTCGCGGCGCACCTCGTCCTCGATCGACATCAGGATCGTCCGCTCGCTGCGGTCGACGATGCCGGTGACCACCTGGTAGAAGAGCAGCGCCGCGAGCGCGAAGAGGGCGGTCGCCACAGCGACCGTTCCCACGGTGATCCTCGCGCGGATCGAGAGCGCGCCGACCCGGCGGCGTGCCGTGCTCATCCGCGACACGGGCTACTCGACCGGGCGGAGGAAGTATCCCTTGCCGCGGACAGTCACGATGCTGACGCCCGTGTCCTCGGTCGGGAGCTTCTTGCGCAGGTAGCTGACGTACTGGTCAACGATGTTGTTGTCGACGATCTCGCCGCCGCCCCAGATCTCGGAGAGGATCCGCTGGCGGGTCACCACGGAGCCGACGGGAGTGATGAGGAGCTTGAGGAGCTCGAGCTCCTTCGGGCTGACGTGGATGCGCGAGCCGTCGGCGGTGCGCCGGATGCTCGATCCGTCCACGGTGATGCGTCCGACGTCGATCGAGGTGGACATCAGCGACGGGCTGCGGCGCAGGAGGGCCCGGAGCCGCGCGTTGAGCTCGGTGAACGCGAACGGCTTGGTGAGGTAGTCGTCCGCTCCGGCGTCGAGCCCGAAGACGCGGTCCTCGATCGCGTCCCGCGCGGTCAGCAGCATGATCGGCGTGGGCCGGCCGAGCTCGCGGATCCGGCGGCAGATCTCGAAGCCCGACATCGCCGGGAGCATGACGTCCACGATGGCGGCCGAGAACTCGGCGTTGCTGAACGCGACGAGCGCGTCGATGCCGTTCGTGGTGAGCACGGCCTCGTAGCCGGCGTCTTCGAGGCCGCCGACGAGGGCCTCACCCATGGCTGGATCGTCTTCGACGACAAGGATCTTCACGCGCTCACCCTACGGCCCGGCTCTTCGGAGGACGCACTGCGCGGGCCGTGTGTCGATCGGATGCGGGATCGACCCATCCGATCGGCGCTGGGCGACGAATGAGGAGTAATAGACCGCTCGGGGGCGTGGCGGGAGAGGCGCGATCAGTGGCGCAATTCTACTCTTCTCCCCCCGTCGGCCCGATGATACTGTTCGCGAAGTTCACCTCTACCGTCACCCGAAGGCGGCACAAACATGCTCAATATTCTTTCCATCTGGGCGCGTCTCGCGCTGTCGGTCCTCCTGTGGATCGTCCTTCTCCCCGTCATGCTCGTCCTGCTGCCGTTCCGCACGGGCAGGAGCGCCTCGCTCCCCGCCCTGCGACCGGCGCCGGTTCCCGCACAGACGGTGGCGATCGACACCCGGAGCACCAGCGGCGCGTACTAGGCCCACTTCCCGGTCGTTCCGGGCCCGACGCTCCGCTCCCATGAGCTCCGGCGTCGTCCGCCCACCGATCCCCGACACCCGAACAGCCGTGCCTCTCTCCGCCAGGAGGGGGCGCGGCTGTTCGTCGTTCCCCGGGTCGATCCCGACTGACCGACAGATGTCGATTTCGGCTACTCTCGATCGCGAGCCGCGTCAAGCCCTTCGCAGAATCTCAGGGACTGGCAATACAGTGCTCGCACATGGTTCACCGATCGGAAGGAACACGGATGCTTCGCGCCACGCTCGACACCGCTGGGATCCAGCTCGATTCGACCACGGGAGCCCCCGTGCGCCCCGACACCCCGGTCTCGGTGGTCGCGTCGGCGCCTCAGAGCCTGATCTCGCGGATGCTCGGACGCCGCCGCTGCGAAGCCTGCGGAGCGGCCTCGGCCCGTCGCCGCGACGGCTTCTGCTCGGCCGACTGCGCCGGCACCTTCCACCTCTACGAGTGAGCCCGACCGGCCGAGTGCCGGTGGTGAACGTTCCGAAGGCCCGTGATCGACGATCGCGGGCCTTCGTGCTGTCTCGGGAGTGTCGGAGCGCCGGGTGAGGAGCGCCACGGTCGGACTCGGTCGCCCACCGGGTGACGCCGCTCGGTCCGTGATGGAGGGGTGCGCCTCGAGGGGCGTCGAGCACCGGGGCTGAGCGCCCATGTGCGAGGGAGGGGAGCGGAGGACCGCCGATGTGCCCCCAGTAGGATTCGAACCTACGCCCCTGCCTCCGGAGGGCAGTGCTCTATCCCCTGAGCTATGGGGGCCAGGAGTGCCTGACCACATTAGCACCCGGGCGGGGCGGGCCCCGACGCCGGGAGCGGTCCTCGCGCATGCCACGATGGAGCCATGCTGCGCACCGTCTCCGCCTCGCTGGATCTGCGTCTGAACGGCCCGACCGACCTGATCTTCCTGGTGGCGGCGACGCCCACGGGCGACTCGTTCGAGGACTCCTTCACCGTCCGGCTCGACGGGCAGGACGTGCCGGTGCGGGAGTTCCCGGCGCGGCACGGCGCCCGCGTGCACCGCGTCGCGGGGAACGAGGGCGACCTGCGGGTCGAGTACCGGGCGCGGGTCGCCGGCCACGGCGCTCCGGACGAGCCGAGCGAGCTCGAGCTCGTCGAGTACCTGCGGCCGAGCCGGTACGCCGAGGCGGACGTGCTCGGCGGGATCGCCCGGCGCGAGTTCGGGCGGGCCCGGGGCTTCGAGGCGCTGACGGCCGTCGAGGAATGGGTGCACGGCCACCTGTCGTACGTCTACGGGTCGACGGTCGGCACCGGGGGAGCGGCGCAGGTCATCGAGAGCGGCCAGGGCGTGTGCCGGGACTTCGCGCACACGGTCGCCGGGCTGCTCCGCGCCCTCGACATCCCCGCCCGGGTGACGGCGGTCTACGCGCCGGGCCTCGAGCCGCGGGACTTCCACGCGGTCACGGAGGCCTGGGTGGGCGGCGCCTGGCACGTCGTGGACGCGACCCGGCTGGCTCCGCGCGGGTCGATGCTGCGCATCTCGTCCGGCCGGGACACGGCGGACACCGCGTTCCTCAGCAGCTACCTGACGGACCTGCGCCTGACCGGGATGAGCGTGGAGGCCGACTGCGACGCGGCGCTCGTCGACGACCACGTCTCGCCGGTGCGCCTGGGCTGACGCCGGGGCTCAGCCGGCGAGGACGCCGATCGCCGACCGCACGAGCGGCTCGGGGTCGCCCGGCTCGACGAAGGAGGCGCTGGACGCCTCGATCCAGTACTCGCCGACGAAGGCGTCCGCGACGCCCCGCCCCTCGGCCACCTGGTAGTAGCCCTCGATCTCCGGCGGCTTGCCGTAGGTGGGGACGGCCTTGCTGGTGGTGAAGAACTCGTTCTTGAGCGCCTCGATCACCGCGGGGTCGAGGTGGGCCACGGCCAGCTGCAGCTCGGCGCCCGAATCGTCGGACCATCCGCAGACCAGGCCGTCGTACTGGGCGATCTCCTCGGAGACGGCGGTGGTCCCGATGCCGTCGTCCGGGGAGAATCCGCCCCACAGGCCCGCGAGCGCCGAGGCCGGGACCAGCTGCTCGCAGGCGAGGGGGATCGGCGTGCCGCTGACGGCGCCGCTCGCGCTCGGCTCCGGGTCGGCCGCGGGGGAGCAGCCGGAGAGGGCCGCCGCTGCGAGGGCGACGAGGAGGAGGGCGGCGGGACGGCGCATGCGTCGCACCCTAGCAACGCCGCCCTGCCGAGCGGCCCCGCGGTGCAGGAGGGACGGGGGGCGCGGGCGCGGCGGCCGGTAGAATCGCTCCCCGTGACTCCCGAACAGCTCGCCGCCTCCCTGCACGCCCTCGTCCTCGACGCCGTGCAGCGACGGGGGAGCGATGCGGGCGTCGAGCTCTCGGACGTCGTGCTGGAGCGCCCGAAGAACCGCGACCACGGCGACTGGGCCTCGAACATCGCGATGAAGCTCGCGAAGCGGGTCGGCGCGAACCCGCGCGAACTCGCCGCCGAGCTGGCCGAGGGGCTGGGCGCGGTCGAGGGCGTCGCCACCGTCGAGGTCGCCGGTCCCGGCTTCCTCAACGTCCGGCTCGAGGCCGCGGCCGCGGGCGCACTTGCCGGCGCGATCGTCGAGGCGGGCGAGGCCTACGGCACCGGGTCCGCCTACGCCGGCGTCCGGATGAACCTCGAGTTCGTCTCCGCCAACCCCACCGGCCCCATCCACATCGGCGGGACGCGCTGGGCGGCGGTCGGCGACAGCCTGGCCCGGATGCTCCTCTCGCAGGGCGCCGAGGTGACCCGCGAGTACTACTTCAACGACCACGGCGCGCAGATCGACCGCTTCACGCGGAGCCTCCTCGCCGCCCACCGCGGCGAGCCGACCCCGGAGGACGGCTACGGCGGCGCCTACATCGGCGACATCGCCGAGCGCGTCGCGGCCGCCTACCCGGGCGACCTCGCCGTCCTGCCCGAGGAGGAGCTCGCCGAGACCTTCCGCTCGATCGGCGTCGAGCTGATGTTCGGCGAGATCAAGCAGAGCCTGCACGAGTTCGGCGTCGACTTCGACGTGTACTTCCACGAGAACTCCCTGCACGAGTCGCGTGCCGTCGACCGCGCGATCGAGCGTCTCCGCGAGCTCGGGCACATCTTCGAGGCGGACGGCGCCACCTGGCTGCGGACCACCTCGTTCGGCGACGACCGCGACCGCGTCATCATCAAGAGCGACGGGGAGGCGGCCTACATCGCGGGCGACCTCGCCTACTACCTCGACAAGCGCGAGCGCGGCTTCGATCGGGCGATCATCATGCTCGGCGCCGACCACCACGGCTACATCGGCCGGATGATGGCGATGTGCGCGGCGTTCGGCGACACCCCGGGCGTGAACCTCGAGATCCTGATCGGCCAGCTGGTCAACCTGCTCCGCGACGGCGAGGCGGTCCGGATGTCCAAGCGGGCGGGGACCGTCGTCACGATGGAGGACCTCACGGAGGCCGTCGGCGTGGACGCCGCACGCTACTCGCTGGTGCGCTCCTCGGCCGACTCGACCCTCGACATCGACCTCGACCTGCTGACCAAGCGGAGCAACGACAACCCCGTCTACTACGTGCAGTACGCCCACGCGCGCACCCGCCAGGTCGCGGCGAAGGCCGCGGCGTCGGGCGTCCCCGTCGAGCCGTTCGCGCCCGAGACGCTGGTGCATCCGACCGAGTCGGCGCTGCTCGGCGGCCTGCAGGAGTTCCCGCGCATCGTGGCGCACGCCGCGGAGCTGCGCGAGCCGCACCGCGTCGCGCGGTACCTCGAGGAGGTCGCCGGCCTCTACCACCGCTGGTACGACAACTGCCGGGTCGTGCCGCAGGGCGAGGACCCGGTCGAGGCCGTGCACTCGACCCGGCTGCGCCTGAACGAGGCGACCGGGCAGGTGCTCCGCAACGGGCTCTCCCTGCTGGGCGTCACGGCCCCGGACCGGATGTGAGCGCGTCGGGGGCGGCGCCGCGGCGCCGGCGCGGGGGACGCGCGGCCGTGGTGGTCGTCGTGGTGCTGGTGCTGCTCGTGGTCGCGGCGGTGGTGGGCGACTCGCTCGCCCGCCGCGCCGTCGCGGACCGCGCCGCCGCGAGCCTCCGCGAGGCGCTCGCACTGCCCGCGGACCGGGCGGTGGACGTCGACGTCGCCGGCTGGGCCGTGCTCCCGCAGCTCGTCTCGGGGCGGCTGGACCGGCTCGACCTGCGCAGCTCGGACGTGACGTTCGGCGAGCTCGACGGCGACGTCGCCGCGACCCTGATCGGGGTGCCGGTGAGCGGCGTCGGAGCGGTCGAGTCGGGCAGCACGACGGTCGCGATCGACGCGGCCTCGGTCTCGCGGCTCGTCACCGAGCGCAGCACCGTTCCTGTCGACGAGGTGACCCTGGACGCTCCGCTCGTGCGCGTGACCGCCTCCGTCGAGGTGCTGGGCCTCCGGCTCGGCGCGGGCGTGGGGATGGAGCTCGCCGCCGTGGACGGCGCCATCCGGCTGACCCCGGCCGAGGTCTCCGCCGCCGGTGCGACCTTCTCGGCGACCGACTTCCGCGACCGCTTCGGCGCCGTCTCCGGCGACCTGCTCGCTCCGTCCTCCGTGTGCATCGCGGACTCGGTGCCGCGCGGACTGACGCTGACCGGGGTCGAGGTCGCCGACGAGTCGCTGAACGCGAGCTTCGCGCTCTCTCCGGCGTTCCTCAGCGACCCCGCGGAGCAGGAACCGGGCACCTGCGCCTGAGCCCGCGCGGCGCCGCCGCCCCGGACCGGTAGGATCGGAGCCCTGTGCCGGCGTCTTCCGCGGGCCGAACACTGACATCGCTGGCTTCAGGGGTCAATCCGGACCCGCTCGCCCCGCAGTGACGCTCCCACTCTCTCCTGTGAGGTCTCACCCGTGGACACCGTCGACGCCCGCGCCCGCGCCCCCCGGCATCCGCTCGCGCCTGAGTGGCTGCACACGCCCGCCGACCCGAACGCCCTGGCCGACGGCGTGTGGCCGGACAGCGCCGAGCGCGGCGAGGACGGCGGGATCCGGATCGCCGGAGTGCCCGTCGCCGAGCTGGTGCGCGAGCACGGCACTCCTCTCTACGTGGTGGACGAGGCCGACGCCCGCCGCCGGGCCGTCGAGATGCGCGAGGTCTTCGCCCGCGAGCTCGGCCGCATCGGCACCGGCGTCACGGTCTACTACGCGGGCAAGGCGTTCCTCTCGACCGAGGTCGCCCGCTGGATGCGCGACGAGGGCCTGAACCTCGACCTCTCCAGCGGCGGCGAGATGGCAGTGGCCCTCGCCGCAGGGATCGAGCCCGAGCGCTTCGGCCTCCACGGCAACAACAAGTCGCTCCGCGAGATCGACCGGGCCGTCGAGGTGGGCGCGGGCACGATCGTGCTCGACAGCCTCGTCGAGATCGAGCGCGTCGCAGCCGCGGCCGAGCGGCACGGCCGCGTGCAGGCGGTGCGCCTCCGTGTCAACAGCGGAGTGCACGCGCACACCCACGAGTTCCTCGCCACGGCGCACGAGGACCAGAAGTTCGGCCTCGCACTCGCCGACTGCCCGGCCGCGGTCGCTCGCATCCGCTCCTTCTCCTCCCTGCGGTTCCTCGGGCTGCACTGCCACATCGGATCCCAGATCTTCGGCTCCGCCGGGTTCGCGGAGTCGGCGTCGCGCCTGCTCGACGTCCACGCGGCACTGCTCGCGGACGGCCCCGTGCCGGAGCTCAACCTCGGGGGCGGCTTCGGCATCGCGTACACCAGCGCCGACGACCCGACCCCGATCGCCGAGATAGCGGCCGCCGTCGCCGACGCGGTCGCCGAGCAGTGCGCCGCCCGCGGCGTCCCGGTGCCTCACATCGCGATCGAGCCCGGCCGCTCGCTGATCGGGCCCGCCGGCGTCACCCTCTACGAGGTGGGCACCGTGAAGGACGTGACGGTCGGCTCCGAGGGCTCGACCGCGGTCCGCCGCTACGTCAGCGTCGACGGCGGCATGAGCGACAACGCCCGTCCGGCGCTCTACGGCGCCGACTACACGGCGCGGATCGCCGACCGCTCCTCCTCGGCCGAGCCCGCCCTCGTGCGGGTGGCCGGGAAGCACTGCGAGTCGGGCGACATCGTCGTCCACGACGACTTCCTGCCCGCGGACGTGCGGCCGGGCGACCTGCTCGCCGTCGCCGCGACCGGCGCCTACTGCTGGTCGCTCGCCAGCAACTACAACTACCTCGGGCGCCCCCCGGTGGTCGCCGTCCGCGACGGGCGCTCGCGCGTCCTCGTGCGCGGCGAGACCGAGGAGGACCTCCTCCGCCGCGACGCCGGCATCGAACGAAAGGCCACCTCCCGATGATCGAGTACCGCAGCCTCCGCGTCGCCCTGCTGGGCGCCGGGTCCGTCGGTGCCCAGGTGGCGCGCCTCCTGCTCGACCACGGCGACGAGCTCGCCCAGCGCGTGGGGGCGCCGCTGGAGCTCGTAGGCGTGGCCGTCAGGGACGTGGACGCGCCCCGCACCGCCGACATCCCGAAGCACCTGCTCACCACCGACGCCGAGTCGCTGATCCTGGGCGCCGACATCGTGGTCGAGCTGATCGGCGGGCTCGAGCCCGCCCGCAGCCACATCCTCACGGCGATCTCGTCGGGCGCGGACGTGATCACAGCCAACAAGGCGCTGCTCGCCGCCCACGGCAACGAGCTCTTCGAGGCCGCCGACCAGGTGGGCGCCCAGCTCAACTACGAGGCGGCCGTCGCCGGCGCGATCCCGATCATCCGGCCGCTGCGCGACAGCCTCGCCGGCGACCGGGTCCACCGCATCCTCGGCATCGTCAACGGCACGACCAACTACATCCTCGACCGGATGGACACCGAGCACGCGAGCCTCGAGGACGCGCTCGCCCGCGCGACCGAGCTCGGCTACGCCGAGTCCGACCCGACCGCCGACATCGAGGGCTACGACGCGGCGCAGAAGGCGGCGATCCTCGCCCGCCTCGCGTTCCACACCGACGTCCCGGTCACCCTGGTCCACCGCGAGGGCATCACCGGCATCACCAAGGCGCAGGTCGACCAGGCCCGCGACTCCGGCTACGTGATCAAGCTGCTCGCGATCTGCGAGCGGCTGACCGACGCCAAGACCGGCGTGGAGGGCGTGTCCGCGCGGGTCTACCCCGCGCTCGTGCACCGCTCCCACCCGCTCGCGGCCGTGCACGGGGCCAACAACGCGGTCTTCGTCGAGGCGGAGGCGGCCGGCGACCTGATGTTCTACGGCGCCGGCGCCGGCGGGATCGAGACGGCCTCCGCCGTCCTCGGCGACGTCGTCTCGGCCGCCCGCCGCCACGTCGTCGGCGGCCCCGGCCTGGTGACCAGCGCGAGCTCCGGGCTCGCGGTCCTCCCGATCGGCCACGTCACGACCCGGTACCAGGTCACCCTCGAGGTGCTCGACCGCCCCGGCGTGCTCGCGCAGATCGCGGGCGTCTTCGCCGACCACGGCGTCTCGGTCGAGACCCTGGTGCAGACCCCGCCCGGTGCCGACCCGCTGGAGGAGCAGGGCGGTGCGGAGCGGCGCGAGCCGACCGCTACCCTGGTCATCGGCACGCACGCCGCGGCGGAATCCGATCTGGCGGCCACCGTCACCGCCCTCCATTCGCATGGTTTCGTCGGCGCCGTGACGTCCGTTCTACGAGTTGAAGGAGCCTGAGATGGCCAAGCAGTGGCGCGGAGTCCTGCACGAGTACGCGGACCGCCTCGATGTCACCGAGTCGACCCCGGTCATCACTCTCGGCGAGGGCGGCACGCCGCTCATCCCCGCGGCGGCGCTCTCGGCGCGCACGGGCGCGAAGGTGTGGGTCAAGTACGAGGGCATGAACCCGACCGGCTCCTTCAAGGACCGCGGCATGACCATGGCGATCTCGAAGGCCGTCGAGCACGGCGCGAAGGCCGTCATCTGCGCTTCGACCGGCAACACCTCCGCGTCGGCCGCCGCCTACGCGACGCACGCCGGCATCACCGCGGCCGTCCTGGTGCCGGAGGGCAAGATCGCCCTGGGCAAGCTCAGCCAGGCGATCGCGCACAACGCGCAGCTGCTGCAGGTGCAGGGCAACTTCGACGACTGCCTCGACATCGCCCGCGACCTCGCGAAGAACTACCCGGTCCACCTGGTCAACTCGGTGAACCCGGACCGCATCGCCGGACAGAAGACCGCGGCCTTCGAGGTCGTCGAGGTGCTGGGCGATGCTCCGGACTTCCACATCGTCCCGGTCGGCAACGCGGGCAACTACACCGCCTACTTCCGCGGCTACTCGGAGGAGCTGGAGCGCGGCGAGTCGACCCGCCTCCCGCGCATGTTCGGCTTCCAGGCCGAGGGCTCCGCTCCGATCGTGCACGGCGCCCCGGTCCGCCACCCCGAGACGATCGCCAGCGCGATCCGGATCGGCAACCCGGCCTCGTGGGAGCTCGCCCTGAACGCGCGCACCGTCAGCGACGGCTACTTCGGCGCGATCAGCGACGAGAAGATCCTCGAGGCGTACCGCATCCTCGCGGGCGAGGTCGGCGTCTTCGTCGAGCCGGCGTCGGCGATCAGCGTCGCGGGGCTCCTCGAGCGCGCCGAGGCCGGAGCGATCCCGAAGGACGCCACCGTCGTCCTGACGGTCACCGGCCACGGGCTCAAGGACCCGCAGTGGGCGCTCCGCACGGCCGACGGCGCGGACATCACGCCGACCGTCGTCCCCGTCGACACCGCCGCGATCGCCGACGTGCTGGGGCTGGCCGGCGCATGACCTCGGCGGTTCCCGTCGGCCGCACCGTCCACGTCAAGGTCCCCGCCACCTCGGCGAACCTGGGCCCCGGCTTCGACACGCTCGGCCTGGCGCTCTCGTTCTACGACGAGCTCGACGTGACGGCCGTCGCGGCCACGGGTGCGCGGGTCACCGTGCACGGGGTCGGCGAGGGCGAGGTGGCGACCGACGAGACGAACCTCGTCGTGCAGGCCATCGCGTACACGTTCGCCGACCAGCGGCAGGAGATGCCCGGCATCGAGGTGATCGCGCGCAACATCATCCCGCACGGCCGCGGGATGGGCTCGTCCGGCGCCGCGATTGTCTCCGGCATCATGGCCGCGAAGGGCCTGCTCGAGGGCGTCGTCGAGCTCGACTCGGACGACCTCCTCCGCATCGCCACCGAGATGGAGGGGCACCCCGACAACGTGGCGCCCGCGCTGTTCGGCGGCCTCACCATCGCCTGGGTCGAGCCGCACGCCTCCGGCGCCGACGACTCGCCGCTGCGCCCGCGCTCCAAGAAGCTCATGGTCCACCGCGGCGTGTCCCCGGTCGTCTTCGTGCCCGAGCACACCATGTCGACGCGGCTGGCCCGCTCGCTGCAGCCGCAGAGCGTGCCGCACGAGGACGCGGTCTTCAACGTCTCGCGCTCCTCGCTCCTGATCGCCGCCCTCATCCAGAGCCCGGAACTGCTGTTCGCGGCGACCGAGGACAAGCTGCACCAGAACTACCGCGCGGCTGCCATGCCCGAGACCTCAGCGCTGATCGCGCTGCTGCGCTCGCACGGCTACGCGGCGGTCGTCTCGGGTGCGGGACCGAGCGTCCTGGTGCTCTGCAGCGACCCCGCGCAGCGCCTCGCCGCCGCGGATCTGGTGGAGCGGGAGGCCCCCACGCCGTGGCGCGCGCACATGCTGGCCGTCGACTTCAAGGGTGCTACAGTGGGGACCGCATCCCGAGGAACCGCGTAACGAGCGGAATCTGTCCGACGGATCGTCCCGACAACCACGGCCATCACATCGTGTGAAGGGCGCCCCTGCTCCTCTTGCAGACCGGCGCCTGGTCTCCGGGCCCTCTCCTCGCTCTCTGCGGCAGTCGGTCCCGGCGGCCGAGAGCATCGCGTGGATCAGAACACGCGATGGCACCGCACGGTCGATGAGCTCTCCCGGTGAGCACTCGTTCCCGGGGGGAAGGAACCCTCTCCAGTGACAGACGTCAACACCCACGGCTCGGCCGTGGACCTCGCCGCCGACCTCTCCGGTCTGCGCGTCGCCGAGCTCCAGGCTCTCGCGACGCGGCTCGGCCTCGGCGGCGCCTCCAAGCTCCGCAAGGGCGAGCTGGTCCAGGCCATCTCGGACCTGCGCGCCGCCTCCGCCGAGGACGCGCCCGCCGCGATCGCCGACGCGGTCGGTCCGGACGACGCAGCGGTCGCCCCGGACGTCGACGCCACCGGCGTCGAGGCCGAGCCGGCCGATGTGGCCGAGCAGTCCGCTCCGCAGCCCGAGGCGCCGGCGGAGCTGCCGACGCCCGTCGAGAGCACCGAGGCCGACACGGCCGACGTCCTCGAGCAGGCCGCGCCCACCGTCGACGAGCCCTCCGCGACGGCCGCCGAGTCGGCCCCCGTCGAGCTCGAGCTCCCCGCGGCGGCCGAGCCGGTCGCCGAGCCCGCCGAGCGCGCGCCCCGCCGACGCAGCTCGCGCCGCGCCTCCAGCGGCACCGTCGCCGCCGGCGAGCACCTCAACATCCCCGGCGGGACCGGCGTCGAGTCGCTGATCCCCGACCTCCCCGTCATCGAGCAGGACCGCGACGCCGACCAGGCCGCGAAGCCCGTCATCGACATCGAGCTGCCCAACGGGCCGGAGTCGGACGACTCCTCCCGCGAGGGCGGCCAGCGCGAGCGCCGCGGACGCCGCCGCAGCCGCGGGGGCGCCTCCGAGCAGAGCGAGCAGGCCGAGCAGGCGCCCGCCGAGAACGACGCCGACTCCTCCGACTCCGGCGACCAGCAGGAGCAGCAGGGCGGCGACCAGCAGCAGAACGGCGACCAGCAGGGCACC
Organism: Rathayibacter sp. RFBD1; assembly: GCF_002932915.1. NCBI lineage: Bacteria > Bacillati > Actinomycetota > Actinomycetes > Micrococcales > Microbacteriaceae > Rathayibacter > Rathayibacter sp. RFBD1. The sequence goes on from NZ_PSWQ01000020.1 coordinate 217,007, forward strand.
GGCCGCGGTCGCAACCGCCGCAACCGGAACCGCAACCGCGGGGACGACCGCCAGAACGACGCTCAGCAGAGCCCCGCCGCGCAGTCCCAGCCGCAGAACGGTCAGGGCGCGCGCGCCGCGCAGTCCGAGGGCCAGCAGGCTCCTCAGCAGAACGGCTCCGGACAGCCCCAGAACGGCCAGCAGGCCGAGGGCGAGGACGGCCGCCGCAGCCGCTACCGCGACCGCAAGCGCCGCGGCGGAGCGATCGGCGACGACTTCGAGCCCGAGATCGGCGAGGACGACGTCCTCATCCCGGTCGCCGGCATCCTCGACGTCCTCGACAACTACGCCTTCGTGCGCACCACCGGGTACCTGCCCGGCGTCAGCGACGTCTACGTCTCCCTCGGCCAGGTCAAGAAGTACAACCTGCGCAAGGGCGACGCGGTCGTCGGCGCCATCCGCCAGCCCCGCGAGGGCGAGGGCGGCGGCCGCCAGAAGTACAACGCGATCGTCCGCGTCGACTCGATCAACGGCCAGACCGTCGAGGAGGCCGCTGCGCGCGTCGAGTTCCAGAAGCTCACGCCGCTCTACCCGACCGAGCGCCTGCGCCTCGAGACCGAGCCCGGCAAGCTGACCCAGCGGATCATCGACCTGGTCGCCCCGATCGGCAAGGGACAGCGCGGCCTGATCGTCGCGCCGCCCAAGGCCGGCAAGACCATCGTCCTGCAGCAGATCGCCAACGCGATCGTGCAGAACAACCCCGAGGTCCACCTGATGGTCGTCCTGGTCGACGAGCGTCCCGAGGAGGTCACCGACATGCAGCGCACCGTGCGCGGCGAGGTCGTCGCCTCCACCTTCGACCGCCCGGCCGAGGACCACACGACCGTCGCCGAGCTCGCTATCGAGCGCGCCAAGCGCCTGGTCGAGCTGGGCCACGACGTGGTCGTGCTGCTCGACTCCATCACCCGTCTCGGCCGCGCCTACAACGTGACCGCTCCTCCCTCGGGCCGCGTGCTCTCGGGCGGCGTGGACGCCTCGGCGCTGTACCCGCCGAAGAAGTTCTTCGGCGCGGCGCGCAACATCGAGAACGGCGGCTCGCTCACCATCCTCGCGACGGCGCTCATCGAGACCGGCTCGAAGATGGACGAGGTGATCTTCGAGGAGTTCAAGGGCACCGGCAACATGGAGCTCCGCCTCTCCCGTCACCTCGCCGACAAGCGGATCTTCCCCGCCGTCGACGTGAACGCCTCCGGCACGCGCCGCGAGGAGATGCTGCTCAGCGCCGACGAGGTCAAGATCACCTGGAAGCTGCGCCGCGCCCTCGCCGGGCTCGACCAGCAGCAGGCGCTCGAGATCATCCTGTCGCGCCTGAAGGAGACCTCGTCCAACGTCGAGTTCCTCATGCAGGTCTCGAAGTCGGCCGTCGGCCCGGCCACCGCCGGCCACGGCAACGGCCACCACTAGCGCCCCGACGTCCGCGGTCGCCCCTGTCACCGGGGGCGGCCGCGGACGTTTTCGCGTCCCCGGGCGATGAGCCCGACCCCGACCACCTCCGGAAGCCAGGACCCCATGTTCGAATCCGTCAGCGTCCTCCTCGCCGAGCACGAGGACCTGCAGACGCAGCTCTCCGACCCGGCCCTCCACGCCGATGCCGCCCGCGCGAAGAAGGTCAACCGGCGCTACGCGGAGCTGAGCCAGATCAAGGCGGCCCACTCCGCCTGGATCCAGGCCGGCGAGGACCTCGAGGCCGCGCGCGAGCTCGCCCGCGAGGACGAGGCCTTCGCGGAGGAGGTCCCCGAGCTGGAGGAGTCGCTGCGGGTGGCGCAGGAGAAGCTGCGGCGCCTGCTCATCCCGCGCGACCCCGACGACGGCCGCGACGTCATCATGGAGATCAAGGGCGGCGAGGGCGGAGCCGAGAGCGCGCTGTTCGCGGCCGACCTCCTCCGGATGTACCTGCACTACGCCGAGGCGAAGGGCTGGAAGACGGAGATCCTCGACCGCGACGAGTCCGACCTCGGCGGCTACAAGAACGTGCAGGTCGCGATCAAGAGCAACGCCACCGATCCCTCGCAGGGCGTGTGGGCGCACCTCAAGTACGAGGGCGGCGTGCACCGGGTGCAGCGCGTCCCCGTGACCGAGTCGCAGGGGCGGATCCACACCTCGACCACGGGCGTGCTCGTGTTCCCCGAGGTGGACGCGCCCGAGGAGGTCGCGATCAACCAGAACGACCTGAAGATCGACGTCTACCGCTCCTCCGGTCCCGGCGGGCAGTCCGTCAACACGACCGACTCCGCCGTGCGGATCACCCACCTCCCGACCGGCATCGTCGTGTCGATGCAGAACGAGAAGAGCCAGCTGCAGAACCGCGAAGCGGGCATGCGCGTGCTGCGCGCCCGCATCCTGGCCCGCCAGCAGGAGGAGATCGCCGCGGCGGCCTCGGACGCGCGCAAGACGCAGATCCGCACGATGGACCGCTCCGAGCGCATCCGAACCTACAACTTCCCCGAGAACCGCATCGCCGACCACCGCACCGGCTACAAGGCGTACAACCTCGACGGAGTGATGAACGGCGCGCTCGACCCGGTGGTGGAGAGCGCCATCCAGGCCGACGAGGAGGCCCGCCTGGCCGACATCGGCTCCGAGGAGGCGTGACCCTCGTGACCACCGGCGTCGACGCGCGCACCCTCCTCGCGGACGCGGTCGCCCGCCTCGCCGCCGCCCGCGTCCCCACACCGGACGTCGACGCGGAGCTGCTTCTCGGGCACCTGCTCGGGCTCGGCCGCGGCCGGCTGCAGGCGCGCCTCATCACGGGGCTGACCGTCGATGACGAGCACGCCGCGGCGTTCGCGAGCGCGATCGAGCGCCGGTCGGCTCGCGAGCCCCTGCAGCACATCACCGGGATCGCGCCGTTCCGCTCGCTCGAGCTCGCGGTCGGACCCGGCGTGTTCGTGCCGCGACCCGAGACCGAGGGCGTCGCGCAGATCGCGATCGACGCGCTCCGTGCGGTCGTCGACCCGGAGCCGATCGCCGTCGACCTCGGCACGGGCAGCGGAGCCCTGGCGCTCGCGCTCGCGCACGAGGTGCCGCACGCGCGCGTGATCGGCGTGGAGAACGCTCCCGAGGCGTTCATCTGGGCCCGCGGCAACCGCGAGCGGCTCGGGCTCGAGAACGCCCGCATCGTCTTCGACGACCTCGCCCGCGCGCTTCCCGAGCTGGACGGCACCGTCTCCGTCGTCGTCTCCAACCCGCCCTACATCCCGGCCGCCGCCGTCCCGCGCGACCCGGAGGTGCGCCTGTTCGACCCGCCCTCGGCGCTCTACGGCGGCGAGGACGGCCTGGACGTCGTCCGCTCGCTCTCGGCGACCGCCCTCCGCCTGCTCCGCTCCGGGGGAGTGCTGGTGATGGAGCACGGCGAGCTGCAGGGCGCCGAGATCCGCGCCCTGCTCACCGCCGACGGCTGGCGCGGAGCGACCACGCAGCGCGACCTCACCGGCCGCGACCGCGCGACGGTGGCGGTGCGCTGAGGCGTCGCGGAGCTCTGGCCTGGCCGCCCGGGCCGTCCGATCTCAGTCGCCGAAGGTGATGTCGAGGTAGGGGGTGGTGGTGGATTCGCGGGTCTCGATGCGGACGACGCTGCCTGCTGTTCCCGGGGGGAGGTGGGCTTGGTCGATGCCGAGGGAGAGGGTGGGGGTGGAGGCTGCGGCTTTGGCGGCGAGGGCGTCGGTGAGGTCGGTGGTGCGGGCGGTCTTGGTGGTGTCGACGAGGGTGCTGCCGAGGATGGGGCCGAGGGCGGGGCGGTTGGTGAAGGTGAGTCCCTTCTCGGTCCAGGTGGTGGGGGTGTCGTGGAAGTCGAGGAGGACGGGGGATCCGTTGTCGGTGATGGCGGCGGTGGTGGTGAGGGTGGCGCCGGTGACGGTGCGGCCCTGGAGGGCGCTGAGGTCGAAGCGGAGGTAGCCGACGCGGGTGTAGCTCTGGTCGGTGGTGGTGGAGGCGCTGGTCTTGACGAGCATTCCGGTGATGGCGCCGTAGTTGGTGCCCGCTGATGCTCCGCCCTGGACGTAGGAGTCGGCGGTCGGGTAGAGACGGACCTTCGTCCTGTCGACCACCGTCACCGGAACGCTCTTCGACGCGGTCACGCCGTTCAGAGTCGCCGTGACCGTGAGGGTGCTGGATCCGGGCGCGAGCGCGGTGAGTGCGCCGGTCGGATCGACGCCGAGCACCGGGGTACTGGACGAGGAGTAGGCGAAGGCGACGCCGGTGCTGTCCAGTGGCGCACCCGTCGTGTCCGTGGCCGTCGGCGCGAGCTGGACCTGTGCGCCGAGGTCGAGCGTCGTCACTGTCGGTGCGATCCCGACCCCGCCCGGGTACAGCGGCGCCCGAACCGGCGGCGGGGTGTCGAAGGTGATGTCGAGGTAGGGGGTGGTGGTGGATTCGCGGGTCTCGATGCGGACGACGCTGCCTGCTGTTCCCGGGGGGAGGTGGGCTTGGTCGATGCCGAGGGAGAGGGTGGGGGTGGAGGCTGCGGCTTTGGCGGCGAGGGCGTCGGTGAGGTCGGTGGTGCGGGTGGTCTTGGTGGTGTCGACGAGGGTGCTGCCGAGGATGGGGCCGAGGGCGGGGCGGTTGGTGAAGGTGAGTCCCTTCTCGGTCCAGGTGGTGGGGGTGTCGTGGAAGTCGAGGAGGACGGGGGATCCGTTGTCGGTGATGGCGGCGGTGGTGGTGAGGGTGGCGCCGGTGACGGTGCGGCCCTGGAGGGCGCTGAGGTCGAAGCGGAGGTAGCCGACGCGGGTGTAGCTCTGGTCGGTGGTGGTGGAGGCGCTGGTCTTGACGAGCATTCCGGTGATGGCGCCGTAGTTGGTGCCCGCTGATGCTCCGCCCTGGACGTAGGAGTCGGCGGTCGGGTAGAGACGGACCTTCGTCCTGTCGACCACCGTCACCGGAACGCTCGCCGAGCGGATGACGCCGCCCGATTCGACGAGCACGCCGATCATGGCGGTCCCCGCGGTGCGCCCGGTGACCGAACCCGACCGGTCGACGGAGGCGACGGCGGGATCGGAGGAGCCCCAGGTGAGCCTCACCGAGGACGCGGGGAGCGTCCGCCCGTCCGGCCCGGTACCCGTCGCCGAGGCCGCGGCCGTTGCGCCGGCCTGCACCTCGGACGCGGAGATCGCGGCCGTCGCGAACGAGAGGCTCTTGTCCGGCACGTGCACGTGCGCGTCCTCGGTGAAGCTGTAGATCCTGACCTCCCGCAGCGCCGTCCAGACGTCCTTCGTGCCGTCCCCGTGACCGACCAGGCGGACGAACCGGGTATCGGAGGGCATCGCCGCAGCGACGGAGGCCCATCCGCCGGTCCCGAGGTAGGACCCGGAGGTACGAGCGGTCCACGTCCGGCCGTCGGGGGAGCTGAGGAGATCGAACTTCGACAGTCGACTGGAGTTGGCGACCCAGGAGAGGTCGAGGCGCTCGACCGCCGTGGCGCGCGCGAGCTGCCACGTGATCGAGTTGTCGCCCCACGTGGACCAGTACGCTCCCTCGGTCCCGTCGAAGGTCACCTCCGGTGACCCCGCCGTCGTCCGGGAGGCGACCGCGCTCTCGATCCGGATCGGCCCCGGTGTGAGGAGGACGCGGTAGGTGGTCGGAGTCCTGCCGGGCTCTGTGATGGTGGTCGAGGCCCAGCCGGGAACGGCGGCGGGCGAGGTCGAGGTGACGACCGATCCGGCCGCGGCCTGCGCGGCGACCACGGGCACCGGGCCGGTCGGGTCGACTGCTGCTGTGTAGGCGACGTCGTCGCCCGCGAAGGACGGGAGGGGGGTGCCGCCCACCGTCACGCCGGTGGCCCGGCTCGTCCCGACCGCATCCAGTGACCACGATGACAGGCCGACCACCGGGGCTGCCGCTGCCACGGGGGCGTCGCCGTGGAGCGGGGAGAACTGCACGGCGATCCGGACGCTGTCGGTCCCGGAGGCCGCGATGGTCAGCTTCCTGTCGGCGAGGTTCGAGCTCTGACCGGCCGGTCGCGGTGAGGTGGCCAGGGGAGCGGCGTCCATGACGGAGAACCGGAAGGAGTCGTCGGTGACGATGCGGGCCAGCATCCGTTGGCCGTCACGGTAGAGGGTGGCGCTGCGGCCGTCGTCCGAGACGTCGATCAGGGCCTCGGTGTTCATGGACCAGAGCGCCTCGACGGGGCCGGACCGCTCGACCTCGTCCTGCACGAGGAACTGGTCGCGTCCGTCGAAGAGCTTCACGCCCCGCTGCCAGGTGGTGCCGCCCGGGAGAAGGGCGGACAGGTCGCTGACCGCCAGCGACGAGGAGGCGTTGGCGTCCGAGCGGACCATCGTCGACCGCCCGGTCGCGTAGGCGGTCGAGCTTCTGAAGGGGTCGACGAGGAGGGTGCTGTGCGCCTCCTGCCTGTTCCGGTAGTAGGTCCACCGGGACTCGCCCTCGAAGTAGCCGGCGAGGCTGTAGTCGTCCCGTCCGAGGTCGGAGGACCACCTCTCGCCCAGAGCGTCGAGGATGAAGGAGCCGGAGTCCTGGTGCTGGTGCCCGCTCGTGGGGCTGCTGGCCGAGCGGAAGCCGACGGAGGTGCCGTCCGCGTCCCAGGACGATCTCATCGTGCTCACGCCGGCGGCTGCGGAGAAGGAGTCCCTCGACGCCCCGGGGCCGGCCGCGGCGGTCGTGGCGGCCCGGTACCAGATGAGCCGCTGCGCATCGCTGCCGGTCTGCTTGCCGCCGACGGAGAGGAAGTCGGCGTTGTCGAACTTCTTCGCCAGGTACAGCTGCGACGGCGGGTTGAGCTGCGTCGAGTCGCTGTCGCCGAAGTCGTACATCTCCTTCGACGCCCCGAGCATCTGCACGGGGAAGTAGCCCGTCGTGCTGACGCCGGGCGAGGCTGCCAGGCCCCAGTCCGTCCCGGTTGCGACATCGAGTGTGCTCAACGCAGAGGCGAGATACCGCGTCGCGTACTCCCAGTACGTCGGCCCCTCGGCGTACCCGCCGTCGGGCCCGAACTGCGCGAGGCCCCGGCGGAGACTGGGGGTCGCGTAGCCGAGGATCCGATCGGAGAGGCCCGCATTGTCCTGCGCCGTCGCGACTGCACCGGCGATCATCCCTCCGTTCGCCACGATGTTCCAGTTGTTGGTGACGACGGCCCAATTGCCGCCGTACGCGTAGGGGCCGGAGGTGTTCGCCGGCGCGGAGTAGACGGGCACGGACGGCTGGAGGCCGAGCCGTTGGATGGCGGAGCTCAGTGTGCTCCGCTGGGAGGGTGTCCAGCGGGCGTAGAGCCAGTCGTAGCCGATGGCCATCCCCTGCGTCATCTCGGCGGTGTCGAGGAAGTGATCCGGATTCCAATCGGCGAACTTCGATGCCGCGTCGAGATCGAGCCAGAGCCGGTCCGCGTAGGCGGGGGACCCGGTCACCAAATAGCTGATGCCCAGAGTCCGGGCGCGCTGGACGAGGGTCTGCGACGTCTCCAGGATGCGGATGCCGTCCGGAGAGCTCCGCTTCAGAACCGGTTCAGTGAGCATCCGGTCGGCCTCCGCGCGGACGCGGTTCCATACGGCGGTGACGGCGGGATCGGACGACACCGACGCTCGCAGATCGACGACCGACTGCTGGTCGAGCTCGAGCCTCGGGTGCGCCGTCGTGACGTCGGCGGCCGTGGGGCCCGTGCCCGCTGCGGCTGCGCTGCCGGCCGGTGACACCGCGCCGAGAACGGCCAGCAGAGCGATGACCGAGGACACCGCGAACGCCTTGCCGAAGCGGAGGAACCGCCGGCGCGAGGAGGAGGACCGGTCCGGCCGTCGGTGAGAGCGGTCGTGCAGGGGAGTCGCTTCAGGGGCGTCGAGCATGATGGCGCGTCCTCCCGGGATTGCCGATGCGGTGCGCTTGCGACGGTATCCACGGTGAGGAGCGATCGGGCCGGACTGACGAAGCCTCGAGGCCGGTGACCCTCGAAAGGGTAGGAGGAGACGCGGGTCGTCCGCTCCGGGTACGGGCTCAGCGCTTCCGAGCGCGGAGCAGGAAGACGATCTGGACGATGAGGACGGTGAGCTCGGTGACGACCTCGGCGGCCAGACCTCCGGGCGCGCCGAAGGTCCGGGACAGCAGCCAGATGAGCACCGGCCCCGTCGCCGCTCCGACGAGCGCGCTGTTGCGCAGCGCCTTCAGGCGACGGAGAGCGACCAGGCCGAGACCGCCGGTAGCCCGCGACACGCAGGTGATGGCGATGACCCCTCCGCAGAGAGCGGTGATGGGGAGCGGGAGGGTTATCTCCCCGCTGAACAGGATCTGAGCCGCGAAGCCCCCGAAGAAGGCGAAGCCGGTTCCGGCGACGAGCCCGAGGACGGCGTTGGCGCCGACGGCGCGCGCGATGCGGCGGAAGCGGTCGGCATCGGATCCGGGCGCCCCGACCCACGCCTGCAGCGCATTGGGGAAGGCGGCGAGCAGCGCCAGCACCAGGCGCTGGAGCCGCTCCGCGGCGGAGAAGACGACGAGAGCTCCCGGCGCGGCCGCTCCGACGATCGCCACCGGCAGGGCGATGTAGGCCGCGCTGGCCAGTCGTCCCTGGAGGGCGACGTTCTGCGCGCGGACGGCACGAAGGATCCGGCGCGGGCCCAGAGAGCGCAGGAACCCGAGTCGGCTCCCTGCAGCGAACCAGCCGAGGACCGGAGGCACGATCGTACCGACGGCGAGTAGCACCGGATAGACCGCCAGCGGCGCTCCCGCGGCACTGATCAGGAGCACGGTGAGCCCGTTGGCGGCCAGTCTGGGCAGGGCGTCGAGGAGCAGGATGTTCCGCGGCTGGCCTGCGCCGATGAAGAACCACGCCGGCGACAGCGTGCTCAGTGCGACTGCGACGGCGATCCACACGGCCGCGACCGGATCCGCCGGCGCGAGCAGGCCGGTGACGATCACCACGGGGACGACCAGCGGCAGGAAGACGAGGACTTTCGTCGCCGTGGCCAGAGCATAGGTCTGCGATCGGGCCCGCCGCCCCATCCGGGCGATCCGCTGGGGGCCGTTCAGGCCCCAGCCGAGTTCGACGACGACCGCTGCGGCGGACCCGATGGACTGGGCGACGGCGACGGACGCCCACGCCGTCGCTCCGAAGGAGCTGGTGATGGAGGGGATGACGATCAGCGGGCTCAGGGCGCTGATCAGAGGGATCAGGACGAAACCGAGGAGGCGCAGGATCGGCTTCGAGCGCCGCGGACCGTTCGGAGCGGCTCCCCGCATCTACTTCTCCACGAGACCGTGGAGACCCACGATCATCGCGGCGACGTGGGGTCGGCGGCGGGACAGCTCCGCGACCGAGGCGGCGACTCCGCGCGGATCGCGGGCGCTGAGGGCGCCCCGCAGCATCTGCGTGGCGACGAAGTCTCCGTAGGCGCGGGAGTCCAGGGCGTCGCCGTGGCGGGCGAGCCAGGCGGCACTCGCGCGCCAGTCCGCCGTCTTCGAGATCGAGGCGGCGGAACCCTGCTGGACGTGCACGAGAGCGAGGGGGACGTAGGTCATCCGCGCGTCGGCCGCAGCCCACCGCGCGACGAGGTCCCAGTCCTGGTGCTTCTTCATCGAGGGGTCCCACGGGTACTCGTCCAGGAGGCGCCTGCTCGCGAGCAGGGAGCTCGTCTGGATGTACCCCGTGCCGTGCTTGAGGCTCGGACGGGCGACGAGATAGGACGCGACGGACTGACCCGCCGCGAGCTCGCGCGTCGGCAGCCGGCGCACGCCGTCGCCCGACTCGTGGAAGTAGGTGGCGGTGTAGCAGACATCGGCCGAGGACTCGGAGAGCGCCTTCACCTGGCGGGCGAGCTTCTCCGGCTCCCACCAGTCGTCGTCGTCGAGGAACGCGACGTGCGAGGTCTCGGCCGCTCGGGCTCCGGTGCTGCGGGCGTTCGCCCCGCCGGTTCTGCCCGCCGTCACCAGGAGGACCTCGTCCTCGAGAAGACTCCGCACGTGGTTCTCGCGGGAGGGGTCGTCGAGGACGACGACCGTCCGGCCTCCAGCGCCCGTCTGTCCGCGCACCGACTGCAGAGCGCGAGCGAGCGCAGTTCTGCCGAGGGTCGGGACGACGGTGGTCACGTCGCGGGTGGTGAGGCTCATCGGGTCCCCGCTCCGCGGAGCGTGTTGCGGAGGATCAGTCCGGCCAGCGCGAACGGCTCCACGAAGTACCGGGTGCAGAGGCGCCGCGGATCGTGCAGGAACCTCCACGCCCACTCCAGGCCGACAGAGCCGAGCCAGCGCGGACTCAGCTCGACAGCGCCTGCGATGTAGTCGACGGCCCCGCCCACGGTGGCGATGTACGCGTCGGGAAGGTCGTCCCAGTGCTCGTCCAGGAATCGCTCCTGCTTCGGCATTCCGAGGCCGACGATGAGGAGGGTCGGCGCGTGGCTGCGGATCGCGTCGACCACCGACTCCTCGTCCTCCCGTGCGAAGTACCCGGACGTCCCGGCCACGTCGTCGACGGCACGCGCCCTGCTCCAGGCGCTGACGGCCGCGGCGTTGATCTCCTCGGTGCCGCCGAGGATGAAGACCCGGCGGCCGGGCGAGCGCGTGTCGGACCAGAGCGCGTGGATCCAATCGGTCGACCCGATGCGCTCCTCGGTCGTGACCCGGCGCTTCAGTGAGGCCAGGGCCAGGACGGGCCACCCGTCGATCACCGCGATGTCGCTGCGCTCGTAGAACCTGCGGAACCAGGCGTGCTTGAGGTGGAGGTAGCTGCTGTGCAGATTGTGGTTGAGGATCAGCGTCGGCCCGGAGGGCTCGCTCGACACGAGGTCGGCGACTCGCGCAGCGGTCATCGGAGTGACCTTCACGGAGAGAAGGGGGACCTGGACGGCTGCCGGTCGTTCATGCACGGTGGGTGCTCTTTCTGATCAGTGCCTTCTGGACAGCGGTGTCGAGAGTGTCGGCTGTTGCTTCGGGGGAGAGAAGAGTGGTGAACCTCGCCTGGAGCGCTGCTCCCAGCTGCTCCTTGTCGGCGGTTCTGATCGCTGCGAGGACGCCGACGGGATCCGACCAGTCGGTGACCGGCAGGAAGGCTCCGGCCGCGAACTCCTCGATCGGCGGGGTCGGCGTCGCCGCCACGGCAGTCCCGAACACGGCCGCGTCCACGAGCTTCGCGGGGAGCTGGTAGAGCGCTGCCGGGCTGCGGATGTCCATGGGGAGGACGAGCACGTCCACGTCCGCGTAGATCTCGGACAGCGGTGTCGTTGGAGGCCGCATGACCCACTGCGCCGCCACATCGGAGGGCGGCGTCCATGACTGGGCGAAGGTGACGATGCCGACGTCCGGATCGGCCCGCAGCAGGGCGTTCAGAGTGTCCGCGCCCTTGTAGCTGCGGACGGTCCCGATGAAGCCAAGAGTCAGACGGCCGTCGGTGGAGGGCCCGCGCGGCCGATCTCGCGTCGTCGACACCCGGGTGTGGGGGATGACCGCGGACGCGTCACCGAGATCGAAGCGCTCGGCGTACACCCCGCGGAGTCCCGCGCTCGAGAAGGTGACGAGGCCGGCGTCGCGCGCGATCCTGGCCTGGCTCCGGCGGAGCCGGGACGGAGCCTTCCGGCGCAGCGGATTCGCCTTCGCCCGGTTGAGGAGGGACTCGGATCGGAAGGCCTCCATGATCGAGACGTCGTCGTCGTCGAAATCCGCGACCACGACGGTGTTCGGGATGCGGGAGAGGCGCCGAGCCAGACGCGGCAGGGGGTCCGTCCCCTTCGAGAACCAGACGATGGTCCTCCGCTCCGACGCTGACGCGCGGACGTCCCGCTCGATGCGCGCCAGATCTCTCCGCCCGAAAGGAACGACCTCCGCAGGGAACTGTCCCGCTCCGGCCCAGAGCTCCCCGTCCTCGAAGGCGAGAACCCGCACGCGTCCGAGCTCAGCCGCGGTGAGCGCCATGCTCAGCGCACGGCCCAGAGAGTTCGTCTTCGTCGAATCGCCGATGACGAAGGTCTCGGTGTCGATGATCTCAGGCATGTGAGCTCCGATCGGCTGGTCTGGTGCGGTCTGGTCGGGCAAGGGGGAGCGTGCTGTCACCGCGAGGAGCGGGGGAGGGTCCTCACGCGGGTGCGGTCCCCTCCGCGCTGAGGACTCGGCGTCCCCCGCCGCGTCGGAGGCGGTTCCGCTTCGCGGGGCGGAGCCGGGCGGGCGAGCGCGATCAGGTCCGGCGGCAGCGTCAGCGAGATCACGAAGACGCTCACTGAGACGACCCACGTCATCAGGTCGAAGGAGAAGGCCATCGCGAGCATCACGGCGACCTGGGCCCGGCCGAGGCGGTCGGAGCCGATCCACGCGCCCCCCATCGCCAGCACCATGAGGGCGAGCCCGATGCCACCGCTGATCGCGAGCGTCCAGATGAAGTGGTTGTCGATGACCAGGAAGCCGTCCTGCTGCAGCAGGCCCTGCGCGAAGATGCTCAGCTCCGAGAAGAAGCCGCTGCCGATCGCTCCGGTGGGAGAGCCGCGGTGCAGGAGCTGATCCGCGCTCGCCCATCCTTCGAGGCGGTGGCCGAAGGAGTCCGAGGTGGCCGCCTGAGTCGCGACGGCCGAGAGCCCGAAGTCGCCGAGGAAGATCGCGACTCCCGCCCCGATGACGATCAGGACGTTCTTCACCCGCGTCCGGGTGTTGGGAGCGAAGAAGAGGTAGACGACGAAGCCGATGGCCGCTGCGACGAACGCACTGCGCGTCCCCGAGAGGACGAGGCCGGCGACCGCAGCAGCGAGCGAGACGAGCCGGACCGTTCGGGACAGCTTCGACCCGAGAGCGAGGATCAGGAAGAAGCCGAACATCACGATGAGCGAGAAGATGATCGGGTGGCCGGTCGTGCCCTGGATCCGGATCAGGCCGGGGAGGAACGGGTTGTACCGGATGACGGGAAGACCCGCCGTGGTGAGGTTGCGGTAGCCCCAGACCGGCTCGGGCAGGACGGTGAGCTCGGCGATGCCGACGGCGACCTGCACGAGGACGGTGAGCGCCGTCCAGCGCAGCAGCGGCACCAGGTCCTGCTCGCCGAGGCGGGACACGACGGGGAACAGCAGCAGCGGCACCGCGATGAGGGCGAGGACGGTCGCCGGGGAGCTCGAGGAGATCAGGAGGCTCACCCCGGTCGTCCAGACGAACCAGGCGAGCAGGAGGAGCCGCGTGCGCTTCCTCGGCCGCGTCCGCTCGCCGAACGCCCAGGCCAGGATCAGGAACACCGCAGCGACGCCCGTCGAGGCGTAGCGGACGGCGTCCGGAGCGGAGGTGCTCGCGCCGATGCCGAGGACGAAGATCGAGAGGCCGACGGCGTAGCCGCGGAGGCCGACGGCGCGCCGCGGGAAGGTGACGACCAGGAACAGGAGAGCGAGGGCGGCGGCGACGATCAGCATGCGGCACGCCCCGTCCCCCGGAGTCCGGCGGCGCGCGGATTCCGGTGACGGAGGCAGGGCGATTCGGCCGAGGCCACTGGTCCCCGGTTCCACGCAGCGGCCGACCTCGAGTACGGTCCGGTCACGCTGTCCGCACCGCGTACTTCTCCTCGGTGGCGGCCTTTGCGGGGCGCCACCAGTCCTCGTTGGCGCGGTACCAGTCGATGGTGGCGGCGAGTCCGGCGTCGAAGTCGGTGTAGCGGGGGCGCCAGTCGAGTTCGGTGCGCAGGCGGGTGGAGTCGATGGCGTAGCGGAGGTCGTGTCCGGCGCGGTCGGTGACGTGGTCGAAGGCGTCCTCGGGTTGTCCGAAGGCGGTGAGGATGCGGGTGACGACGTCGAGGTTGCTCTTCTCGCCGTCGGCGCCGATGAGGTAGGTCTCGCCGATCTCGCCGCGGTCGATGATGGCCCAGACGCCGGTGTTGTGGTCGTCGACGTGGATCCAGTCGCGGACGTTGGCGCCGGTGCCGTAGAGCTTGGGGCGGATGCCGTCGATGGCGTTGGTGATCTGGCGGGGGATGAACTTCTCGACGTGCTGGTAGGGGCCGTAGTTGTTGGAGCAGTTGGAGATCGTGGCGCGCACGCCGAAGGAGCGCACCCAGGCGCGCACGAGGAGGTCGCTGGCTGCCTTGGTCGAGGAGTAGGGGCTGGAGGGGTTGTAGGGGGTGTGCTCGGTGAAGCGCGCGGGGTCCTCGAGCTCGAGGTCGCCGTACACCTCGTCCGTCGAGATGTGGTGGTACCGCACGTCGTGCGCGCGCACCGCCTGCAGGAGCGCGAAGGTGCCGATGACGTTCGTCGCGAGGAAGGGCGTCGGGTCGTGCAGGGAGTTGTCGTTGTGCGACTCCGCGGCGAAATGGACCACCAGATCCGCATCGGCGACCAGCCGGTCCACCAGCTCGGCGTCGGCGACGTCGCCCTCGACCAGCCGCACTCGGTCGGCGACGGGGGCGAGGGAGTCGCGGCTGCCCGCGTAGGTGAGCTTGTCGAGCACGGTGATCCGTGCGTCGGGACGCTCGCGCAGGGTGAGGTGGACGAAGTTGCTGCCGATGAAGCCGGCACCGCCGGTGACGAGGATCCGCACGGGTTCTCCTGGAGGTCGGGAAGGTCGGGGGAGGCCGGGCTCAGCGGCCCGCGTTCACGCCTTCGAGGCTGAGCAGGCGGTGGAGGTAGGCGCCGTAGCCGCTCTTGACCAGCGGTGCGGCGAGCTCGGCGAGGCGGGCGTCGTCGATCCAGGAGTTGCGCCAGGCGATCTCCTCGATGCAGCCGATCTTGAATCCCTGCCTCTGCTCGATCACGCGCACGAACTCCGTCGCCTCGATCATGGAATCGAAGGTCCCGGTGTCGAGCCAGGCCGTTCCCCGATCGAGCACCTGGACGTTCAGCCGCCCCGCCTCGAGGTAGCGCTCGTTGATCGTCGAGATCTCGAGCTCGCCGCGGGCCGAGGGCGTGATCGTCTTCGCGATCGCCACGACGTCGTTGTCGTAGAAGTAGAGGCCGGGCACGGCGTAGTTGCTGCGCGGCTGCTCGGGCTTCTCCTCGATGGAGACGGCTCGGAAGTGCTCGTCGAACTCGACGACTCCGTACGCGCGCGGGTCGGCGACCTGGTAGGCGAAGATCACGGCGCCCTCGATCGTGGTGTTCGCCGCGAGGGCGGTGCCCAGGGCGGTGCCGTGGAAGATGTTGTCGCCCAGGACGAGGGCGACGGACTCGTCGCCGATGAACTCCTCGCCGATCAGGAACGCCTGCGCGAGCCCGTCGGGGGAGGGCTGCACCGCGTACTCGATCCGCATGCCCAGGCTCGACCCGTCGCCCAGCAGGGCGCGGAACTGGTCGTTGTACTCGGGGGTCGTGATCACGAGGACCTCGTCGATCCCGGCCATCATCAGCGTCGACAGCGGGTAGTAGATCATCGGCTTGTCGTAGATCGGCATCAGCTGCTTCGAGATGCCCTTGGTGATCGGCCACAACCGCGACCCCGAACCACCCGCGAGGACGATGCCCCTCATCGGAGCAGCCCCGGGTGAGGAGCGGCGGCGGGGGTCCGCTGCACCGCCGAGGGGAGCGTGAAGATCTGCGGGGAGAGGGTCACGGAGCCGACTCTATCGGCGGCGCCGCGGTGCCTCCGCATGCCGGTGCGGCGGGCGCGGAACCCGTGGCGGGGACTGACGGTCGAGCGACCGCTGCCGACGCGATCCGACTCCGTGAGCGGCGCGCACGCCGCCCCCGCCTCCGTATCGCGCCTCCCACTCGGAGGCCGCCGGGCACGGGGATAACTTCTCCGACGTCCGCGGCTCCGCCTGCCGCGACGGAGAGAGGTACCGCCCTGTGCACGAGGTCATCGACCAGCGGGACTCCGCGCTCCTCCCGTCTCCCGGTCCCTGCCGCCGATCCCCCCTGACGGGGGGAGTCCGCCCGTGCTGACCATCGGGATCGTCGCCCTCGACGCCTGGCACGCGGCTCCGCTCGAGCGCGCCTGGCGCCGCCAGGGACACCGCGTGGTCGTGGTGACCGGTGACCCGGAGGGGTTCAGCGGGGCGGAGCTCCGCCCCAGCGTGCTCGCCCGCTTCCTCGAGCCCGCCGGCCGGAGGGGCGCCGGGTCCGTCGGGCTCGCCGTCGTCACGCACCGGGCCCGCCGACTGCTCGCCCCGGAGCGGCCCGACCTCGTGGTGGCTCTCCCGGGGACGGCCGTGGAGCTCGCCGGGCTCGCTCCGACGACCGTCCTCCTGGCCGACGACCTCCCGGCGCTCCCGCGCTTCCGGTTCGAGGAGGAGCGCCGCGGTGCTGTCGTCGTCACCCCGACGGAGCGGCTCGCGTCCGCCCTCGCGGGAACGGTCGTGCCCCTGGGCCTGCCGGACGCGTCGTTCCCGACACCGTCCGCCCCCGACGGGCCCCTCCGCTTCGCCGCCGTGGGAGCCTCCGGTCTCGACCGGGGCGCCGAGCGGCTCGATCTCCTCGCCCGGCTGGACGGCACCGAGTACGTCACCGTGATCGACGACGGCGGCGCGATCGCCGACGACCTCGCATCGGGGCTGCGCTCCGTCGGCGAGCAGGACCGCGACGGCGTCGTCGAGGTGCTCCGCCACTCCCACGCGTACGCCCATCTGACGCCGTCGACGACCGGCGCGGCCGCCGGACTCGACGCGCTGGCGAGCGGGCTGCCGGTCCTCGCGATCGAGTCGAGCGTCCTGGCCGATCTCTGCGCGGCGGGGGCGGGCGTGGTCCTCTCAGACGACGCGACGCGCGAGGAGTACGAGGACGCCCTCCACCGGCTCCGACGCGAGTGGACGGCTCTCTCCCGGGGGGCCGCCGAGCTCGCGCGGGAGCGCCCGTGGTCCGTCGCGGCCGAGGAGATCCTCGCCCTCGCGGAGGGACGCGTCCGTGTCCCTTGAACCGGTCCCGGCTGTCGGCGCCTCCGCCGACGCGATGCTGCCGAACGCCGTCGCCCTGCGCCTGGCCGCCGTGCTGGTGCAGTACACCCTGCGGACGCACGGCGTCCGCAGCCTCGTGGTGAAGGGCGAGGGTCTGCACCGCCAGGGGATCCGCGCGCCGATGACGTCGGCCGACGTCGACCTCTGGGTCGACCCCGAGCGCTTCGACGAGGCTCTCGGGCTGCTCGCCTCGATGGGCTGGCGCCGACGCGCCGAGGCTCTCAGCTGGACCCTCTTCGTCGACCACTCGATCACGCTCGTCCACCCCTCGTGGCCGTGCGACGTCGACGTCCACCGCTCCTTCCCGGGTGCCTTCGAGGAGGAGCGGATCGTCTTCGACCGCCTCTGGGCGGCCGCCGAGGATCTGCCGCTGAGCGACGAGACCCTGCGGATCCCCGGGCGCGCGCACCACCTCGTGCTGCACGCCCTGCACCAGCTGCGCAGCGCGCGCTCCGCCTCGGCTACCACGGCGCTGGCGGTTCTGAAGGCGCACGGCGCCGGCCTTCCGAGCGAGGAGCGCGAGGCGATCCGCGACGCGGCCGTCGAGCTCGGCGCGCAGACGCCGATGACGGAGCTCCTCACCTCCTGGGGAGTCCCCGCCGCGCCCGAGGAGCGCTACCGGCACGCCCAGACTCTCTGGGACGTGCGCCGCAGCTCCGACCGGCACACCTTCAACTGGCTGCACGCCGTGGCGTCCGCTCCCTGGCGCCTGAAGGGAGGCCTGCTGCTGAGAGCCGCCTTCCCCACCCGCGCGGATCTCGAGGCGAGCCATCCCGAGGCGACGACGGTCCGACGTCGGCTCCGGCTCCGGGGGGAGCGGACCCTGCGGGCGCTCCGAGGCCTCCCCTCCGCCCTCACCGGTTTCGCCAGGGTGGCGCTGAGCGGCCGCAGCGAGGAGCAGGGCCCGGCGTCCTCGTTCGAGGCGATCGCGGCGACCACGGCGCCGGTGAGCGACCTCCCGGCCTCGTCCGATCCCGCGGCGAGCGCCGTGCATCCGGTGGAGGCCTCCGCCGAGGCGCAGGGTGGCAGCGCGCCGCCGGCCCAGCGCTTCGCCGTCGAGCGCACGGACCGTCAGGTCTACGTGCTCGACCTGTCCCGCCCGTCGGTGCCCCCGATCGTGCTCTCGCTGAGCGCCGCCTCGGTCTTCGAGGCCGTGATCCGGCAGCGCCGGCCCCGGGACGAGGTCGTCGACCTCCTCGCCGATCACTACGATGTCGACCGCGGGACGATGGGCCGCGACGTCGACGCCGTCCTGGCCGAACTCGACGTCCGCTTCCCGGGCGCGGTTCCCGACAGGGCGCTCTCATGAGGGCCGCCCGTTCCCGATCCCTGCGGATCCTGCACGTCCTCGACTCCTTCGAGGACGGCGGAGCGCAGCGTGTGGCCCTCTCCCTGGGCGCGTGGAGCCGCGAGCACGGCTGCGAGACCGCCTACTGGGGGCGTCCCGGGCCGCTCAGCGACCGCGCCGCGCAGGAGTCGCCCGTCTTCGTGGTGCCGAGACCCGGACAGGGCTTCGCGGCCGATCTGCGCGAGCTCGCACTCGCCGTCCGCCGGTTCCGCCCGCACGTCCTGCACGCCCACCAGCGCCGCGAGGCTCTGCTGGCCCTCCTCGTCGGCGCCGCGCTCGGTGTCCCCGTGGTCGAGCACGCGCACACCGAGCTGCCCGGGATCGACAGGCGAGCGCTCTCCTTCCGCTCCCGGCGGGTGTTCGCCGTCTCCGCCTCCGTGGGGCGGATGGTCGTCGAGGGCTACGGCCGCCCGCAGGATCGCGTCGTGGTCACCGGCAACGCCCCGGCGAACGTCACCGCGGAGCCCGCGAGCGCGCCGGAACTCGCCGAGCCGGTCGTCCGCGTCCTCGGCATCGGGCGGCTCGCGGAGCAGAAGGACCCGGTCCGCTTCCTCGCGGCCGTCGAGGCCCTCGCCCGGGTCCGGCCCGTCACCGGCACCTGGCTCGGCGACGGTCCGATGCTGCCGGTGCTGCGCGAGCGCGCCCGGGGAGCCGGAGTGGTCGACTTCGCCGGTCCGTCGGCGGACGTGACCGGAGCGCTGGACGCGGCGCACCTCCTCCTGTCGACCTCGCGGTGGGAGGGGACTCCGCTCGTGATGCTGGAGGCGATGGCCCGCCGTCGCCCGGTCGTGGCGACCGACGTCGGCGGTGTGGGTGAGCTGCTCGCCGACGGTCGGGGCCTCCTGCTCCCCGCCGACGCCGACGGGGAGCGGATCGCCGAGCTCCTCGCCGCCGCTCTGGAGCGACCCGAGGGGCTCCTGATGCAGGCCGACCGCGCGAAGGCGTGGGTGGACGAGGCCGCCTCGCCCGACGCCGTCTTCGGCCCCGTCGTCGCCGCCTACCGCGAGCTCGGGGGCCGACGGTGAGCGGGCGCGTGCACTCGGTGACCGTCGTGGCTCCCTGCTACAACGCGATCGCCCGGCTCGACGGCTTCCTCGCGCGGCTCGCACTCACTCTCGGACCGGGGATGCGGGTCGTCCTCGTCGACGACGCGTCCTCGGACGGCACGGCGGAGGTGCTCGAGAAGTGGGCCGAGGGACGCGAGGACGCCCGGGTCCTGCTCCTCGAGCAGAACGGCGGCGTCGCTGCCGCCCGGAACCGCGCCCTCGACGGCATCGACTCCGAGTTCGTCTGGTTCGTGGACGTCGACGACGAATGGGACACGGAGATCCTCCGGACCCTCACCGCCGAGGCCGAGCGGACGGCGGCCGACGTCGTCGTCTGCCGGGCGCTCTACCGCACCCGGCAGTCGACCTCCGGACGCGTGATCGACGGTCTCGACCGGCGCGAACTGGTCTCGTCCGAACTCGCTCTCGAGCGGATGGCGTCCGGGCGCCTGCACGGCTTCCTCTGGAACAAGCTCTTCCGCCGCGCCGTCCTGCAGGAGGAGCTCTTCCCGCGCTTGAGCTCCCAGTCCGACTTCGTCGGTGTGCTGCGGGCGGTCCAGGCGTCGGAACGGGTGCTCTTCGTGCCGGAGGTCCTCTACTCCTACGTCCACACGGCGTCCTCGATCACCCGTCGGCGCGACCCGGACCTCCGGAACCTCCTGGTCTGCGCCGAGGAGATGCGCGCGGCGCTCGCCCGTACGTTCGAGGAGGTGCCGCGCCCGCTGTCGGACTGGTTCACGACCTGGTTCTACGCCGTCCCCGTCGCGCTCACCCCGATCCGCCAGAACTCCGACGCGGCGCTCGTCGAGACCGGCGTCCGGCTCGGGTCCGAGGCGCTGCGCGACGTCCGCGTGCTCCGCTCCGCGCGGTCGCCGCGGCTGCTCGTCCTGGGGCTGGTGCTCAAGCACGTCCCCGCCGCCTTCACGGCGCTCAGCCGGATCCTCTACGCCGTGCACGACACCCGCCGCCGGCTCTCCGATCGGAGGAGCACGCGATGGACGACGTGACCGGCCCCGTGCACGCCGCCGCGACCGGCCCCTTTCCGCACCTCCGCTCCGTTCCCTCCCTCCCGCACCGACCCCCGAGGAGCACCGGCATGACCTCCTACATCACCGGCCGCATCGAGCGGATGCCGGCCAGCATCACCACGCTCGACGAGGCGGCGGAGGCCGTGCTCGAGCTGTCCCGGAGCGGCCGCGACGAGCTGGTCGTCACGCCGAACACCGACCACTTCGTGCGCTGGAAGCACTCCGGCGAGTTCCGGCGGTACTACGGCCGGGCGTCCCTCGTGGTGCTCGACGGGGCGCCTCTGGTCTGGCTGGCCCGCTCGTACGGTCACCGCACGGCGAGCCGCGTGACAGGCATCGACCTCTTCACCGAGGTCTGCCGTCGCGCGGCGCTCGAGGGCGCGCCGATCGCTCTCATCGGCGGACGCCCCGGAGTCGGCGATCGCGCAGCCGCCGAGCTGCAGCAGCGCTTCGCCGGGCTGCAGGTGCCGGTCGTCGTCTCGCCGGAGCCGGCCGAGCTCGCGGACGACGCCTACCTCGCCCGCCTCTCCTCGACCCTGCGCGCGGCCGACGTCCGCATCGTCGCGCTCTGCCTCGGCTCCCCCAAGCAGGAGGAGGTCCGCGAGCGCCTGCTCGCCGTCGGCGGCACGGGAGCGGTGTGCCTCGGCGTCGGCGCCGCCGTGGACTTCCTCGCCGGCGAGATCCCGCGGGCGCCGCTCGTGGTGCAGCGCCTCGGCCTCGAGTGGGCGCACCGGCTCAGCCGGGAGCCCGGCAGGCTCTGGCGGCGCTATCTGGGCGACGCCGTGCGGGTGCTGCCGAGCGTGGTCGCGGCCCTCCGCTACCGGGTGCGCCGTGCCGTCCGCTGAGCACGCGGGCGGCGTCGCCGGCGAGAGGCCGCTGGTCCTGGTCTGGAAGCGCGCGTGGCTGCAGGACTCCGAGACGTTCGTCCGCAATCAGATGCACGGACTCGAGCGCTGGCGCGCCCTCGGAGTGGGCCTCGAGCGCACCGGCTCGGGCGTCCTCCACGACCGCACGGACATCGTCCTGCACGATCCGATCACCCCTCGCGGGCGGCGGTCCCTCCTCCTGCGGTGGCTCGGAGTGTCACGACGGCTCGACGCGATCGTGGATGAGCACCGGCCCGCCCTCATCCATGCGCACTTCCTCATCGACGCCGTCTCCATCGCCCGGTACGCACGGAGGAGGCGCCTTCCGCTCGTCGTGACGGGGCACGGCTACGACGTGACCAGCTGGCCGCTCGCGACCGGAGCTCCGCGCCTGCTCCGACCCCTCGCCCGAGCTCACCGCGCCCTCGAGGCCCGCACCGTCTTCCGCACCGCGCACGCGGTGATCGGGGTCTCCCGATTCATCACCGACGGGCTCCTGCGCCTGGGGGCGGACCCGCGGCGCACCGGAGTGGGCTACATCGGCGTCCCGACCTCTCGCCCTGAGGCCGCACCGGCTGCGGAGCGCGCGGGAATCGTCTTCGTCGGACGCCTCACCGACAAGAAGGGCGTTCCGGATCTGCTCGAGGCGGTCGCCGCCCTCCCGGGACCGATCCGCGACGTCCCCCTGACCGTCGTCGGCGACGGCCACCTGCGGGAGGCGCTCGTCGAGCAGGCGGCGCGGCTGGGCCTGCGGGTGACCTTCACCGGCTCCCTGCCCCCCGCCGAGGTCGCCCGCATCCTCGCCGGCGCCGCGGTCTTCTCCGCACCGTCTCGGACCGCGGCGACGGGCGACTCCGAGGGCTTCGGCATGGTCTTCCTCGAGGCTGCGCTCGCCGGCGTCCCTGTCGTCTCGTACCGCCACGGCGGCGTCCCGGAGGCGGTCGAGGACGGCGTCACCGGGCTGCTCGTCCCGGAGGGGGACGTGCCCGGCCTGACCGGGGCGCTCGCCGCCCTGCTCCGGGACCCGGACCGCGCGGAGCGGATGGGCGCGGAGGGGCGGGAGCGCGTGCTCGCCTCGTTCGACCTCGCCGAGCGGATCCGCGACCTCGAGGACCTCTACGACCGGGCGGCCGGCCGATCGATGCCGACGACGACGGACGGAGATCGCGGATGAGCCGCGCCGAGCACCGCGCCGACGATCCGCGACCGGGCCTCCGTCCGGCCTCCGCCGGGCGGGAAAGGTGAGCCTGCGCCGGAGCACCGTCGACGCGACCGCCTGGACGGCGGTCTCGTTCGCCGTCGCGCTCGTCGTGCAGCTCGGGCAGTTCGCGCTCCTGGCGAGACTGCTGGACCCCTCCGAGATGGGGATCATCGCGATCGTCGCCCTGCTCAACGCGTTCGTCGACATCTTCCTCGGCATGGGGGTCGCCCAGGCGATCATCCAGCGCCGGCGGGCGACCAGCTTCGAGCTCTCGTCGGTCTTCTGGCTCAACCTCTCCGTCGGGCTCCTGGTCACCGTCGCCGTCCTCCTGGGTGCCGCACCGATCGCCTCCCTGCTCGGGTCCGCCGCCGCGGCGCCGGTCCTCACCGTCGCCTCGCTCGTGTTCGTGGGCAGCGCAGTCGGGCAGGTACCGAGAGCGGTGCTCGAGAAGGGGATCCGGTTCCGAGCGGTCGCCGTGTCCGAGACGATCGCTCTCGTCGGCGGCTTCGCCGTGACGGTCTGCCTCGCGGTCTCGGGCGCGGGGGCGCTCTCCTACGCGTGGGGGCTCGTCGCGACCGCGGCTCTACGCTCCGTGCTCGCCCTCGTGCAGGCCCGCCGCTGGTTCCGGCTGCGGTTCCGGTTCCGGATCCGCGAGACCGCCCGCTTCCTCTCCTTCGGCGTCTTCCAGACCCTCGACGGCATCGTCAACTACCTGGGCTCGAACGCCGGCTCGCTCGCGATCGGCCGCCTGCTCGGACCGGCCCAGCTGGGCGGATACACCCTGGGATACAACCTCGCCGTGAACCTCCCCGCGAGGGTCAACCCGATCGTGACGCGAGTGATGTTCCCGGTGTTCTCCTCGATCCAGCACGACCGCGAGCGCGTCGCGCGGAACCACCTCCGCGTCACCGCGGTGCTCAGCATGGCGAGCATCCCGCCGCTGATCTTGGTGGCGCTGCGCTCCGAGGAGATCGTGCGGCTGTTCTACGGACCCGGCTGGGGCTGGATCGCGGGCATGACGAGCGCGCTGACGGTGGTGGGCGCGGTGCGGGCCATCGGCAACCCGGTCGGCTTCATCCTGATGGCGATGGACCGGGTGCGGTTCGGGCTGATCGTGAACATCGTGAAGACCGCGATCACGATCCCGATGATCGTCGGCGGGGGAGTGCTGTTCGGACTCGACGGCTTGATCGGCGGGCTGCTGCTCTCGAGCGCTCTCGGCTTCGCCGTCACCTGCGCCGTGCTGCGGGTGGTGCTCGGAGTGCGCCTCGGCGCGTTCCTGCGCGCGTGCGCCGCGGGGCCGCTGCTCGCCGCACCGATGGCGATCGTGCTGCTCCTGCTCCGCCTGCTCCCCGAGGGCGCGCCCCTGCGGCTGCTCCCGGTGGAGCTGGCGCTCGCGGGCCTCGTGCTGGGAGCGACCGTCCTCCTGGCGCCGGGGCGCGACATCGCCGAGGCGCGATCGCTCGTCCTGTCGCGACTGCCCGCCCGGCTCCGGCTCGGCTCCGCCGCCCCGGTCGAGGTCGCCGTGGTGCTGGCCGCCGAGGAGCGCTTCGACGGCAGCGGGGGAGCCGTGGCGACCTGGGTCCGCGAGACGGTGTCCCGGTCCTCGCTCCGGATCGCCGTGCACGCGCCGTGGTCGTCGGCGTCACCGGGCGTGGACGTCCGGCCGCACCGCCTGTACCGGCGGATCTACGCGGTCCAGCGGCGCGCGGCACTCCTCCTGGCGCGTCGGCGCGACAGCGACCCGGGCGCCGAGCTGCGTCGGCTGTCCTTCGGTGGCCGCTTCTGGCTGCTGGTGCTAGCTCCGTCGCTGCGCCGTGTCCCGACGGTCTGGATCCACAACCGCCCCCGCTACGCCGTGCGCCTGCGCCGCCTGGGCTACCGGGGGCGGATCGTCGCACACCTGCACAACGACCTGCTCGATCACCTGCCGCCCGATCCCGCCGCGGCCCGGCGCTACCTCGACGCGGTCGACGAGTGGATCTTCTGCAGCGAGTTCCTGCGCGCCCGGGCGGTCGACCGGTACGGCCTGATCGCCACAGCCGTCCTGTACAACGGGGTCGTCCCTCCGCCCGAGGTCCCGCCGGCGCCGCTCGGCGGTACTGCGGAGGCGGTCTTCGCCGGGAGGCTGGTGGCCGAGAAGGGAGCCCGCGAGGCCGTCGAGATCGTGAGGCGGATGCGGACCGAGCACGGCGCCGATCTGCGGCTGGTCATCGCCGGCGCATCGGGCCTCGGGGACGACGCGACGCCCACCACGTACGTCCGAGCGCTCGACGAGGCTGTCGCCGCCCTGCCCGGCGTCGTGCGCCGGCTCCCGTTCCTCCGGCACGAGGACCTGCTGGAGCTGTTCGGCTCCTCGGCGCTCCTGCTCTACCCCTGCCGCTGGGACGAGCCGTTCGGGATGGTGGTGGTGGAGGCGCTCTCGCGGGGGATCCCCGTCGTGACGGTCGAGCGCGGAGGCCTCCCCGAGATCCTGCGCACCTCCGACGGAGTGGTCGACGGATCCGTCCTCGTCCCGCCGGGCACGGAGGAGGAGGTCGCGGACGCCGTCCTCGCGGAGCTCCCCGCCCTCATCGCCTCGCTGCGCGATCCCCGGCGACGCGCGGAGGTCGCTGCGGCGTCGCGGCGCCGAGCGGCGGACTTCCGCTGGCCGGGCATCGCCCGCCGCGCGGACGAGCTGCTCGCAGACCCTCGTGGCTGAGGCGCGGGGACGCCGCGCGCACGCGGATCGACGTTCCGCGCCAAGCCCGTCGAGGCTCGTGCCGCGCGATTAGTGTCGGCGCGACATGCCACCTGCATCCCCTCTCCCGCCCGCGTCCGCCGACGCCACCGCCTCTCCCGTGCTGCTCGATCCGCCTCCCGCCCCGGACCGGCGCCCGCGGACGACCCTCCCGCCGCGAGAGGTCGGCCCGTCGTCCCGGAATCGGCGCGCCGCTCCTCCGCTCCGCCAGACGGAGGCCGCCACCGGCACCTCCGCGGAACGGCTCTGACATGGGCCGCCACGCCGACGACGCCCTCCTCCGCCGCCCGACCGCCTCTCGTCCCTCCGTCATCGCCGCGACCCGCGTCACCGACGCTCCGGAGACCCGCGGGCTGCCCTCGCGCGCGCCGGCGGATCCCGCTCAGCGGCGGCACGAGCGGATCGTGCTCGTCTTCCTCGCGGTGCTCCTGGCGCTGAGCGTCGTGCAGCTCTACACCCTGGGGCCCGTCACCGCTCCGGTCGCCTGGAGCCTGCTCTTCCTCCCGTACTCCGTCGCGCGGCTGCGCGGCGGGCGGATCGACCGGTTCGTGGTCGTGGTCCTCCTCGTGATCGCCGGCACCCTCTTCGCGCTCACCTACTCCGGAGCACGCGCGGCCGCGCTGCGCGACGTGGTCTCCGTCGTCTCCTTCCTCACTCCGTACCTGGCCGTCCGCGGGCTCGGCGACGGCGCCTGGCGTGTCGTCGGCCGCGCCCTCAACTGGGCGGCGCCCGTGTTCCTCCTCCAGGTGACGCTCACGATCCTCTTCCAGCTCGATCCCGTGCAGGAGACCGCCTACCTCCGGTGGCCGGACGCGGTGCTGTTCTCCGACATCTACGTGCGGGACATCTTCACGACGTCCTTCAACAACGTCCTGCAGGAGAAGTCGGGAGGGTTCTTCCTCAACGGCAACATCGCCTCGATGTACATGGCCACGACCGGCGCGCTGGCCTTCGCCGTCTGGAGACGGCAGCGGGGGAGGCTCCTCCTGCTCGTCGCCGTCGCCGGGCTGGTCGGCGCCCTCTTCACGCTGTCCAAGACCGCGATCGTCCTCGCGATCGTCCTGCCCCTGCTGGTCGCCGCGATCCGCGGACTCAAGGGACGCAGCCTCGGTCCGGTCGCCTGGATGATCACCATCCCCTCCGGGATCACGGCCGTGTACGCCGTCGCCGTGTCCTTCCCGCAGCTGGCGGAGGCCGGCCTGCTCACGCTCGGGGCCCGCGGCGACTTCCTGCGCCTGGCTGCGAGTGCGTTCCCCGACAACTGGCTTCTGGGGCTGGGGTACGGCGGATGGCAGGAGCTGTGGCTGGCGCGCGGGTCGCAGTTCACCCAGCACAGCGAGCCGCGCCCGCCTCACAACCTCCTCGTCACCGCGTGGACCAACGGCGGGCTCCTGATCGCGCTCCCCGTCCTCGCGTTCCTCCTCCTGGCCACCGTCGCCGTTGTGCGCCTGCTCCTCCGGGTCGCCCGGAAGGAGGCCGTCGCCGTCGGGGCGCTCGCCGTCGCCGTCCTCTGGACGTTCCTGCACGGGATGGCCGACAACACCACCTGGTTCGGCGATCAGCACTCGCTCGCGACGCTCGCGGTCTCCGTGGCGCTCGTGGGCGTCCTGTCGGCGGAGGCGCCCGCCGCGCCGGGCCGAGTGCCTCATGGAAGCGCTCCGGCGGCCTCGGCCGGCGCGGGTCGGGCGCCGCTGCGACGGCCGCCGAGCCCCCGCCTCGGGCGGCGCTGACGCGACCGCCGCGCCGCAGCCGGTCCGGACACGGACCGCGCCGGTATCATCGACCCGTTATGGCACGCATCTACGACTGCTCCGTCGACACGGACCTCCTGACCGGCACCCGTCTCGCACGGACGGCCATCGGCCGCGGCGAGCTGGTGGTGATCCCCACCGACACCGTCTACGGCGTCGCGGCCAACGCGTTCGACGCCGCCGCGGTCCAGCGCCTGCTCGACGCGAAGGGACGGACGAGGCAGTCGCCGCCGCCCGTCCTGATCGGGGACGTGGCCGCCCTCGACGCCCTCGCCGAGAACGTGCCGGAGGCGGTGCGCGACCTCGCGCGCGAGTTCTGGCCCGGCGGGCTCACCATCGTCCTGCACGCCCAGCCCTCACTCGTCTGGGACCTGGGCGAGACGCGCGGGACCGTGGCGCTGCGCATGCCGGACAACCCGGTCACGATCGAGCTCCTCGCCGAGACCGGCCCGCTGGCGGTCTCCTCCGCCAATCGCACGGGGCAGCCCTCGGCCACGACCGCACAGGAGGCGTTCGACCAGCTCGGCGACTCCGTCGACGTCTATCTCGACGCCGGCGCCGCCGGATCGCGCTACAGCGACCGCCCCGCGGGCGCCAGCGAGTCCTCCACGATCGTCGACGCGACAGCGCTGAGCTTCGAGGGCGGCACCCTGCGCATCCTGCGCCAGGGCGTCGTGTCGGCCGAGCGGATCCGCGAGGTCGTCGGCGACCTGCTGCCGGATCCGGACGCGCCCCGTGCCGAGACGTCGGAGCGCGACGCCTCGACGGCCGGCGCGGCGCAGGCCGAGGACCAGCAGGAGCCCGCCGAGACCGCGACCGGCAGCGACCCGTACGCCTTCGAGCGGACCCCGACAGCGCGCCCCGACTGGGCCTCCGGCGCCCGCCTGCAGGACGACTCCGCTCCCGGCGATTCTGCGCCCGTCGATTCCGCCGATGCGACGGACCCTGGCTCGTCGAGCACGAACGCGCCGACGCCCAACACCGGCACCGGCGCCGCCCGCACCGACTCCGCTCCGGGTGAGTAACCGGTGATCACCTTCGCCCTCGTCTCGCTCGCGGTCGCGCTCGTGACCGGAGCGCTGTCGTGGGTCATCTGGAAGCTGAGCCTGAAGTACCGGCTCTACCCGAAGATCCGCGTCAGGGACATGCACACGCGGCCGACCCCCCGCCTGGGCGGCATCGCGATGTTCCTCGGGATCCTCGTCGGCTTCGGCATCGCCTCCCAGCTGCCCTACTTCCGGCTGGTGTTCGCCAATCCCGAGCCGATCCTCGCGATCCTCGGCGCGAGCCTGCTCATCGTCCTCATCGGCGTCGCCGACGACATCTGGGACCTGGACTGGACCACGAAGCTGGCCGGTCAGCTGATCGCCGCCGGCCTGATCGCCTGGAAGGGCGTGCAGATCGTCTCCCTGCCGATCGGCGGCCTGACCGTCGGCTCGCCGTGGATGTCGCTGATCATCACCGTGCTCGCGATAGTCCTGGTCACCAACGCTCTCAACTTCATCGACGGCCTCGACGGCCTCGTGGCGGGCGTCGCCCTGATCGCCAACGGGGTCTTCTTCCTCTACAGCTACCTGCTGGTGCAGCAGACCTCGCCCACCGACTACTTCAACCTGGCCTCGCTCATCGCGGTCCTGCTCGTCGGCGCCTGCGCCGGATTCCTCCCCATCAACTGGCGTCCGGCGCGGATGTTCATGGGCGACAGCGGCGCACTGCTGATCGGGATGCTGATGGCCACCTCCGCGATCGCGGTCACCGGCCAGATCGACCCGGCCCAGCTCGCTGCGAAGGAGCTCCTGCCCGCGTTCATCCCGATCATCCTGCCGTTCGCGATCCTCGTGGTGCCGCTGATGGACTTCGGCCTCGCCGTGATCAGGCGCCTGCGCGCGGGAAAGTCGCCGTTCAGCGCCGACCGGAAGCACCTGCACCACCGCCTGCTCGACATGGGGCACTCCCACCTGCACGCCGTGCTGATCTTCTACGCGTGGACCGCCGTCGTCGCCGTCAGCTGCCTGCTGATGTTCGTGGTCGACGTGCTGTGGGTCCCGCTCGTCTTCCTCGGAGTCGGTCTGCTGGTCTGCACCGTCGTCACGCTCGCCCCGCTCAGCCGCCGCAAGCGGCTCGAGGCGGCGGCGCAGTCCGCGGAGGCCTCACCCGTCCTCGACCCCCTCGACCGCGCGTCCTCGACGGAGCTGCTCCGTCCGCCGGCCGGACTCCCGATCGACCGGGACACGACAGCGCCGACCACGGCGCGGAAGGAAGCATCATGACCGGAGCCTCCCCGGCCACCCCCCGTCCGCAGCCCGCGTCCGTCCCCGTCCTGCGCCGCGCGCTGGTCGTGGGCGGCCTCTTCGTGCTCGCCCTGGCCGTTCTCGGCACCGTCGTCGGCGGGATCGCCGCCGGGGGAGAGGGCGCGATCGGAGCCCTCCTCGGCGCGATCGTCGGCGGCGTGATGGTGCTCCTCACCGCCGCGAGCATCCTCGTCGCCAACCGCCTCGACATCGGCGGGTTCTTCGCCGTCGTCCTCGGCACGTGGCTCGCCAAGTTCGTGCTGTTCGTGATCGCCGCCCTGGTCCTGCGCGATCAGCCGTGGCTGAACAGCATCGCGATGTTCGTCACGATCATCGTCGCCGTCCTGGGGTCCCTGGTGATCGACGTCCTCGTCGTCTCGCGCTCGCGCATGCCGAACGTCAGCGACATCGCTCGATGAGGACGAGCCGAACGGTTCCTGAGAGGACCACGATTCGGCTCTCAGGCCGTTCTGTTGCTACAGTAGGGACGAATCCCGCAGGCGAACGTGTCCTCAGATCGTCTCATCGTTGATGGCGGTCGTCGAGCACGATCGCCGTCCGAGCGGAAAACCCCACCTTTCGTCGTCGCGAGAGCGTTGCGTCCGAATGATTCGATTCGGTCGGCTGCAACGTGCCACGCCCCGAATTCCAGGAGCTAGCGCTGTTTGCTAACGCTGTGACCCTGTTGGTCTCGTCCTCGACCGGTGAGAGTGACTTCCACACCCCGTCGATCTCCGAGTTCTTCCCGCCCGGTTTCCTCTTCGAGGGAACCCCTTTCGAGATCAACCGCGTCATGCTGGTCCGCTTCATCGCGGTCATCGCACTGATGCTGTTCTTCTGGCTCGGGACGCGCAAGCTGCGCCTCGTCCCCGGCCGCTTCCAGAACGTCGTCGAGCTCGCGTTCGACTTCGTCCGCGTCACCATCGCCAAGGACATCCTCGGCGAGAAGGACGCGCGCCGGTTCCTCCCGATCCTCGTGACGATCTTCTTCGCGATCATCTCGATGAACCTGACCGGCATCGTCCCGTTCCTGAACATCGCGGGCACCTCCGTGGTGGGCATGCCGCTCTTCCTCGGCCTGGTCGCCTACGTGACGTTCATCTACGCGGGCATCAAGGACCGGGGGATGGGCTTCTTCAAGAACGCCCTGTTCCCGCCCGGAGCGCCGTTCCTGATCTACTTCATCCTCACGCCGATCGAGCTGCTGCAGACGTTCATCATCCGTCCGCTCTCGCTCGCACTGCGGCTCGTGATGAACATGATCGTCGGCCACCTCCTGCTGGTGCTGTGCTTCTCGGCCACGCAGTTCTTCCTCTTCAGCTCCCAGATCGACCCGGGCTTCAAGCTCTTCGGCGTCGTGACCTTCGCCTTCGGCGGTGCGTTCACGCTCTTCGAGCTCCTCGTCGCCGTGCTGCAGGCCTACATCTTCACCCTCCTCGCTGCGGTCTACATCCAGTTGGCCGTCGCCGAGGAGCACTGACCCCACTACTCACGGGCTCCCGCCCGTTCTCACGATCACCCCACTGAAAGGACCCACTCGTGGACTCAGTCACCGTTCTCGCCGAACTCACCGGCAACATCGCGACGGTCGGTTACGGCCTCGCAGCGATCGGCCCCGGCATCGGTGTCGGCATCGTCGCGGGCAAGACCGTCGAGGCCATGGCGCGCCAGCCCGAGATGGCCGGCCGCCTCCAGACCACGATGTTCCTCGGCATCGCGTTCACCGAGGTGCTCGCGCTCATCGGCCTCGCCACCTACTTCATCTTCGCGGCGTAGTCGTGTTCAGCACCGCTGTGAACATCGCTGCGGAAGAAGGTGACGTCCCCGCGGTCATTCTGATCCCGGAGTTCTACGACTTCTTCTGGTCGGGGGTGATCTTCCTCATCCTGCTGTTCTTCTTCTGGAGGCTGGTCCTGCCGCGCCTGCAGAAGATGCTCGACGCGCGCTCCGCCGCGATCGAGGGGAACATCGCGAAGGCCGACGAGGCCCAGCGACAGGCCGAGGCCGCCCTCGAGAAGTACACCGCCCAGCTGGCCGAGGCCCGCGCCGAGGCCGGAGTGATCCGTGAGAAGGCGAACGCCGACGGCAACGCGATCGTGGCGGCGAAGAAGGAGCAGGCGCAGGTCGAGGCCGAGCGCATCCTCCACAACGCGCACGCCCAGATCGAGGCGGACCGTCAGGCCGCCGTGGTCTCGCTCCGCTCCGAAGTCGGAACCCTCGCCATCGACCTCGCCTCCGGCGTGATCGGCGAGAGCCTCAACGACGACGCGAAGGCGTCCGCGATCGTGGACCGCTTCCTCGCCGATCTCGAGGCCTCGGAGAAGGCGAACAACTGATGGGCAGCGCGTCCAGGCAGGCACTCGCATCGGCGAAGGCGGAGCTCTCCGCCCTCGCCGGTCAGGCGTCCCTCGACACGGCCCAGCAGCTCTTCGAGGCCGCACGGGTCATCGACGGCCAGGCGCAGCTGCGCGCGGCCCTCGCCGACCCGAGCGCCGACTCGAGCAGCAAGCAGGCTCTCGTCGCCCGCGTGTTCGGTCCCTTCGGCGAGCCGGCCAAGCGCCTGCTCACCGTGATCGTCGGCCACCGCTGGTCGAGCCCGAGCGACATGGTCGCCGGGGTCGAGGAGGTCGGGGTCCGCGCGATCGCGTCGTCCGCTCCGGAGGGCGTCAACCTCGAGAAGGAGCTCCACTCCTTCGGCGAGGTCGTCGCCTCCGACGCCCAGCTCGAGCTCGCGCTCGGCAGCAAGCTCGCCGCCGCCGACTCGAAGGTCGCGCTCGTGCAGCGCCTCCTCGAGGGCAAGGCCGCGGCCGAGACGCTGGCGATCCTCCGGCAGCTGATCGCGCACCCGCGCGGTCGCCGCATCCCGGAGCTCGTCCGCTTCGCAGCAGGCGTGGTCGCCGACCAGGGCGGGTTCATCCTCGCCACGGTCTCGGTCGCCGCACCGATCGCCCCCGAGCAGCTCGACCGGCTCCGCTCGGCGCTCACGCGCCAGTACAGCCGACCGGTCTCCGTCAACGTCGTGGTCGATCCCTCCCTCCTGGGCGGGATGCGCCTGCACGTCGGCGACGAGGTCATCGACGGAACCGTCTCCGCACGGCTGTCCGACCTGAAGCTCCAGCTCGCGTCCTGACGGGCGCACGTATCCTCAGAGGGCACTGCCCTCGACCCCCGCACCATCCAGGTCAGGCCCCGACGACCTCTTCGGCTCGCACGGACCCAACGAATAGGAATTCCCATGGCAGATATCACCATCAGCCCGGATGAGATCCGCGACGCGCTGAAGGACTTCGTCTCGTCGTACGAGCCGGGCAAGGCCTCCACCACCGAGGTCGGCTACGTCATCGACGCCGCCGACGGCATCGCCCACGTCGAGGGCCTCCCCGGCGTCATGGCCAACGAGCTCATCCGCTTCTCCAACGGTGTCCTGGGCCTGGCCCAGAACCTCGACGAGAACGAGATCGGCGTCGTCGTCCTCGGCGAGTTCTCCGGCATCGAGGAGGGCATGGAGGTCACCCGCACCGGCGAGGTCCTCTCGGTCCCCGTCGGCGACGGCTACCTCGGCCGCGTCGTCGACCCGCTCGGCAACCCGATCGACGGACTCGGCGAGATCGCCTCCGAGGGCCGCCGCGCCCTCGAGCTCCAGGCTCCCGGCGTCATGTCGCGCAAGTCGGTCCACGAGCCGCTGCAGACCGGCATCAAGGCCATCGACGCGATGATCCCGGTCGGCCGCGGCCAGCGCCAGCTCATCATCGGGGACCGCCAGACCGGCAAGACGGCCATCGCGATCGACACGATCATCAACCAGAAGGCCAACTGGGAGTCGGGCGACACGAACAAGCAGGTCCGCTGCATCTACGTCGCCATCGGCCAGAAGGGCTCGACCATCGCCTCGGTGAAGGGCGCGCTCGAGGACGCCGGAGCGATGGAGTACACGACCATCGTCGCGTCCCCGGCCTCCGACCCCGCCGGCTTCAAGTACCTCGCCCCCTACACCGGCTCGGCCATCGGCCAGCACTGGATGTACGGCGGCAAGCACGTCCTGATCATCTTCGACGACCTGTCGAAGCAGGCCGAGGCCTACCGCGCCGTGTCGCTCCTCCTGCGCCGCCCGCCGGGACGCGAGGCGTACCCGGGTGACGTCTTCTACCTGCACTCCCGTCTGCTGGAGCGCTGCGCGAAGCTGTCCGACGAGCTCGGCGCCGGCTCGATGACCGGTCTCCCGATCATCGAGACCAAGGCGAACGACGTCTCGGCCTACATCCCTACCAACGTGATCTCGATCACCGACGGCCAGATCTTCCTCCAGTCCGACCTCTTCAACGCCAACCAGCGTCCCGCGGTCGACGTGGGCATCTCGGTCTCGCGGGTCGGCGGCGACGCGCAGGTCAAGTCGATCAAGAAGGTCTCCGGCACGCTGAAGCTCGAGCTGGCGCAGTACCGCTCGCTCGAGGCCTTCGCGATGTTCGCCTCCGACCTCGACGCCGCCTCGCGCCGTCAGCTCGCCCGCGGCGCCCGCCTCACCGAGCTGCTCAAGCAGCCGCAGTACTCGCCGTACCCCGTCGAGGAGCAGGTCGTCTCGATCTGGGCCGGAACGAACGGCAAGCTCGACGAGGTCCCGGTCCCCGACGTGCTGCGCTTCGAGCGCGAGCTCCTGGACTACCTGGGCCGCAACACCCAGGTGCTGAACACCCTCCGCGACACCAACGTGCTCTCCGACGACACCGTCGCCGAGCTCAACCGTGCCGTCGACGGCTTCAAGCTGGAGTTCCAGACCGGTGAGGGCAAGCCGCTCGCCTCGGTCGGGCGCGAGGAGCACCAGGCCATCGCGGCCGACGAGGTCGGCCAGGAGAAGATCGTCAAGGGCCGTCGCTGACCAGCGGCACCCCGACGATTCGCCACTTTTAGGACAACAGGAGACACATGGGAGCGCAACTCCGGGTCTACCGGTCGAAGATCCGCTCGGCCCAGACGACCAAGAAGATCACTCGGGCCATGGA
Organism: Rathayibacter sp. RFBD1; assembly: GCF_002932915.1. Classification (NCBI taxonomy): domain Bacteria; kingdom Bacillati; phylum Actinomycetota; class Actinomycetes; order Micrococcales; family Microbacteriaceae; genus Rathayibacter; species Rathayibacter sp. RFBD1. The sequence continues at coordinate 251,085 of NZ_PSWQ01000020.1, forward strand.
GCTGATCTCGGCCTCGCGCATCCAGAAGGCGCAGAACCGCGTCGCTGCCGCGGCGCCGTACTCGAACGCGATCACGCGCGCCGTGTCCGCTGTCGCGACCTACTCGAACGTGGAGCACCCGCTCACGACCGAGCGCGAGAAGCTGGACACGGCCGCGATCGTGATCTTCACCTCCGACCGCGGCCTCGCCGGCGCGTTCTCCTCGAGCGTGCTCAAGGAGGCCGAGGAGCTGGCCGCGCTGCTGCGCAGCGAGGGCAAGGAGGTCGTCTTCTACCTGGTCGGCCGCAAGGCGAACGCGTACTTCTCGTTCCGGAAGCGGGCCAGCGTCCGCGTCTGGACGGGCGGCACCGACCAGCCCGTGTTCGAGACGGCGAAGGAGATCGCGGACGCGGTCGTCGAGTCGTACAACCTCGATGACGAGGAGGGCGGCGTGGACGAGATCCACCTCGTCTACAACCGCTTCGTCAGCATGGTCACCCAGCAGCCGACCGTCGTCCGGCTGCTGCCGCTCGAGGTCGTCGAGGGCGCTGAGGAGCAGAACAGCGAGCTGTACCCGCTCTACGAGTTCGAGCCCGACCCCGAGACGGTCCTCGACCGCCTCCTGCCCGTGTACGTCGAGAGCCGCATCTTCAACGCGATGCTGCAGTCGGCGGCCTCGGAGCACGCGGCACGCCAGAAGGCCATGAAGTCGGCGAGCGACAACGCGGACACGCTGATCAAGACCTACACGCGTCTCGCCAACAACGCCCGCCAGACCGAGATCACGCAGCAGATCGCCGAGATCGTCGGCGGCGCCGACGCCCTGTCCTCCTCCAAGTAAGAGGGCTCCGCTCCACACAGTTTCGACTCCGCCCTCCGGGAGCGGTGAGACCACAGAAGGAAGTAGCAATGACACTGACCGCACCTGAGGCGGCGACCGGGACGTCGGGCGGGGCCATCGGCCGCATCGCCCGCGTCACCGGCCCCGTCGTTGACATCGAGTTCCCCCACGACGCGATCCCCGAGGTCTACAACGCGCTCTACACGCACGTCGAGGTCGAGGGCGTCTCGAGCAAGCTGACCTTCGAGGTCGCGCAGCACCTGGGCGACGACCTCGTCCGGGCCATCTCCCTGAACCCCACCGACGGACTCGTCCGCGGCCAGGAGGTCCACGACACCGGCCTGCCGATCTCGGTCCCGGTCGGCGACGTGACCAAGGGCAAGGTCTTCAACGTGATCGGCGAGGTGCTCAACGCCGACGCCGACGGGAAGATCAACGGCGAGTCGTTCGAGATCACCGAGCGCTGGCCCATCCACCGCAAGCCCCCGCAGTTCGACCAGCTCGAGTCCAAGACCGAGCTGTTCGAGACCGGCATCAAGGTCATCGACCTGCTCACTCCGTACGTGCAGGGCGGCAAGATCGGCCTGTTCGGCGGCGCGGGCGTCGGCAAGACCGTCCTCATCCAGGAGATGATCCAGCGCGTCGCGCAGGACCACGGTGGAGTGTCGGTGTTCGCCGGCGTCGGCGAGCGCACCCGTGAGGGCAACGACCTCATCGCCGAGATGGAGGAGGCGGGCGTCTTCGACAAGACCGCGCTCGTCTTCGGCCAGATGGACGAGCCGCCGGGAACGCGTCTGCGCGTCGCCCTGTCGGCACTGACCATGGCGGAGTACTTCCGCGATGTGCAGAAGCAGGACGTGCTGCTCTTCATCGACAACATCTTCCGCTTCACGCAGGCCGGCTCGGAGGTGTCGACCCTCCTGGGCCGCATGCCCTCCGCGGTGGGCTACCAGCCGAACCTCGCCGACGAGATGGGCGTGCTCCAGGAGCGCATCACCTCGACGCGCGGACACTCGATCACCTCGCTGCAGGCGATCTACGTCCCCGCCGACGACTACACGGACCCGGCGCCGGCGACCACCTTCGCCCACCTCGACGCGACCACCGAGCTCTCCCGTGAGATCGCTTCGAAGGGCCTCTACCCGGCAGTCGACCCGCTCACGTCCACCTCGCGCATCCTCGACCCCCGCTACCTGGGCGCCGACCACTACCGTGTGGCGACGAACGTGAAGCAGATCCTGCAGAAGAACAAGGAGCTGCAGGAGATTATCGCGATCCTCGGTGTCGACGAGCTGTCGGAGGAGGACAAGATCACGGTGTCGCGTGCGCGCCGGATCCAGCAGTTCCTCTCGCAGAACACCTACATGGCGAAGAAGTTCACCGGTGTCGAGGGCTCGACCGTCCCGCTGAAGGACACGATCGAGTCGTTCGACGCGATCACCAAGGGCGAGTTCGACCACGTGGCCGAGCAGGCGTTCTTCAACGTCGGCTCGATCTCGGACGTCGAGGAGAAGTGGACCCAGATCCAGAAGGAGAACGGCTGATCATGGCCGGGACCCTGAAGGTCAGCGTCGTGTCCGCGAACGCCGAGGTGTGGTCCGGAGAGGCGAAGCAGCTCACGGCTCGCACGGTCGAGGGCGAGATCGGCATCCTCGCCGGCCACGAGCCGATGCTCGCGATCCTCGCCACCGGCGAGGTGCGCGTGACGGCCCTGGACGGCACGCGTCTCACCGCGCAGGCCGACGACGGCTTCCTGTCCGTCGAGAACGACGTGGTGACCGTGGTCGCCCGTCAGGCATCGCTGGTCTAGTACACCGCCGTTCACCGCGGCACGGAGGGGCCGGACGATCATCGCGATCGTCCGGCCCCTTCGTCGTGCCGCCCGTCCCTCTTCTCCGAAGGAGTCCTGTGCACGTCCTGCTGCCACCGTCCGAGACGAAGCGCGACGGCGGCGACGAGCCGTTCGTGCTCGAGTCGCTCGCCTTCCCCGAGCTCCACGCGAAGCGGCGCGAGCTGGCGGAGGCGCTGATCGCGCTGGCCGGGGACCGCGAGCTCTCGGCCCGGGCGCTGAAGCTCGGTCCGCGTCAGCTCGGCGAGATCGATCGCAACGCGGCGCTCGCGACCGCGGCAGGCCTCCCCGCGGTCGACCGCTTCGACGGGGTGCTCTTCGATGCGCTCGACGCGCGCAGCCTCGATTCCGGTGCACGGGAGGTGCTCGCTCGGACGGCGATCGTGCAGTCCGCGCTCTGGGGGCCGATCCGCGCCCTCGACCTGATCCCTGCATACCGTCTGTCCCACGACTCCCGTGTGCCGGGGAGGCCGCTCAAGCGCTGGTGGGCGGCGGAGGCCGGGCGGGTGCTGAGCGCGCTCGACGGGCTCGTCCTCGATCTGCGGAGCGAGGCGTACGCGGCGCTCGGACCGGTTCCTGCGGGCGAGGGGCGGTTCTTCGTCCGCGTCCGCTCGCGCGGGGCCGACGGCGCCCTCCGGTCGCTGAACCACTTCAACAAGCAGGGCAAGGGGCGCTTCGTCAGGGCGCTGGCGGAGGACCGGGTGGCGACGGAGTCGCTCGGCGAGCTCTCGGCGTGGGCGGCCGGGCGCGGGTTCCTGCTCGCCGAGAACCGGCACACGGGAGAGCTCGACCTCGTCGTGCCGGAGTCGTAGGCGTCAGCGTCGGCGCCAGCAGCCGGTGAGGTGATCGTCGACGACTCCGGCCGACTGCATCAGCGCGTACGCGGTGGTCGGTCCGACGAAGCGGAGCCCCGCGGCCTTCAGCGCTCGCGCGAGCGCCGTCGACCCGGGCGTCGTCGCAGGGACGTCGGCGGCTCGGACCACCCGGTCCTCGACGTCCGGATCGTGGAAGGACCACACGAGCTCGTCGAGCGCGCCCTCGCCTCTCTGCTCGAGGAGCGCGAGCACGGCCCGGGCGTTGTCCCGGGTGGCTATGATCTTCGCGCGGTTCCGGATGATGCCGCTGTCCTCCATCAGCCGCTCGACATCGGTGTCGTCGTACCGGGCGACCCGGGCCGGATCGAAGCCGTCGAAGGCCTCGCGGAACCTCGGCCGCTTGCGGAGGATCGTGATCCAGGAGAGGCCGGACTGGAACGCCTCGAGGGAGATCTTCTCGAACAGCGGGCGATCTCCGTGCAGCGGGGTGCCCCATTCCTCGTCGTGGTAGCGGCGGTACTCCGGATCCGCGCCGCTCCAGGCGCAGCGGACCAGGCCGTCCTCTCCCTCGACGAGTCCGTCGGCCGTGCTCATCGGTGGGGGATCCCCTCGTGATCGAGAAGCCAGGCTTTCGTGGCGACGCCCTCGCCCGCGCTGAAGCCGGTGATCCGTCCGTCGCTCGCGAGGACGCGGTGGCAGCCCACGATGATCGGCACCGGGTTCGCACCTACCGCTCCGCCGATCGGCCGGCCCGCCCGGGGGCGACCGGCGGCCGTGCCCAGTGCGCCGTAGGAGGTGATCTCCCCGAAGCCCAGAGCCTGGAGCCGCTGCCAGATCTCGAGCTGGAAGGGCGTGCCGCGCAGAGCGACCGGCAGATCGAAAGAGCGGCGGGTCCCGTCGAAGTACTCGTCCAGCTGCTCGACGGCCCGCAGGAGCACCGGGAGGTCCGACTCCGGGAGGTGCTCGTGCGGGAGCAGACCGGCCTGCTCGATGGCGAGCGAGACGATCGCATCGCCGTCGCTGCCGACCTCGATGCGGCCGAGGGGGCTCGTCGTCCGTCGGACGTGAAGGGGAGTCGTTCTCATGCGTCGAGAGTATCCGCGGGACTCCCCACCGACCGGCGGGAATCGGACACCGGTGCAGAACTCGGCCGATCGGTCCCTGTGGAGGAATTCCTGGGGGCCGGAGGGCGCCATCCGTGCGCCGGCGATTCGGTGTCGATGGGACCTCTCCCTCCACAGGCGGCGATCTCGAGATCCTTCCGATGATCCCGAGGGCCGTCGCTCCTGGCGGGTGCGAGGGTCGGCAGGATCGCAGCATGACCTCCTCAGCGATCTTCCTCCACCCCGCTCCCGCCTCGCGTGTCCCGGCCTCACCCGACGACGCCGCCCTGTTCCACGCCGCTCACGGGTCCCGGCGGGGTGCGGCCGAGGCGAGCCTCGTGCTCGTCCCGTTCCGGGCCGGCGCGCCGAGCGGCTCGCTCCGCTTCGAGCTGTCAGGGGCGGATCCGTCCCTGATCGCGCGGGCCAGCCTCGGTGCGCTCGGCCGGTTCGGGCGGGTGCAGCGAGCACTCGCGCTGGTGCATCCCGGCGAGGCGGGTCCGGAGTCGTGCGAGGGACTCGTCGTCGCCCTCGAGGAGCGTGCGCGCCGGCTCCCCGGCCTCGCCCTCCGCGTCGCCGTGCTCCCGTCGTCCGGCCGCGACGACGGGCTCGAGGCCGGCGACCGGGACGACCCGCGAGCGGTGGCCGCCTCGGTCGACCGTCTCCTCGACCGCCACCCGCGGGCCGAACTGCCCGACGTGCTGTTGCGCGGTGTCGACGACCTCGTCCGGCGAGCTCTCGCCGGTCCCGATCCCGAGGTCCGGCCGGCGGGCCTGGCTGCGCTCGTCGTGGCCGTGCAGCGCAGCCGCGGTGCGGACCGCGTGCTGCGGTCGGCGCGGAGCGGTGACCCCGGCGCGGCGGGAGCGCTCGCCCCGCTGCTCCGCCGTGCCGCCGTCGTCGCACCCCCGAGTGAGCGAGCCGGAGTGCTCGTCCTCCTCGCCCGGATCCTGGCCGGTGAGGGCCGTGCCGACGAGGCCGGACGGCTCGCCGACGAGGCCGTCGCTCTCGATCCGCACCACGCAGGTGCGCGCCGAGTCGCGGCCGCACTCGCCGCCGATCGGCGGGAGCGCGCCGCGTGAGGGCGCTAGAGCCGCGACCAGGCCTCGGTGAGCACGCTCCGGAGGATCTGCTCGATCTCGTCGAACTCGCGCGGGCCGATGGTGAGCGGCGGCGCGAGCTGGACGACGGGATCGCCTCGGTCGTCCGCCCGGCAGTACAGCCCCGCGTCGAAGAGCCCCTTCGAGAGGAATCCGCGCAGCAGCCGCTCCGACTCGTCCTCGTCGAACGTCTCCTTCGTCGCCTTGTCCTTCACCAGCTCGATGCCGAAGAAGTAGCCGTCGCCCCGGACGTCGCCGACGATCGGCAGGTCGAGCAGCTTCTCGAGCGTGGACCGGAAGACGGGCGAGTTCTCGCGCACGCGCTCGTTCAGGCCCTCCTCCTCGAAGATGTCGAGGTTCTCGAGCGCGACCGCGGCCGAGATGGGGTGGCCGCCGAAGGTGTAGCCGTGCGGGAAGACGACCTGACCGTGGCGGAAGGGCTCGTAGATCCGATCGCTGACGATCGTCGCGCCGATGGGGGAGTAGCCGCTGGTCATCCCCTTAGCGCAGGTGATCATGTCCGGCACGTAGCCGTACTCGTCGCAGGCGAACATGTGCCCGATGCGGCCGAACGCGCAGATCACCTCATCGGACACCAGCAGCACGTCGTGCTTGTCGCAGATCTCGCGGACCCTCTGGAAGTACCCGGGAGGGGGCGGGAAGCAGCCGCCCGAGTTCTGCACGGGCTCCAGGAACACGGCGGCCACCGTGTCCGGCCCCTCGAACTCGATCATCTCCTCGATGCGGTTCGCCGCCCACAGGCCGAACGCCTCCAGGTCGTCGCCGTGCTCGGGAGCCCGGTAGAAGTTGGTGTTGGGGACGCGGAAGCCGCCCGGCACCAGCGGCTCGAACATCGACTTCATCCCGGGGATGCCCGTGATCGCGAGCGCTCCCTGGGGAGTGCCGTGATACGCGACCGAGCGCGAGACGACCTTGTGCTTGCCCGGCTTGCCCTGCAGCTTCCAGTAGTGCTTGGCGAGCTTGAAAGCCGTCTCCACAGCCTCGCCGCCGCCGGTCGAGAAGAAGACCCGGTTGAGGTCGCCCGGCGCGTGGTCGGCGAGCCGGTCGGCCAGCTCGATCGCCGAGGGGGTCGCGTAGGACCAGAGCGGGAAGAAGGAGAGCTCGGACGCCTGCTTCGCCGCGGCCTCCGCCAGTCGGCGCCGCCCGTGTCCCGCATTGACGACGAAGAGGCCGGACAGGCCGTCGAAGTACTTGCGCCCGGTGCTGTCCCAGATGTGGTGTCCCTCGCCGCGCGTGATGATCGGCACGCCCGCGCCGGAGTCCATCGTCGACTGACGGGTGAAGTGCATCCACAGGTGGTCCTTCGCCTTCTTCTGCAGGGAGGCGTCGTCGATCCCCCCAGGCGCGTCGGTCCCGCGGACGGGATCGCCCGACTCGAGGCCGGAGGTCGAGAAGGCTGTCTCGGTGGTCATCTTTTACCGCGTTCCCCAGTTGTAGAACTGCTTGTGGAGCTTCAGATAGACGAAGGTCTCGGTCGAGAGCACGCCGGGAAGCGACCGGATCTCCTGGTTGAGCAGGGCGATCAGATCGTCGTCGTTCTCGCACACGACCTCGGCGAGGATGTCGAAGGAGCCGGCCGTCAGCACGACGTAGTCGACGGCGGGGATGGAGGCGAGCCGGTCCGCGACGTCGCGGGTGTCGCCGGTGACGCGCACACCGATCATCGCCTGGCGGTAGAAGCCGAGCTGCATCGGATCCGTCACCGCGACGATCTGCATGACGCCCGACTCGGTGAGCTTCTGCACCCGCTGCCGGACGGCCGCCTCGCTCAGGCCCACGGCCTTGCCGATCTCGGCGTACGAGCGCCGACCGTCGGCCTGCAGCTGCTCGATGATCGCCTTCGACACCTCGTCGAGCTGGACAGGACGCTGAGAGGGCGGGCGAGACGGGGCCATGCGGCGATTCTGGCAGTCCACGGGTGCCCGGGCAAGTGGATCCGCACGTCGGAGCTCGATCCGGCATCGGATCCGGTGGTCGGAGCGTCGACCCGTCTGCGCGACGGACATCGGGCGACAGCGATGGCGGCCGGCTCGGCGGAGGGCCGTCAGCGACTACCATCGGGAGGCGGCCGGGCACCCCTGGCGCCGGCGGTCACGGGCCGTCGGACCGGACGGCCGCGGGCCACGGGGATGCGAGGAGCAGCGATGACGCAGATCGGCCGCAGCCGCGCGTCCGTCACCGTCCCCGTCTCCGCCTGGAGCTCCGACGCACCCTCGGCCGAAGTCACCCTCGGCTGGGCCGCGCGCACCGAGACCGGCCACGTGCGCAGCGCGAACGAGGACAGCTACCTCGCCAAGAGTCCGCTCTTCGCTGTCGCCGACGGGATGGGCGGGCACGCGGCAGGAGAGGTCGCCAGCGACGCGGTCGTGTCGCGCCTGTCCACCGCGGCGCTCGGCGCGACCGTCGGAGCGGAGGAGATCGACCGGGCGCTTCGGGAGGCGGTCGGGGACATCGCCCGGCAGTCGCACACGGCCGACGTCGGCACCGGGACCACGGTCACCGGGATCGCGCTCACGGTAGTCGGGGGAGAGCCCTACTGGTCCGTCTTCAACATCGGCGACTCGCGCGTGTACCTGAGCGTCGCCGGGACCCTCGTGCAGCTCACCGTGGACCACTCCATCGTCCAGGAGCTGGTCGACGCGGGCCTGATCTCCCGCGACGAGGCCGACGTGCATCCGCACAGCAACGTGATCACCCGCGCGGTCGGCTTCCACGAAGCGCCCGTCCCCGACTACCGGCTCGTGCCCGTCCTCGCCGGATCGCGTCTGCTGATCTGCTCGGACGGACTCACGAAGGAGCTGACCGATGCCGGCGTCGGCCACCTGCTCAGCGGCACCGGCTCCGCTCAGGAGGCGGCCGACGCCCTGGTCGACGCCGCGCTGGACAACGGCGGGCGCGACAACGTCACCGTGATCGTCGTCGACGTCCTCGCGGTCACCGGCGACGAGGAGGCCGGCGCACCGGTCTGACGAGCAGCGCCCCGGCACGGGGCGGCCGCGGTCGTGGTGCCGCCGGACCGCCCGCACGCGCCGAACGGCCGCACGACGGTCCTGCGCCTGCCGGTTCGCGTCGGGTTCGGCCGGCTCGGGGCTCCCCGCGCCGGCGCTGGGTACGATGGTGAGCGGAAGGGCGTTCTCGGTGATCTGCAGCACGTGTGGCTCCAACCTCGCTCCCGGGGCGATCCTCTGCGGCGAGTGCGGTTCGTCGGTGGCGGCGCATGCCACGACGGGTGCGTCCCGCCCCTCGTCCTCCGGCGACACGACGGTCCTCGACCCGTCCCGCCGTGCCTGGCTGCCGGGCCTGGCCCCCGGCCGGCACCGGCGTCCCGCCCCCGGCGCTCCGATGGCGCCGCCCTCGCAGGGGCTCGTGCGCCTCAGCTTCGCGACCGGGCAGCACGCGATCGTGACCGGCAACGGCCTGATCGGACGCCAGCCGCTCCCGGACCCCAACGAGACGTTCCGGCACATCCTCGCGATCCCGGATCCGTCTCGATCCCTCTCCAAGACCCACCTCGAGTTCGGCTTCGACGAGGGCGGGCTCTGGGTCAGGGACCGCTGGTCGGCCAACGGGTCCGTGCTGGTCGCGCCGACCCAGGCGCCGCTCCCGCTCGAGGCCGGCCGCCGCTACCGCGCGAAGCTCGGCAGCCGGATCCTGCTCTCCTCGGTCGAGATGGCGGTCGAGCGCGTCGACGGGTCCGCCAGCGGCTCGGGACGCCCGCCCCTCACCCGCTGACGGCACGGCCTCCGGGGACCGAATCGGCGGTCGACACGGCCTCCGGGTGCGGAATTCGTGACGATCATGTTTCCGGATGAGCGTTCTCCTCCGTTCGCCGTGACAGGCGGATGAGCGCTGTGCCAGTATTTCCCCACGTTCGGCCCCCGAGGCACGAGCCCCGACGCAGTCAGGAGCCCCCGCCATGACCCGTCCCCTCCCGAGGGATCCCGTCCTCCGCCGGGCCGTCGCCGCGGCACGCTCGCACGAGCGCGAGCGCCGGGCGGTCCTCTCGCGTCGGGCGGTCCTCGGCGGGATCGGCCTCGGAGCGGGTGCCCTCGCCCTGGCCGCCTGCGCCCCGCAGACCCGTGCCGCTCCGACCGCCGCCGCCGACGGATCGGCCGGCGACCCGCGCCTGGTGTGGGACAACTGGCCCGCCTACATGGACGAGGACGACGACGGGAACCACCCCACGCTCCAGGGCTTCGAGGAGCAGACGGGCATCGCGGTGACCTACAACGTCGCCGTCGACGACAACAACTCCTACTACGGCAAGGTGAAGGACCAGCTCGCGCTCGGGCAGTACATCGGCGCCGACACGGTCTGCCTGACGGAGTGGATGGTCTCGCGCCTGGTCCGCCGCGGCTACGTGCAGGAGCTCGACCACGCGAACATCCCGAACATCGCCAACCTCACGCCCTCGCTGGCGAACCCCGACTTCGATCCGGGCCGCCGGCTCTCCCTCCCGTACCAGGCGGGGTTCTCGGGCATCTGCTGGAACAGGGAGAAGCTGCCGAACGGGCTCTCGAGCATCGAGGAGCTGTGGGATCCGTCGCTCCGCGGCCGCGTCGGCGTGCTGAGCGAGATGCGCGACACGATCGGGCTCATCATGCTCGCTCAGGGGACGGACATCGCCGGTTCCTGGGGCGACGACGAGTACATGAACGCGATCGACGTCTTCCGCGAGCAGGTCGACGCCGGACAGATCCGCAACATCAAGGGGAACGCGTACCTCAACGACCTGCAGAACGAGGACACCCTCGCGGCGATCTGCTGGTCCGGCGACATCACCCTGATCAACGCCGAGGCCGGCGACAAGTGGGAGTTCGCCTTCCCCGACTCGGGCGGCGCGCTCTGGAACGACACCTTCGTGGTCCCGATGGGCTCCGAGCGCAAGGCCAACGCCGAGGCCCTGATGAACTACTACTACGAGCCCGAGGTCGCCGCCGAGGTGGCCGCCTGGGTCAACTACATCACCCCCGTGGATGGAGCGAAGGACGTCATGGAGAGCATCGATCCGGAGCTGGCCGAGAACCAGCTGATCTTCCCCGACGAGGACACGCTCGCGCAGGCGCACGTGTTCCGGACCCTGACCGCCGCGGAGGAGAAGGAGTACCAGGCCGAGTTCCAGAAGGTGCTCCTGGGCATCTGATGGCGATCGGGACCTTCGCCGAGAGCGGCGCCGACCTCCAGCTGGTCGGGATCAGCAAGCAGTACCCGGGCTTCACGGCCATCGACTCCCTGGACCTCACCATCCCGGCGGGCTCCTTCTTCGCCCTGCTGGGCCCCTCGGGCTGCGGCAAGACGACGACGCTGCGCCTGGTCGCCGGGCTCGAGGAGCCCTCCGCCGGCCGGATCCTCATCGGCGGGCGGGACGTCACCGAGACGAAGACGTACCAGCGGCCCGTCAACACCGTGTTCCAGTCGTACGCGCTGTTCCCGCACATGTCGATCCTCGAGAACGTCGCCTTCGGCCTGAAGCGGCGGAGGATCGCCGACCCCGTCGGCAAGGCGCACGAGGCGCTCCGCCTGGTCGAGCTCGACCACCTCGCCCAGCGCCGCCCCGCGCAGCTCTCCGGTGGTCAGCAGCAGCGGGTCGCCCTCGCACGCGCCCTCGTCAACCGGCCCGCCCTGCTCCTGCTCGACGAGCCGCTCGGCGCCCTCGACCTCAAGCTCCGCCGGCAGATGCAGCTGGAGCTCAAGTCGATCCAGGAGGAGGTTGGCCTCACCTTCCTCCACGTCACGCACGACCAGGAGGAGGCCATGACGATGGCCGACACCGTCGCGGTGATGAACAAGGGCAGGATCGAGCAGATGGGCGCGCCGGAGGAGCTCTACGAGCTCCCGCGCACCGCGTTCGTCGCGAACTTCCTCGGCCAGTCCAACCTCTTCACGGGTGAGGTGGTCGGCAGCACCGACCGCGCACTCACCGTCGACGCGGGCGGGCACCGGATCGTCGTGCCCGTCGCCCGCTGCGCCCGCACGAGCGGGGAGATCACCGTCGGCGTCCGCCCCGAGAAGCTCCTGCTGCTGACGCAGGAGCCGCCGCCGGACTCCGGCCGGAACGTGCTCGGGCCCGGCCGCGTGGTCGACGTCTCCTTCAGCGGGGTCAGCACCCAGTACACGATCCGGATGCCGGGCCTGGGCCCGGTGGTCGTCTTCGCGCAGAACATGGTCTTCGGGCCGGTCGTCGGCGAGGGAGCGGAGGTGTGGGTCGGCTTCAGCACCGAGCACGGCTTCGGACTCGCGGACGAACCGGGCTCGGTCCCGCGCTTCGAGGCGGACGACTCCACCAGCGCCATCGCCGTGCAGCGCCGGGGGCTCCTGGCCGGTCGCAGCGGGGGAGCGTAAGCATGGCCTTCGCCGCCTTCGCCACGGGGCAGGCGGATCCTCAGGACGCTCCGGTCCGCCGGCGGTCGACGATCGCGCTGGTCCTGCTGCTGCCGGGCATCGCCTACATGCTGCTGTTCTTCCTGGCGCCGCTCATCTCGCTCGTGCTCACGTCCTTCCAGGCCGAGGTGCCGGACGGGGACATCGGCGAGTACGCCCCCGGCTTCGCCTGGCAGAACTACCTCGTGGTGATGGGCGACTACTGGCCGCACGTGCTCCGCTCCTTCGGCTACGCGCTGATCGCGACGGTGCTCGCGCTGGTGATCAGCTACCCGCTGGCCTACTTCATCGGAGTGAAGGCGCGGCCCTGGCCGCTGCTGCAGAACCTGCTCCTCACGCTGGTGATCGCGCCCTTCTTCATCAGCTTCCTGCTCCGGACGCTGGCGTGGAAGCAGATCCTCGCGGACGAGAGCCCGCTCGTGCAGGCGCTCAAGGCCGTGGCGGTCCTGCCGAGCGACGGCCACCTCACGGGGACGCCGATCGCCGTGATCTTCGGCATCACCTACAACTTCATCCCGTTCATGACGCTGCCGCTGTACACGACGCTCGAGCGCCTCGACGTGCGCTTCCTGGAGGCAGGGTCGGATCTCTACGCGCACCCCGCCTCCGTGTTCTGGAGCGTGACCGTCCCCCTGTCGATGCCGGGCATCGTCTCGGGCACGCTGCTGACGTTCATCCCCGCGGCTGGCGACTACATCAACGCGAGCCGGGACTTCCTCGGCTCGTCGCAGACCTCGATGGTGGGCAACGCGATCGAGGCGAACTTCCTCACGCTCGAGAACTACCCGGCGGCCGCCGCGCTCTCGATCGTGCTGATGGCCGTGATCCTGGTCATCGTCGGCTTCTACGTGAAGCGCAGTGGAACGGAGGACCTCCTGTGACCGCGACGGCCGACCGTCCGCCCGCGAGCGCCCAGGAGGCGCTCGGCGCGCCGCCCCCCGCCCCGGTCCGGGGCCGCCGCCGCTTCCGCGGCCTCGGGCTCGGCGTCTACACGGCTCTGGCGCTGCTCTTCCTGCTCATCCCGATCGGGTACACCTTCGTCTTCTCCTTCAACGACTCGGGGAAGAGCAACCTCGCCTGGCGCGGTTTCACCCTCGACAAGTGGGTGTCGGCCTGGACCAGCGAGGAGGTGATGACCGCCTTCGGGAACAGCCTGCTGGTCGGTGTGATCGCCACTGTGCTGGCCACCGCGCTCGGCACCATGATCGCCATCGCGCTCGTGCGGTTCCGCTTCCGGTTCCGGTCGGCGATCAGCCTGCTGCTGTTCCTCCCCATGGCGACTCCGGAGGTGGTGCTCGGAGCCGGCCTCGCCGCGCAGTTCCTCAGCGTGGGCGCCGAGAAGGGGCTGGTCACGATCGTGCTGGCGCACACGATGTTCTGCATCAGCTTCGTCGTGGTCACCGTGAAGGCGCGGGTGGCGAGCCTGGACCCGAAGCTGGAGGAGGCGGGACGCGACCTCTACGCGTCGCCGAACCAGGTCTTCTGGCGGATCACCTTCCCGCTGCTGCTGCCCGGCATCCTCGCCGCGGCGCTGCTCTCGTTCGCGCTGAGCTTCGACGACTTCATCATCACGAACTTCAACTCCGGATCGGTCACCACGTTCCCGAAGTACATCTACATCGCGGCGGCGCGCGGCATCCCGGCGGAGGCGAACGTCATCGCGTCGGCGGTGTTCGTCCTGGCGATCCTCGTGGTGGTGATCACGCAGGTCTCCGCGGCGGCCCGGGCGAAGCGCCTCGCGCGCGAGCAGTAGCTCAGAGCGTGCCGGGAGGTGCGGTCAGACGTAGGAGGCGCGGATCGCGCCGACCGGGCGCCCGCCGCCCGACACGACCGGGTTCAGCCGCACCAGCACGTCGTTCGCCGCGGTCCGGTCCACCGCGTCCGCCTCGACCAGGAGCTTCAGCGCGACCACCGTCGCGGCGCGCAGGCTCCCGTCGAGGATCTTCAGGGCGACGGTGGTGCCGTCGGGCGAGGCCATCACGAGCACGCCCTCGGCGCCGAGCTTGGCGACCAGGCCCAGGCGCTCGATCACGACGGTGTTGTCCCGGCCCGGGCCGTCGATCGCCCACGCGTTCTCGAGGATCGCAGCGGTGAGGACGCCGGCCTGGCGGTAGAGGCCGAACGGTGAGGCGGGGGAGGAGGACACGATCCGCGAGACGCCCTTCGCCAGCGCGGTCAGAGGAAGGGCGTGCACGGGAGCTCCGCAGCCGTCGATCCCCGAGGCCACGACGCGCTCGCCGGTGAGGCGCTCGATCGTGTCGACGATGTGCTGCTGCAGCGGGTGCGTCCGCTCGAGGTAGTCCTCGGTGCTCCAGCCGTTCTGCACGCAGGCCAGCAGCATCGCCGCGTGCTTGCCCGAGCAGTTCATGTAGAGCGGGTCCGGAGTGGCGCCCGCCCGCAGCAGCTGAGCGCGGGTGCCGGAGTCGCCGGGCCAGTCGGCCGGGCACTGCAGGGCGGTGTGGTCCAGGCCGGCGCGGAAGAGCAGGTTCTGCACCAGCGCCACGTGCTGGGGGATGCCGGCGTGGCTCGCGGTGGCGATGACCGCCTCCGCGCCGTTCAGCTCGACTCCGGCGGTCATCACCGCGAGGGCCTGAAACGGCTTGAGGCAGGAGCGGGGGAGGACGGGAGCCGTCGGGGTGCCGAGGCTGCGGGCGACGCGGCCCTCGGAGTCGAGGAGGACGGCGGAGCCGGCGTGGCGCGACTCGACGAACCCGGATCGCTCGACGACGGCCAGCTCGACGGACTCGGCGACGGTGAAGGTTCCTGCTGGCATCCCCCCATCCTGCCCGATGCGCCGACCGGTCCCGCGCTCCCGGAGACGCCGAAGGCCACCGGGGAGCGCCTCGGCGCCCGCGGTGGCCTTCGGAGGATCGCGCCTAGAGGGTGGCGAATGCGTCGGCGATGACCGACACGGCGTCGTCGAGCAGCTCGTCGGTGAGGGCGAGGCTCGGCAGGAAGCGGACCACGTTGCCGTAGGTGCCGGCGCTCAGCACGAGGACCCCGTGCTGGGCGGCGTAGTCGATGATCGCCTGGACT
This sequence comes from Rathayibacter sp. RFBD1, assembly GCF_002932915.1. Lineage (NCBI taxonomy): Bacteria > Bacillati > Actinomycetota > Actinomycetes > Micrococcales > Microbacteriaceae > Rathayibacter > Rathayibacter sp. RFBD1. The sequence continues at coordinate 266,204 of NZ_PSWQ01000020.1, forward strand.
GCGACGGCGTTCGGCTCCTTCGTGGTGCCGGCGGTGCCGGGCTGCACGAGCTCCATCGCCATCATCGCGCCGATGCCGCGGACGTCGCCGATGATGTCGTAGCGCTCCTGCAGGCCTCGCAGCGCCGCGCCCAGGCGTGCGCCGATCCGGTCGGCCTCGGCGAGGAGGCCCTCGCGCTCGATGCGCTCGAAGACCGCGACGGCGGCGGCGGCGGCGACGGGGTTCCCGCCGAAGGTGCCGCCCAGTCCGCCGGCCTGCGCCGAGTCCATGATCTCGGCGCGGCCCGTCACGCCCGCGAGCGGCAGGCCGCCGGCGATGCCCTTGGCCGAGAGGACGAGGTCGGGGACGAGGCCGAGGTGCTCGCTGGCGAACCAGGCGCCGGTGCGGGCCATGCCCGACTGGATCTCGTCGGCGACGAAGACGATGCCGTTGGCCGTGCACCACTCCTGCAGTGCCGGGAGGAAGCCGTCGGCGGGGACCATGAAGCCGCCCTCGCCCTGGATGGGCTCGGCGACGAGGCAGGCCAGGGCGGACGCGCCGACGGTCTTCTCGAGGTACGAGATCGCGCGCTGGGCGGCCTCGGCTCCCGACAGGCCGTCGTGGTACGGGTACGAGCTCGGCGCACGGTGGACGTCGCTGGCGAAGGGTCCGAAGCCCAGGCCGTAGGGCAGCGCTTTGAAGTTCATGGCCATCGTGAGGTTCGTGCGTCCGTGGTACGCGTGGTCGAGCACCGCGACGCCGGGGCGGCCGGTGTGCTTGCGCGCGATCTTGACGGCGTTCTCGACCGCCTCGGCACCGGAGTTGACCAGGACGGTCTTCTTGGCGAAGTCGCCGGGGGTGTGCTGGGCCAGCAGCTCCGCGACGCGGATGTAGGGCTCGTACGGAGTGACGGTGAAGAGGGTGTGCGTGAGGCGTGCGAGCTGCTCCGCGGCGGCCGCGACGACGGAGTCGTCGGTGTGCCCGATCGTCGTGACGCCGATGCCGGCGCCGAGGTCGATGAAGCTGTTGCCGTCGACGTCGACCAGGATCGCGCCGTGCGCGCGGTCGATGTAGACGGGGAGCGCGGTGCCGACGCCGGTGGGCACGACGGCGAGGCGGCGCTCGTGCAGGGCCCGGGATCGCGGCCCGGGGATCTCGGTCGCGACGCGCCGCTCCTGGGGGACTGCGGACGTGGGAACCTGGGGGGCGAGCGTGTCTGTCATGGTCCTCGGAGTCTACCCGCGGGGGTTCCGCGTCCAGAGGTCCAGACCGGCGCGACCGGCCTGATCCACCGCCGTCGAGGAGGAGCCCGATGAAGTCCGAGCACGAGTACGCGGTGTCCGTCGTCTGGGAGGGCGACCGGGGCACCGGCACGAGCGGCTACCGCGAGTACGGGCGCCAGCTGACCGTCACGGCGGAGGGCCCGGCGCCCATCCTCGCCTCGGCCGACACGCCCTTCCGGGGCGACGCCGACCGCTGGAACCCGGAGCAGCTGCTCCTCGCGGCGCTCGCGCAGTGCCACCTCCTCTCCTACCTGCACGTGGCGGTCAAGAACGGAGTCGTCGTCACCGGCTACACGGACGACGCGGTGGGCTCGATGCTGCAGGAGGGGGAGAGCGGCCGCTTCACCTCGGTGACCCTCCGGCCCCGCGTCACTGTCGCCGAGGAGTCGATGGTGGCGATCGCCCAGACGCTGCACGCCGAGGCCTCCCGGCTCTGCTTCATCGCGAACTCGGTGAACTTCCCCGTCGCCCACGAGCCGGAGGCGTCCGCGCGCTGAGGCTCAGCGGCGCTCGTGCGGGAGCGCCCGGCGGATGCGCTCGACCGTGGTCGTCGGCGGCGACTCGTTGTACGCACCGGCGAGCTCCTGCCCGGAGAGCGCGTGGACGGCCGCCATCACCTCGTCGGTGGCGTGGCGTCGGGCGCGGCCGGAGTCGGCGGAGCCGTGCCGCGAGAGGTCCAGCGGAGCCCCGAAGCGGACCGTGATCCGGTGCAGGCGCGGCACCCTCGTGCCCACCGGCTGGAGCTCCTGCGTGCCGATCATGCCGACGGGGACCACCGGCGCGCCCGTGGTGAGGGCGAGCCATGCCACTCCGGTGCGGCCCTTGTAGAGGCGCCCGTCGCGGGAGCGGGTGCCCTCGGGGTAGACGGCGAACGCCTCGTCCCGCTCGAGGATCGCCCGGCCGAGGTCCAGCGCCTCCTGAGCGGCCTGGCCGGCGCCTCGCTCGACCGCGACCGCTCCGACGCTCGTGAAGAAGGCGCGCGAGAGGGCGCCCCGCACGCCGGTCCCCGTGAAGTAGTCCGACTTGGCCAGGAACTGCACCGGCCGCGGGGCGAGCAGCGTCAGCACCGGGGAGTCGATGAACGAGAGGTGGTTGGCCGCCAGGATCACGCGTCCCTCGGCCGGGACGTTGTCGCGCCCCTCCACGATCGGCCGGTAGACCAGCCGGCCGACGCCGCCGATGGACAGGCGCGCCAGACGCGCGGAGAGGCCGATCCCCGGGGGAGTCGGCCTCTCGTGGTCGTCGTCGATCCGCATTCCGACGAAGCTACCGGGGCGTCCATGCCGCTCCGGTCATGCGGCGGATCAGCCGAACTGGGCGAGCGCCTCCTCGATGACCGTCGCGGCGTCGTCGATGAGCTCCTCGCTGATGACCACGCTCGGCATGATCCGCAGCACGCTGTCCCAGCTGCCCGCGTCGAGGACGATCACGCCGTTCGTGGTGGCGTGCTTCAGGATCGCAGTGAGCGCCTCCGGGTACTGCTTCTTCGTGCCCGGGTGGACGAGCTCGACGCCCCACATCGCGCCCTTGCCGCGGACCTCGCCCACGACCGCGAAGCGCTCGGCCCAGTCGCCGATCCGCGCCTGCAGCAGGCGCTCGACCCGCTGCGCCTCCTCCAGCAGGCCCTCGGACTCGATCGCCTCGAACGTCGCGAGCGCCGCGGCGGTGGAGACGGGGTTGCCGCCGAACGTGCCGCCGATGCCGCCGGGCTGCACGGCGTCCATGATCTCGGCGCGGCCGGTGACGGCGGCGAGCGGGAAGCCGCCGGCGATGCCCTTGGCCGTCGTGATGAGGTCCGGGACCACGCCGTGGTGCTCGATGGAGTACCAGGTGCCGGTGCGGGCGATGCCGGCCTGGATCTCGTCCGCGACGAAGACGATGCCGTTCTCGGTGCAGAACTCGGACAGGCGGCGGAAGTAGCCCGGCGCCGGGATGATGATGCCGCCGTCGCCCTGGATCGGCTCGACGAAGAGCGCGGCCAGCTCCTGCGCGCCGATGTGGGTGGTGATGTAGTCGATGGTGCGCTCGGCCGCCTCCTCGCCCGTCATGCCCTCGGGGTCGCGGAACGGGTAGCTGATCGGGAGGCTGTAGATCTCGCCCGGGAAGGGGCCCATGCCCGCGCGCTCCGGCCAGGGGCGGTAGGTCATCGCCATCGTGAGGTTGGTGCGGCCGTGGAAGGCGTGGTCGAGCGTCGCGATGGCGCGGCGGCCGGTGAACTTCCGCGCGATCTTGACGGCGTTCTCGACCGCCTCCGCGCCGGAGTTCACCAGGATCGAGTGCTTCTCGAAGTCCCCGGGGGTGATCTCGGCGAGCTTCTCGGCGACCCGGACGTAGTTCTCGTACGGAGTGACGGTGAAGAGGGTGTGCGTCAGCTTCTCGGCCTGCGCGGCGGCCGCCGCGGCGACCGCGGGGTGCGCGTGGCCGATGGTGGTCACTCCGATGCCGCAGCCGAGGTCGATCAGGCGGTTGCCGTCGACGTCGACCAGGACCGCGCCCGACGCGTGGTCCATGTAGATGTTCGCGAGCGTCCCGGCGCCGCGGGAGACGCTGGCGACGCGGCGCTCCTGGAGGGCGACGGAGCGCGGGCCGGGGAGCTCGGTGACGAGCTCTCGGGACTGGGGGACCGAGAATTCACGCATTCCCCGATGGTAGGCCTGGGACCGTTCGAGGACCCGCACCCAGCGCGTTGCGAGGCGCGCCGTGCAGGATGGAGGCGATCCCCGAACGTCCACCGGCCGCCGCCGGTCACGAAAGGTGCCCCTGTGCGCAGAACCCTCGCGATCCTCGCCGTCCTCGGCGCCTCCCTGAGCCTGGCGGCCTGCACCCCCGGGGAGCCGGATGCAGCGCCGTCCGCCTCCGCCACCCCGCTCGGCTGCGCGACCGAGGGCGAGGCGACCGCCGCGGTGCAGACCAGCGGCGACTTCGCCACCAAGCCGGTCACCGTGTTCCCCAGCCCGGTCAGCGTGGACGTCACCGAGCGCTCGGTCGCGATCGAGGGCGCCGGCGAGGAGGTCGCCGAGGGCGACACCGTGCTGGTCGACTACACGCTCTACAACGGGACGAGCGGTGCCGAGTTCTCGGCGAGCAGCTACGCGTCCGGTGGCCGCGCGGCCTTCGAGGTCGACACCGACCAGTACCTCGCCGGCCTCGTGAAGGCCGTCAACTGCGCGACCGTCGGCTCGCGCGTCGTCGCCGTCGTTCCCCCGGCCGACGCGTTCGGCGACGCCGGGCAGAGCCAGTTCGGCATCGCCGCGACCGACTCGATCGTCATGGTGATCGACGTCGAGCAGATCGTGCCGACCGCCGCCGACGGCGAGCCGCAGCCCCCGGTCGACGGCCTGCCGACGGTGGCGCTCGCCGAGGACGGGGCGCCCACCGTCGCCATCCCCTCGACCGACCCGCCCGCCGACCTGCAGCTCGCCGTCCTCAAGAAGGGGAGCGGCACGACCGTGGCCGACGGCGACCAGCTGATCGTGCAGTACCAGGGCGTGGTCTGGGGCACCGGCGAGGTGTTCGACCAGAGCTGGGGGAAGCCCGCTCCCGCCGCCTTCGGCACCGGCGACGTGATCGAGGGCTTCAAGGAGGCCGTGGTCGGCCAGACCGTCGGCTCGCAGGTGCTCGTCACCATCCCGCCGTCGAAGGGCTACGGCGACCAGGGCAACCAGAACGCGGGGATCAGCGGGACCGACACCCTCGTCTTCGTGGTCGACATCCTCGCCATCAGCTGACCGGGAGGCGCTGGGCGCTCCGTGCCAGGATGGGCGGATGCGCAGGGTCATCATCCTCGGCTCGACCGGGTCCATCGGCACGCAGGCTCTCGACGTCATCGGCGCGAACCGCGAGCGGTTCGAGGTCGTCGGCCTCGCCGCCGGCTCGAACCAGGCGGCGGTCGCCGAGCAGGCGTCCGCGTTCGGCGTCGAGCACACGGCGTTCGGTGCGGAGGAGGCCGAGCAGCTGATCCGCTCGGTCGACGCGGACGTCGTGCTGAACGGGATCACCGGCTCGGTGGGGCTCGGCCCGACGCTCGCGGCGCTCGAGGAGGGCAGGACGCTCGCCCTCGCCAACAAGGAGTCGCTGATCGTCGGCGGCGAGCTCGTCACCTCGCTCGCCGGTCCCGGCCAGATCGTGCCGGTCGACTCCGAGCACTCCGCGATCGCCCAGGCCCTCCTCGCGGGCGAGCACCGCGAGGTCCGCCGCCTCGTGCTGACCGCGTCCGGCGGGCCGTTCCGGGGACGCGACCGCGCCTCCCTCCGCGACGTCACCCCGGCGCAGGCGCTCGCGCACCCGACCTGGGACATGGGCCTGGTCGTCACGACCAACTCCTCCACCCTGGTCAACAAGGGGCTCGAGGTGATCGAGGCGCACCTGCTCTTCGACGTCCCCTACGACCGGATCGACGTCACCGTGCACCCGCAGTCGGTGATCCACTCGATGGTCGAGTACGTCGACGGCTCGACGATCGCCCAGGCCTCGCCGCCGGACATGCGGCTCCCGATCTCGCTCGGCCTCGACTGGCCGCACCGCGTCGCCGGGGTCGGCGTCCCGCTCGACTGGACCCGCTCCCACTCCTGGACGTTCGAGCCGCTGGACGAGGAGGCGTTCCCCTCGGTCCGGCTCGCGAAGCGCGTCGGGGAGGCGGGCGCCTCCTACCCGGCCGTGTTCAACGCGGCGAACGAGCAGGCCGTGCAGGCGTTCCACGCGGGGCGGATCGGCTACCTCGACATCCTCGAGACGGTGGAGGCGGTGGTCGACGCGCACAGCGTCGACGGCACGCTGACCCGCGAGTCGCTGGCCGCGGCGGAGGAGTGGGCGCGCCGCACGGCGGACGAGCGGATCGCCGGAGTCTGACCAGGGGTCATCCGGACGGGCTCCGTCTCCGCGGATCCGTGTCGGCGGACGTCGCGCCGCTGATCCGCTCGGCCGCGGAGTTCATCGGATCCGTGCAGGCGCACCCCAGCGTGGACGGGCAGGCCCGGCCTACAGTGTGTCGGTGGAATCCGTGCTGCTCTTCGTCCTCGGCGTCGTCATCATCGCCGTCGGCGTCGCCCTCTCCATCGCCCTGCACGAGGTCGGGCACCTGCTCCCCGCCAAGCTGTTCGGGGTCAAGGTCACGCAGTACATGATCGGGTTCGGGCCGACCCTCTTCTCCCGGCGCCGAGGCGAGACGGAGTACGGCGTCAAGGCGATCCCGCTCGGCGGCTACATCGCCATGATCGGCATGTACCCGCCGAAGCACCCGGGGGACCGGCCCACGGAGTCGAGCACCGGCTTCTTCAACGGCCTGGCGTCCTCCGAGGCCCAGCTCGAGGAGCCCCGGCGCGGCGCCTACGCCACGATGATCGACGAGGCCCGCGCCGCCAGCGCCGAGACGATCGGCGACGGCGAGGACCACCGCGCGTTCTACCGGCTCCCCGTGTGGAAGCGCGTGATCGTCATGGCCGGCGGCCCCTTCATGAACCTCGTGATCGCCACGGTCCTCTTCACCGTCCTCCTCTGCGGCATCGGGATCCCGCAGAGCACCAGCACCCTCGCCGCGGTCTCGCAGTGCGTGGTCCCGGAGTCGCAGCGCGCGACCGCGACCTGCACCGCCGACGACCCGCTGGCACCCGGAGCCGCGGCGGGCCTGCTGCCGGGCGACACGATCACGGCGATCGACGGCACTCCGGTGAGCACCTGGAACGACCTGACCCCGATCATCCAGCGCTCCGCGGGCGTCCCGCTCAGCGTGTCCGTCCAGCGCGACGGCGCCCCGCTGACCCTCACGATCACCCCCGCCGAGAACGAGGTCGCGGTGACCGACGCGAACGGCGCCCCCGTCACCGACGCCTCCGGTGCGATCGAGACGCAGACGGTCGGCTTCATCGGCATCTCGCCCACATCGGCCCTCGCGCAGCAGCCGGTCACCGCGGTGCCCGAGACGGTCTGGTCGAACATCACCAGCGTCGCCCACGTCATCCTCAACCTGCCGCAACGCCTCATCGACGTCGCCCAGGCGGCGTTCGGCTCAGAGGCGCGCGACGCCAACGGCCCGATCAGCGTCGTCGGAGTGGGCCGGATCGCGGGCGAGATCGCCGCCTCCGACCAGCTCCCCGTCGTGTCCAAGGTGCAGACGATGGTCGGCGTCCTCGCCTCGCTCAACGTCGCCCTCCTCGTCTTCAACCTGGTGCCGCTGCTCCCCATGGACGGCGGCCACATCGCCGGCGCCCTCTGGGAGGGCCTGCGCCGCCGGATCGCCAAGCTCTTCGGACGCCGCGACCCCGGCCCCGTCGACATCGCCCGCCTGCTCCCGCTCACCTACGTCGTCGTCCTCGTCCTCGGCGGCATGAGCGCCCTCCTCATCTACGCCGACATCGTCAAGCCGATCACGCTGTTCTGAGTTGGATTCCACGCCGGGCCTCGCCCGGCGGGGCGCGGTCGGCTTCTCGGGGTGGGGCGTGGGTGGAGCGGGCCGCAGGCGGCTAGGGCGAATCGCTGGGACGCGATTCACCCGTTCGCCTCGCGGGTGGCAGGACGGGCCTCGCCCGGCGTGGTGCGGTCGGCTCTGCGAGGTGGGGTGTGGGTGGAGCGGGATGCAGGCGGCTAGGGCGAATCGCTGGGACGCGATTCACCCGTTCGCCTCGCGGGTGGCAGGACGGGCCTCGCCCGGCGTGGCGCGGTCGGCTCTGTGAAAGGGAACGGGCTGGCAGCGTCTGCGGTGAATCGCTCGGACGGGATCGGCGGTTCGGCTCGGGAGCGAGGCGACCGCGGATCGTGCGGTCTCGGGCTGAGAGCAGGTGCGGTGGACGGGTTCCGAGGCGCGCAGGAGGGGCGGCGGCTGGGAAGGTGCGGCGAGCGGACGAGGGGTCCCGCGGCGCGCGTACGATGGGGCGCGTGCCAGCAGTGAATCTGGGTCTTCCCAAGGTCCCCATGACCCTCGCCCCCCGCCGCAAGTCCCGCCAGATCAAGGTGGGCAAGGTGCTCGTGGGCGGTGACGCGCAGGTCAGCGTCCAGTCGATGTGCACCACACCGACGACGAACATCAACGCGACCCTCCAGCAGATCGCCGAGCTCACCGCGTCCGGCTGCGACATCGTCCGCGTCGCGGTGCCGAGCCGAGACGACGCGGAGGCGCTGCCGATCATCGCCAAGAAGAGCCAGATCCCGGTCATCGCCGACATCCATTTCCAGCCCAACTACGTCTACGCCGCGATCGACGCCGGCTGCGCCGCGGTCCGCGTGAACCCGGGCAACATCCGCAAGTTCGACGACCAGGTCGGCAAGATCGCCGCCGCCGCGAAGGCCGCCGGCGTCTCGATCCGCATCGGCGTCAACGCCGGCTCCCTCGAGCCGAGCATCCTGCAGAAGTACGGCAAGCCCACCCCCGAGGCCCTCGTCGAGAGCGCCGTCTGGGAGGCCAGCCTCTTCGAGGAGCACGACTTCCACGACTTCAAGATCTCGGTCAAGCACAACGACCCCGTCGTCATGGTGAAGGCCTACCGCCAGCTCGCCGAGCGCGGGGACTGGCCCCTCCACCTCGGCGTCACCGAGGCCGGCCCCGAGTTCCAGGGGACCATCAAGTCCGCCACCGCCTTCGGCATCCTCCTCGGCGAGGGCATCGGCGACACCATCCGCGTGTCCCTCTCGGCCCCGCCCGCGCAGGAGGTCAAGGTCGGCCTGCAGATCCTCCAGTCGCTGAACCTCCGCGAGCGCAAGCTCGAGATCGTCTCCTGTCCCAGCTGCGGCCGCGCGCAGGTCGACGTCTACACGCTCGCCAACGACGTCACCGCCGGCCTCGAGGGCATGAGCGTCCCGCTGCGCGTCGCCGTCATGGGCTGCGTCGTCAACGGACCCGGCGAGGCCCGCGAGGCCGACCTGGGCGTCGCCTCCGGCAACGGCAAGGGCCAGATCTTCGTCAAGGGCGAGGTCATCAAGACCGTCCCCGAGGCCGAGATCGTCCAGACCCTCATCGAGGAGGCCAACCGCCTGGCCGCCGAGATGCCGGCCGACGACACCTCGACCGGAGCCCCGGTCGTCACCGTCGGCGCGAACTGACGGCGCGGGGCGGATCGACGTGGTCCGCCCCGCACTGCGCCTCGCGCTCGTGGTCGTCGCCGCCGCGCTCCTCGCCTCCGGTGTCGCCGCGCTCCGCAGCGGCCCGTCCTCCGAGGCCGGCGAGTGCATCGACAGCCGCACCCCGCAGGACCCCTTCGGCTGCGACCGCTGGGTGCTGACCGCGGCAGAGGGGGAGACCCCGTACACGGCCTGGGTCGAGGACGCCCGCGTCCGCCTCCGCTCCGAGAGCGTCGGGGGTGCGCCGACCCTGGTCGTCGGCACCGGCTGCCTCGTGGTCAGCGCCGCCTACCGGATCGACGACGGCGTGCTGATCCCCGGCGACGAGGTGACCGGCTCCGACACCTGCTCCGACACGCCGAGCCCCGAGGCCATCCGGCTCCGGGCGCTCCTCTCCGGCCCGATGACGATCGGCGGCACCCCCGACGACGTGCTGCTGGACGGCACGGGCGGAGCGATCGTCTTCTCGCGGATCCCCGACTGAGGCTCCCGGCGCCCTCGCGAGCCGGGGGAGCGCAGCGGATAGGATCGTCCCTCGTGGTCACCCGTCTCTCGCATCTGTTCGTCCGCACGCTCCGGGAGGATCCCGCCGACGCCGAGGTCGCGGGCCACCGCCTCCTCGTCCGCGCGGGCTACATCCGCCGTCAGGCGCCCGGCGTCTTCGCCTGGCTGCCGCTGGGACTGCGCGTCAAGCGCCGCATCGAGCGGATCATCCACGAGGAGATGGAGGCCGCCGGCGCCCAGGAGGTGCACTTCCCCGCGCTCCTGCCCCGCGAGCCCTACGAGCTCTCGGGCCGCTGGACCGAGTACGGCGACGGCGTGTTCCGCCTGAAGGACCGCAAGGACGCCGACTACATGCTGGCTCCCACGCACGAGGAGTTCTTCACGCTGCTCGTGAAGGACCTCTACTCCTCCTACAAGGACCTGCCCCTGTCGATCTACCAGATCCAGGACAAGTACCGGGACGAGGCGCGGCCCCGCGCGGGCCTCCTGCGCGGCCGCGAGTTCACGATGAAGGACGCGTACTCCTTCGACTACACCGACGCCGGCCTCGACGCGAGCTACCAGCGCCAGCGCGACGCCTACGAGCGGATCTTCGCCCGTCTGGGCCTGGAGTACGTCATCGTGCAGGCCGACGCCGGAGCGATGGGCGGCTCCCGGAGCGAGGAGTTCCTGCACCCCACCCCCGTCGGCGAGGACACCTTCGTCCGGTCGGCGGGAGGGTACGCGGCGAACGTCGAGGCGTACCGCACGCCCGTCCCCGCGGCGCTGCCCGTCGAGGGCCTGCCCGAGGCGCGCGTCTTCGACTCGCCCGACACCCCGACCATCCAGACCCTGGTCGACCTGGCGAACGCGACGCAGCCCCGCCCCGACGGCCGCGCCTGGACCGCCGCCGACACCCTGAAGAACGTCGTCCTCGCGCTCACCGCGCTCGACGGCACCCGCGAGCTCGTGATCGTCGGCCTGCCCGGCGACCGCGACGTCGACCTCAAGCGCGCCGAGGTGGCCTTCGCCCCGGCCGAGGTCGAGGCCGCCACCTCGGAGGACTTCGCGAAGCACCCCGGACTGGTCAAGGGCTACATCGGACCCTGGTCGGCCGAGGGAGCCGTCCTGGGCGAGGAGTCGGCGACCGGCGTCCGCTACCTGCTCGACCCGCGCGTGGTCGACGGCACCGCCTGGATCACCGGGGCCAACGTCTCCGGGCAGCACGTCCTCGACCTGGTCGCCGGCCGCGACTTCCACGGCGACGCCACCGTCGAGGTCGCGGACGTCCGCACCGGCGACGAGGCGCCCGACGGCTCGGGCCCGATCGAGACCGCCCGCGGCATGGAGATCGGCCACGTCTTCCAGCTCGGCCGCAAGTACGCCGACGTCCTCGGGCTGAAGGTGCTCGACGAGAACGGGAAGCTGGTCACCGTCACGATGGGCTCCTACGGCATCGGCGTGACCCGCATCCTCGCCATCATCGCCGAGGCCACCCACGACGACCGCGGACTGCTGTGGCCCGCGAACGTCGCGCCGTTCGACGTGCACGTGATCGCGACCGGCAAGGACGCGGCGGCTCTCGAGCTCGCCGAGTCGATCGGCGCCTCCCTCGAGGCCGCCGGCCGCGATGTGCTGATCGACGACCGCCCGAAGGTCTCGCCCGGCGTCAAGTTCGGCGACGCCGAGCTGATCGGGGTGCCCGTGATCGTCATCGCGGGCCGAGGAGCGGCCGACGGGATCGTCGAGCTGTGGGACCGCCGGTCCGGCGAGCGCGAGCAGCTCCCGGTCGCCGAGGCGCTCGCCCGGCTGGGCGCCTAGACCCGACACGCCGAGGGCCCCGCCGCCGCTTCCCGCGGCAGGCGGGGCCCTCCGTGCGTCGGCAGGATCCGCGGGTGGAACCCCGGGCCGCGTCGGGTACCCTTGAGGGCTGATCCGGGTGAGAGCCCGGCAGGCGAACGACCGCGGTCACCACCGCGGCATCCAAGTGAATAGAGAGAAAGGCCCGCCCGTGGACATCGACCTGAGCGTTCTGCGACTCATGGAGCGCGAGCGCGAGATCCCCTTCGAGGAACTCGTGCAGATCATCGAGCAGGCGATCCTGACCGCCTACCTCAAGCACATCGGCCAGGCCGACGACGCCGACAAGGCCACCGCCGTCGACGCGCGAGTGCACCTCGACCGCAAGACCGGTCACGTCTCGGTCTTCGTGCCCGAGCTCGACGAGGAGGGCGCCGTCGTGGGCGAGGCCGAGGACTCCCCGCGCGACTTCGGCCGCATCGCCGCCTTCGCCGCGAAGCAGGTCATCAACCAGCGCCTGCGCGACATCGCCGACGAGCACGTGCTCGGCGAGTTCAAGGGCCGCGAGGGCGACATCGTCGCCGGCGTCATCCAGCAGGGCCCCAACCCGCGGATGATCCACGTCGACCTCGGCTCCATCGAGGCGATCCTCTCGCCCGAGGAGCAGGTGCCCGGCGAGGACTACAGCCACGGACGCCGCATCCGCGTCTACGTCACGAGCGTCGGCCGCGGACCCAAGGGCCCGTCGGTCCAGGTGTCCCGCACCCACCCGTCGCTGGTGCGCAAGCTGTTCGCCCTCGAGGTCCCCGAGATCGCGTCCGGCGTGGTGGAGATCGTCTCCCTCGCCCGCGAGGCCGGCCACCGCACCAAGATCGCGGTGCGCGCGACCGAGCCCGGCGTGAACGCCAAGGGCGCCTGCATCGGCGAGCTCGGCCAGCGCGTGCGCGCGGTGACCGCCGAGCTCAACAACGAGAAGATCGACATCGTCGACTACTCCTCCGACCTGCCGACCTTCGTCGCCAGCGCGCTCTCGCCCGCCAAGGTGACCAGCGCGTTCGTGATCGACCAGAGCCTCAAGGCCGTCCGGGCGCTCGTCCCCGACTACCAGCTCTCGCTCGCCATCGGCAAGGAGGGCCAGAACGCCCGCCTCGCCGCCAAGCTGACCGGCGCGAAGATCGACATCCAGCCCGATTCGGTGATGGACGGGGAGTGATCCCCGAGCATCGGCCGGGCGGGGGAGCGGTCCCGGAGGGGAGGGAGTAGAGTGGAAGCCGTCAGAACGTGCGTCGGCTGCCGTCTGCGCGCCCCCCGGGCCTCTCTTCTGAGGCTGGTCCTCCACTCGAACGTCCTCGCGGTAGACCCGCGTGCCGTCCGTCCTGGTCGGGGAGCGTGGCTCCACGACACAGCCGACTGCTACGAGCTCGCGGTCAAGCGCCGCGCGTTCGGAAGAGCGTTCCGGACGCGCGAGAGCGTGGACGCGAGCGAGCTGGAGCAGTACATCGCACGATCCGACCGGCTCGGCCCCTCGACCGGAGGGGCCGGAGCAGCGCACGATCACACCATAGAGAACAGGCAGAACGGCCCGTGAACTGATCATGAGCGAAGACTGATGAGCGGCTCGAAATGAGACCCGTCCGTTCGTGACGCCTGCCCCCGTCTTGGGTGCAGGCCCAAGACAGGAGAGAAGTGGCAAAACCACGCGTACACGAGATCGCATCCGAACTGGGTGTCGATAGCAAGGTCGCACTTGCGAAGTTGAAGGAGCTCGGCGAGTTCGTCAAGGGCCCGTCCTCGAGCATCGAACCCCCGGTGGCGCGCAAGCTCCGCCAGGCCCTCCAGGGCCAGGGCGGTTCCTCCGCGGGAGCGTCGGCGACCCCGGCCGCCCCCGCCCCCGCCGCCGGCGCCGGAGCGGGCGGCTTGGCCGGTCCGGGCGTGGGCGCGGACGGACGCGCGCCGGAGGGG
>NZ_PSWQ01000005.1:0-5938 GCF_002932915.1 Rathayibacter sp. RFBD1
AACCCGCCCCGACCCCACCGCCCCCGGCTCCGCCGGACGCTCCGCTCCCGCCGTCTCAGGCCGTGAGTCCGCCGAACAGCAGTGACACCGTCATCGCAATGATGACCGAGTCGAAGGCGGACGCGATGACGACGTTCGCGCGCACCAGGCGCCAGCCCTCTCTCGAGCGGATCTCGGCCGAGACCGTGGCCGCCGTCGTGGACAGCAGGAGCGCAAGGGTCGCATAGTCGCTGAGGTGCGGCGCCTCCTCGAAGGCGAAGCGCACCTGCGACCGCCGGGCGACCGCGACTCGAGGCGCAGGCAGGCCTGCGCGAACGAGAAGACCATCAGCACCCACGAGCTCGCGACGGCGAGCAGGGCGGCGGCGAGGGAGAGGGGCTCGCTGCGGGACTCCGTCCTCTGCGCGATCGCCACCGTGACCACGATCGCCGGCACCGCCGCCGGCACCGCCGCCGACAGCGTCGTGCCGGTCGCCCCGGTCGCTCCCGCCATCCGCGAGAGGAGGCGCCGCTCGCCGCGCGCCTCCTCCTCGGCGGCGCTCCGCAGCGCCTGCTCGTCGAGGCGCGAGGAGGAGGCGGCGCTCCAGCCCACGGAGAGGGCGGTGGAGAGCGGCCGGCCGAGCAGAGAGACCGGAACGAGGGTCGCCGTCGCATCGACGGCCCCGTCGCCCGGAGCGAGCGTCCCCGTCGCCAGGACGAGCAGCACCACCACGATCGTGACCAGGAGGCTCACGCGCACCCGGAACAGATCGGAGCGGGGTCGTCTGCGCGCGGTCATCGCCGCCCTCCCCGGCAGGGGCCCGGAGCGCGCCCCGAACAAAATCCACGCCGTTCCGTCCTGCGGTGTCCCCGTGCACCACCGGGCCATTCGTTGCAACCAACAACAAATCCCCCGCGCACCCGGCAGAATGGATCCATGACCTCACGGAGCAACTGGGCGGGCACCTACGAGTACCGCGCCGCCGCCATCATCGAGCCGGAGTCCGTCGAGGAGGTGCAGCGCCTCGTCCGCGAGAACGAGCGCGTCCGCGCCCTCGGCAGCCGCCACTCCTTCAACTCCCTGCCCGACACCCCCGGCGCACTGCTGCACCTGGGCCGCCTGGCCTCCGACCCCGTGATCGACGCCGAGGCGAGCACCGTCGCCGTCGGCGGCGCCACCCGCTACGGCGTCGTCGCCGCACACCTGCACAGCAACGGCTACGCCCTGCACAACATGGGCTCGCTCCCGCACATCTCGGTCGCCGGCGCCATCGCGACCGGCACCCACGGCTCGGGCGACCGCAACGCGAACCTCTCCTCCGCCGTCTCGGCCCTCGAGCTCGTCACCGCCGACGGCTCGCTGCGCACGATCCGCCGCGGGGAGCCGGGCTTCGAGGGCGTCGTCGTCGGCCTCGGCGCCTTCGGCATCGTCACCCGCGTGACCCTCGACATCCAGCCGACCTTCGACGTCCGCCAGGACGCGTTCGTCGACCTGCCCTGGGAGCGCGTGCTCGACGACTTCGACGCGATCACCTCCTCCGCCTACAGCGTCAGCCTCATGACCCACTGGTCCTCGCCGACCGTGGAGCAGCTGTGGCTGAAGACCAAGGTGGCGGCGGGATCCGTCGCCGACGTCGACGCGACGCACCTGGGCGCGGTCGCCGCCTCCGCGAGCCTCTTCGCCGTCTCGGAGGGTGTCGACTCCAACCTGAATCCGTTCGGCGGCTCCGTCGGACCGTGGTCCGAGCGCCTGCCGCACTTCCGCCTCGACCGCGAGCCGAGCGCGGGCGACGAGATACAGAGCGAGTACATGGTGCCGCGCGCGAACGTCCGCGAGGCGATCGTGGCGCTGCGCGCGATCGGCGAGCGGATCGACGACGTCCTGCTCATCACGGAGCTGCGGACCATGGCGGGCGACGACCAGTGGCTCTCCCCCGCCGGAGGCCGCGACAGCGTCGGCGTGCACTTCACCTTCAAGAAGGACCGCGCCGGCGTCGACGCCGTGCTCCCCGCCGTCGAGGACGCGCTGCTGCCGCTCGGCGCCCGGCCGCACTGGGGCAAGCACTTCCTCGCCGGAGCCGACGAGATCGCGCCGCTCTACCCGCACCTCGAGGAGTGGCGCACCCTCCGCTCCGAGTGGGACCCCTCGGGCCGCTTCGCGAGCGACTTCCTCCGCGACCGCCTGCTCGGCTGAGCGGCACCCGCCCCGCGGGACCAGGCAGGTTCCGCGGGACGGGGCTCACAGGACGGAACTCACAGGACGCGGCTCACGGGACGCAACTCACAGGACGCCGCTCAGAACAGGCGGGCCGCGTCGGCGGGCTCGACGATGTCGCGCACCAGCGCCGGGATCCGCTTCCGGAACGGGAAGAATCCCCGCGACGCCGACGGCCACGCCGCACCGTCCCAGCGGCGGCGCACGGTGACGAGCGCGACCCCCTCGTCGGCGAGAGCCGAGCGGAGCGCCTCCACCCGCTCGCCGACGGGCCCGACCGGAGCGTACGGAACGACCACGGTGTCGATCCGCCCGGACACCGCCCAGTCGACGACCGTCGCGGCGCGCGCGTCCGCCAGCACCCTCGCCGGCCGACCGCTGGAGTCGGAGGTGCGCTCGGCGGCGTCGGCGAGCGCCGCGGCGGTGAAGGCGGCGACCGCGTCGGAGACTCCGGACGGCGAGCGCCCGCCCGCGTCCCCGGCGACGGCGCACGCCACGAGGCGCTCGGCCAGACCCGGCTGCTCGGCGAGCAGGCTCTCCGCCTCGAGGTCCTCCTCGTGCAACAGGAGGCCGGGGCGGGCGCCGACGGTCCCCACGACGTCGTCCTGCTCGAGCGGTGCCCGCGGCGGGAAGGGCTCCTCGGTGAGCGCGGGGGCCGTGGTGGCGAGGCCGCTCGGCGAGAAGCGCCCCTCCGTGTAGCGCGCGATGTTGGACGCGGAGGCCAGATAGGTCTTACCCGGAGTCTGCAGGCCGGCGACCCATCGCCACGACAGGGTGTTGGACGCGGCGTCGCCGTCCAGCAGGTGCCGGTAGAAGAAGTCGGCGCCGAGCTGCCAGGGCAGTCCGAGGGTGAAGATCCAGATGCTCGCGAACCACATGCGGGTGTGGTTGTGGAGGTACCCGGTCTCGACGAGCTCGCTCACCCACGCGTCCATCGCGTCGATGCCGCTGCGTCCGCCGATCGCGTCGAGGTAGCCGGGCGGAGGATCGCCCGCGGAGGAGTCCGCCACCTCGCGGCGGTAGCGGCGCCAGACGTCCGGGTTCTGCTCGAGCCAGCCCTTCCAGTAGGTGCGCCAGAACACCTCCTGGACGAACTTCTCCGCGGCGGTCAGGCGGTGCCGCGCGAGGACCGCGGCGACGACCTCCCGCTCGGTGACGAGGCGGTGGCGGAGGTAGGGCGAGAGCCCGGAGACGTTGTCCCGGGACGGTCCGAGGTCGTGGTTGCGGTCGCGGGCGTAGGCGGAGCCGGCGCGGGCGACGAAGTCGTCGAGCGCGTCGAGACCGGCGGCTCTGGTCGGGATGAACATCGCCCCATCATCGGCGTCGGCCCGGTGAGAACACCGGCAGCGGCCTCCCGAGTGCGCTCCGGGGACGGAGGCGCCCGCCGAGCGCTCGTCAACGGGGTGACCGGCGCCTCCGACCCGACGTAGCGTCGGAGGACGAGAGGGAGGCCGCCATGCCCCGCGAGGAACAGATCCCGTCCACCGTCGAGCGCTCCGACGAGCACGCGCAGAAGCTCTGGTCGGCCGCGCACGACTCGGCCGTCGACAGCTACGGCGACGGCGAGCGCGCCCACCGCACGGCCTTCGCCGCGCTGAAGCACGAGTACGAGAAGGTCGGCGACCACTGGGAGCGCAAGGCCGAGAGCGGCCCCTCCGACTCCCGCGCCGAGGGACACGGCCGCTCCCCCGGGGGCGAGACGGCGGGCGGAGTGGACGCGAACGCGACCAAGGCGCACCTGATGGACCTCGCCAAGCGCCTGGACGTCTCCGGCCGCTCGCGCATGACGAAGGCGGAGCTCGTCGAGGCCCTGCAGAAGGAGAGCACCCGCCGGACGCGCGACGCGCGGTAGGGGCAGGGGCGGGGCCGGGGACAGCCGCCCCGCCGAGCCCCGGCCCGCTCAGTCCAGCGCGTCCCGGACGGCCGCCATGCCCAGCTCCAGCTCGGCGAAGGTGGTCGACAGGGGCGAGAGGCCGATCCGGATGCCGTCGGGTCGGCGGAAGTCCGGCACGATCCCGTCCGCCTGCAGCCGCGGGACGAGGCCGGCGAACGACTCGTGCGCGATCGTCACGTGCGAGCCGCGTCGGGCGGGGTCGAGCGGAGTCGCCACCCGCACCCCGCGCGGCACCAGCCACGCGTCGGCCAGCTCCAGCGCGTACGCCGTCATCGCCTCCGATTTCGCGCGCACCGCGGGCATGCCGACCGAGGCGATCAGCGCGATCATGTCCTGCATCGCGAGCATCCCCGTGATCGGCGGGGTGCCGCTGAGGAAGCGCCGCATCCCCTCGGCCGGACGGTAGCCGGGGCCCATCTCGAACATGTCGGCGACGCCCATCCAGCCCTGCACCGGCTGCGCGAGCGAGCCCTGGTGCCGGGAGGCGACGTACGCCCACGCGGGCGCCCCCGGCCCTCCGTTGAGGTACTTGTAGGAGCAGCCGACCGCGAGGTCCGCGCCCCACGCGTCGAGCTCGAGCGGCACGGAGCCGACGGAGTGGGAGGCGTCCCAGAGCACGAGCGCGCCGGCCTCGTGCGCCTGGGCGGTGATCGCCGCGGCGTCGGCGAGGAACCCCGAGCGGTACGCGACGTGGCTGAGCAGCACCAGCGCCGTCCGCTCGCCGAGCACCGGGGCGAGGTCGTCGGGGCCGACGCCGCTCCCGGGGTCGGAGTCGATCCAGCGGAGCGTGCTGCCGGTCTCGGCCGCGATGCCCTCCAGCACGTACCGGTCGGTGGGGAAGTTGTCGGTGTCCACGACGATCTCGTCGCGCCCCTGCTCCGCCTGGCGGGCGATCGCCGCGCGGGCGAGCTTGTAGAGCAGGACGGTCGTGGAGTCGGCGACGACCGTCTGCCCGGCCGCGGCTCCCAGCACCGCGGAGCCGAGGGCGTCGCCGACCTCGAGCGGCATGTCGAGCCAGCCCTCCTCCCAGCCGCGGATGAGGCGGCCGCCCCACTCCTCCTCCGCGAACCGCGCGAGCCGGGCGACGCTCGCGCGCAGCGGCCGGCCGAGCGAGTTGCCGTCGAGGTAGGAGCGGACCTCGGGGGTGCGGACGAACAGCTCGGGGCAGTGCGCGAGCGGGTCCTGGGCGTCGAGCGGATGCATGCCCTCACCCTAGGTCGCGGGCGCCGGGCGCGACGCGTGCCGCCGGGGCCCCGGATGCGTGCCGCCGGGGTCCCTGACGGGTGCTGCCGGGGTCCCTGACGGGTGCTGCCGGGGTCCCTGACGCCGCTCGGACGCCGCCCACCGTCCAGAAGTCGTCGCACTCGGCCGCGACCGCGACGACTCCCGAGCACTCGCGAGCGCTCACCCGGAGCCCCTCCCCCCACTGTCCAGAAGTCGTCGCACTCGGCGTCGACTGCGACAACTCCTGAGCACTCGCGGACCCGCAGACTCGAGCCGGTCGCCACTGCTCCGAAGTCGCCGTACTCGCGCTCCAGTACGGCCGCTTCCGCGTGGTCGCGAGCCGCCGGGCCCGTCCCAGCGGTCGTCGCCGAGTGCGCAGAAGTCGTCGCACTCGAGCTCGAGTGCAACAACTCCTGGACAGTCGCGGAAGCCGGAGGAGAACGGAGCAGGAGCCGGAGGAGAACGGACCTCGAGTCGGCGAGCGCCCCCGCACCCGCGAGCACGGCCGCGCACCTGGGAAGTCAACGGGCGGACGCCGCCCCCCGCCCCGCCTAGCCTCCGAGGACGGCCCCCGCCGCCTCCCTCGACCCCTGGAGCCCCTCCGTGACGCATCACGAGCACAAGCAC
>NZ_PSWQ01000031.1:0-5641 GCF_002932915.1 Rathayibacter sp. RFBD1
CGTTGTGAAGCACCGTTCTGGTGTGGAGGCGGGATGTGTCCGATTCTTGAGAACTCAACAGCGTGCACTATGTTCAATGCCAATTTTATACCCCGGCCTTGATCTTCGGATCGGGTTGGGATTCCTTTGGAAATTGATGTCAGCTTCCGGTTTTCGGGTCGGAGAGATGTCTTATTTGCTAGAGGTCAAACTTGACTCCCCTTCTCTTCGGGGTTGGGGGTCGTAATTTTTTTACGGAGAGTTTGATCCTGGCTCAGGACGAACGCTGGCGGCGTGCTTAACACATGCAAGTCGAACGATGAAGCCCAGCTTGCTGGGCGGATTAGTGGCGAACGGGTGAGTAACACGTGAGTAACCTGCCCTTGACTCTGGGATAAGCGCTGGAAACGGCGTCTAATACCGGATACGACCTGCCCCGGCATCGGGTGCGGGTGGAAAGTTTTTCGGTCAAGGATGGACTCGCGGCCTATCAGCTAGTTGGTGAGGTAATGGCTCACCAAGGCGACGACGGGTAGCCGGCCTGAGAGGGTGACCGGCCACACTGGGACTGAGACACGGCCCAGACTCCTACGGGAGGCAGCAGTGGGGAATATTGCACAATGGGCGAAAGCCTGATGCAGCAACGCCGCGTGGGGGATGACGGCCTTCGGGTTGTAAACCTCTTTTAGTAGGGAAGAAGGGCTTCGGCTTGACGGTACCTGCAGAAAAAGCACCGGCTAACTACGTGCCAGCAGCCGCGGTAATACGTAGGGTGCAAGCGTTGTCCGGAATTATTGGGCGTAAAGAGCTCGTAGGCGGTTTGTCGCGTCTGCTGTGAAAACCCGAGGCTCAACCTCGGGCCTGCAGTGGGTACGGGCAGACTAGAGTGCGGTAGGGGAGAATGGAATTCCTGGTGTAGCGGTGGAATGCGCAGATATCAGGAGGAACACCGATGGCGAAGGCAGTTCTCTGGGCCGTTACTGACGCTGAGGAGCGAAAGCGTGGGGAGCGAACAGGATTAGATACCCTGGTAGTCCACGCCGTAAACGTTGGGAACTAGATGTGGGGACCTTTCCACGGTCTCCGTGTCGCAGCTAACGCATTAAGTTCCCCGCCTGGGGAGTACGGCCGCAAGGCTAAAACTCAAAGGAATTGACGGGGGCCCGCACAAGCGGCGGAGCATGCGGATTAATTCGATGCAACGCGAAGAACCTTACCAAGGCTTGACATATACCGGAAACTTCCAGAAATGGTTGCCCCGCAAGGTCGGTATACAGGTGGTGCATGGTTGTCGTCAGCTCGTGTCGTGAGATGTTGGGTTAAGTCCCGCAACGAGCGCAACCCTCGTTCTATGTTGCCAGCACGTCATGGTGGGAACTCATAGGAGACTGCCGGGGTCAACTCGGAGGAAGGTGGGGATGACGTCAAATCATCATGCCCCTTATGTCTTGGGCTTCACGCATGCTACAATGGCCGGTACAAAGGGCTGCGATACCGTAAGGTGGAGCGAATCCCAAAAAGCCGGTCTCAGTTCGGATTGAGGTCTGCAACTCGACCTCATGAAGTCGGAGTCGCTAGTAATCGCAGATCAGCAACGCTGCGGTGAATACGTTCCCGGGCCTTGTACACACCGCCCGTCAAGTCATGAAAGTCGGTAACACCCGAAGCCAGTGGCCTAACCGCAAGGAGGGAGCTGTCGAAGGTGGGATCGGTGATTAGGACTAAGTCGTAACAAGGTAGCCGTACCGGAAGGTGCGGCTGGATCACCTCCTTTCTAAGGAGCATCTGGACACCGCAGGGTGTTCCAGGCGCCAGATCAAAGCGAATGTCTTTGCTGGTAGCTCATGGGTGGAACATTGAACTAGGTGCTCGGTGAGATCGTCTCGCGTCAGTACAGCCTTCGGGTTGGGAACGCGTCGGGGCGGTGGAGTCGGGTACATGCACGCTGTTGGGTCCTGAGGGACCGGGCCGGCTGCCTTCGGGTGGCGGGGTCGACTCTCCGGATCCTTTTCTCACGCCTGGGTGTGTGGGAGAGGGATACCGCCCGTATTTTGAGAACTACACAGTGGACGCGAGCATCTTAGATTCACGGCTTCGGTCGTGGATCGACAAGATTCGCATGGCGCGGCTTTCGGGCTGCGGTCATGCAAATCATTGGATCTGCAACTTTTCGAGTTGTAGTTTCTTAACTCATGTGATTAGCAAGTTCATAAGAGCAAACGGTGAATGCCTTGGCATCTGGAGCCGAAGAAGGACGTCGTAATCTGCGATAAGCCTCGGGGAGCTGATAAACGAGCTGTGATCCGAGGATTTCCGAATGGGGAAACCCCGCCAGGCCCCTTGTGGTGACCTGGTGACTCCCGCCTGAATATATAGGGCGGGTAGAGGGAACGTGGGGAAGTGAAACATCTCAGTACCCACAGGAAGAGAAAACAACAGTGATTCCGTCAGTAGTGGCGAGCGAACGCGGAAGAGGCTAAACCGAGTCATGTGTGATACCCGGCAGGGGTTGCATGGCCGGGGTTGTGGGACTTTTCGTTCCGGTCTGCCGGCCGGTGAACGTTACAGCGCATCATAGACGAACAGGTTTGAACGCCTGGCCAGAGCGGGTGCGAGCCCCGTAGTCGAAATGGTGTTATGGCGTGAAGAGTATCCCAAGTAGCACGGGGCCCGAGAAATCCCGTGTGAATCTGTCAGGACCACCTGATAAGCCTAAATACTCCCAGATGACCGATAGCGGACAAGTACCGTGAGGGAAAGGTGAAAAGTACCCCGGGAGGGGAGTGAAATAGTACCTGAAACCGTTTGCTTACAAACCGTCGGAGCCTCCTTGTAGGGGTGACGGCGTGCCTTTTGAAGAATGAGCCTGCGAGTTAGTGCTCTGTGGCGAGGTTAACCCGTGTGGGGCAGCCGTAGCGAAAGCGAGTCCGAATAGGGCGATTCAGTCGCAGGGTCTAGACCCGAAGCGAAGTGATCTATCCATGGCCAGGTTGAAGCGACGGTAAGACGTCGTGGAGGACCGAACCCACTTCAGTTGAAAATGGAGGGGATGAGCTGTGGATAGGGGTGAAAGGCCAATCAAACTTCGTGATAGCTGGTTCTCTCCGAAATGCATTTAGGTGCAGCGTTGCGTGTTTCTTGCCGGAGGTAGAGCTACTGGATGGCCGATGGGGCCCAAAAGCTTACTGACGTCAGCCAAACTCCGAATGCCGGTAAGTGAGAGCGCAGCAGTGAGACTGTGGGGGATAAGCTTCATAGTCGAGAGGGAAACAACCCAGACCACCAACTAAGGTCCCTAAGCGCGTGCTAAGTGGGAAAGGATGTGGAGTTGCACAGACAACCAGGAGGTTGGCTTAGAAGCAGCCACCCTTGAAAGAGTGCGTAATAGCTCACTGGTCAAGTGATTCCGCGCCGACAATGTAACGGGGCTCAAGCACGCCACCGAAGTTGTGGCATTGACATTAGTGGTAGGCCTTCGTGGTCCAGCCGTGTTGATGGGTAGGAGAGCGTCGTGTGGCGAGTGAAGCGGCGGTGTGAACCAGCCGTGGATGCCACACGAGTGAGAATGCAGGCATGAGTAGCGAAAGACGGGTGAGAAACCCGTCCTCCGGAAGACCAAGGGTTCCAGGGTCAAGCTAATCTTCCCTGGGTAAGTCGGGACCTAAGGCGAGGCCGACAGGCGTAGTCGATGGACAACGGGTTGATATTCCCGTACCGGCGAAGAACCGCCCAAGACAATCCAGTAGTGCTAAGTATCTGAATCCCTTTGATGGATCCCTTCGGGGTGAAGCGTTGGGCCTAGCGTACGACCCCGTGCTGGTGCGTTTAGCGTATTAACAGGTGTGACGCAGGAAGGTAGCCGAGCCGGGCGATGGTTGTCCCGGTCTAAGGATGTAGGGCGAACGATAGGCAAATCCGTCGTTCATATAGCCTGAGATCTGATGGGTAGACGCAAGTCGAAATCGGTGATCCTATGCTGCCAAGAAAAGCATCGACGCGAGGTTCTAGCTGCCCGTACCCCAAACCGACTCAGGTGGTCAGGTAGAGAATACTAAGGAGATCGAGAGAATCGTGGTTAAGGAACTCGGCAAAATGCCCCCGTAACTTCGGGAGAAGGGGGGCCTGAGGCGTGAACGGACTTGCTCCGGGAGCGTTCGATGGCCGCAGAGACCAGTGGGAAGCGACTGTTTACTAAAAACACAGGTCCGTGCTAAGTCGCAAGACGATGTATACGGACTGACGCCTGCCCGGTGCTGGAAGGTTAAGAGGAACGGTTAGCCGCAAGGCGAAGCTGAGAATTTAAGCCCCAGTAAACGGCGGTGGTAACTATAACCATCCTAAGGTAGCGAAATTCCTTGTCGGGTAAGTTCCGACCTGCACGAATGGCGTAACGACTTCCCAGCTGTCTCAACCGCGAACTCGGCGAAATTGCATTACGAGTAAAGATGCTCGTTACGCGCAGCAGGACGGAAAGACCCCGTGACCTTTACTATAGTTTGGTATTGGTGTTCGGTGTGGCTTGTGTAGGATAGGTGGGAGACGTTGAAGCGGGCACGCTAGTGTTCGTGGAGTCATTGTTGAAATACCACTCTGGTCACTCTGGATATCTAACTTCGGACCCTAATCGGGTTCAGGGACAGTGCCTGATGGGTAGTTTAACTGGGGCGGTTGCCTCCCAAAGAGTAACGGAGGCGCCCAAAGGTTCCCTCAACCTGGTTGGCAATCAGGTGGCGAGTGTAAGTGCACAAGGGAGCTTGACTGTGAGACTGACAAGTCGAGCAGGGACGAAAGTCGGGACTAGTGATCCGGCAGTGGCTTGTGGAAGCGCTGTCGCTCAACGGATAAAAGGTACCTCGGGGATAACAGGCTGATCTTGCCCAAGAGTCCATATCGACGGCATGGTTTGGCACCTCGATGTCGGCTCGTCGCATCCTGGGGCTGGAGTAGGTCCCAAGGGTTGGGCTGTTCGCCCATTAAAGCGGTACGCGAGCTGGGTTTAGAACGTCGTGAGACAGTTCGGTCCCTATCCGCTGCGCGCGCAGGAAATTTGAGAAGATCTATCCCTAGTACGAGAGGACCGGGATGGACGAACCTCTGGTGTGTCAGTTGTTCCGCCAGGAGCACCGCTGATTAGCTACGTTCGGAACGGATAACCGCTGAAAGCATCTAAGCGGGAAGCCGGCTTCGAGATGAGATTTCCATCCCTTCGGGGGAGAGGCTCCCAGCCAGACGACTGGGTTGATAGGCCGGATGTGGAAGACAGGACTAAAGACTGTCGGAGCTGACCGGTACTAATAAGCCGATAACTTGATAATCACTACACTCATACCGTTGTAAAGGCTGGTAGGAGCGGTCAGAGATTGCTTGCGTCCACTTTGTGGTTCCCAGAAGACGGGCACCCCGCATCCTCCTTCGGGAGGAGCGGAACAATTGAATACACGCACGGCGTGTAACCCAGATTTGACCATGTGCCCTCGGGTGCGTGTGTCGCCAGGGTTACGGCGGCCATAGCGAGAGGGAAACGCCCGGTCACATTCCGAACCCGGAAGCTAAGACTCTCAGCGCCGATGGTACTGCAGGGGGGACCCTGTGGGAGAGTAGGACACCGCCGGACACCATTCACGATGGCCACCCAGAAATGGGTGGCCATCGCTGTTTAACC
>NZ_PSWQ01000032.1:0-5445 GCF_002932915.1 Rathayibacter sp. RFBD1
GCTCGCCTCCTGATCCGACCCCGGGCCGGGCGGAGGGGGGGCCGCCCGGCCCGGGGTCGGATCAGGAGGCGAGCAGCGCCTCGGTCTCGCGGCGCAGCTCGAGCGCCTCGGCGAGGGACTCGTCGATGATGACGTCGTCCCAGCCGACCGTCGCGCCCTGCGCGATGTCGTTGCGCAGCTCGACGTGGTGGGCGAGCGCGACGGGGAGGGCGCCGGTGGCGACCGAGTGCTTCGCGGAGACGAGCTTGCCGTAGACGGTGAAGCCGCCCTCTCCGTCGAGGAACTCGCCGGCCTTGAGGTCCTTCTTGGCCGTCGCGACCACGTCGCCGTAGAAGCCCTCGGGGTGGCCGGTCGAGATGCCGCGCAGGGCGGCGTTGGCGATCGACATGTTCAGCTCGAGGCCGACGTAGTGGTACGGGCGGTAGAGCGCCGCGTACTGCTTGGTCGGGTCCGGGTGCCACGGGTACTCGTCGAAGCAGGTCGACACGTAGGGGTTGGTCGCCTTGACGACGACGTAGACGCCCTCCTGGGTGTTGTGCGGGATGAGCGCGCCGTCGCGGGTGACGCTCGACATCACGTCGACGGTGCCCTCGTGGTCGAGCGCTCCGCCGATCGAGCGGGGGCGGCTGATCGTGGCGATCTCCTCGACGTCGCCGGGGGTGAAGGTGAGGCCGGCGTCGGAGGGGACGAGCCCGGCCGCGTTGGCGACGGCGGCCATCTCGATGGCGGCCTTGGTGCCGTCGCGGAACGAGGTGTGCATGTAGGGGTTGAGCTGGCCGGAGTCGGTGAGCTCCTTGCTGAACTCCCAGTTCTCCCAGACGTTGTCGGGGTTCATCTGGTGGTAGTGCTCGAGGTACTTGGCGCCCTTGCCGGCGCAGACGACGTCGAAGCCGCTGGTGCGGGCCCAGTCGACGAGCTCCATGATGAGGGCCGGCTGGTCGCCGTAGGCCATCGAGTAGACGATGCCCGCCTTCTCCGCCCGCTTGGCGAGCGCCGGTCCGGCGAGGGCGTCGGCCTCGACGGTGACCATGATGATGTGCTTGCCGGTCTCGATCGCGCGGAGGGCGTGGTGCACGCCGACGATGGGGTTGCCGGTCGCCTCGACGATGACGTCGATGTCGTGCTCGAAGAGGACGGCCGCGTTGTCGACGATGGTGGTGGTGCGGTTGGCGAGCGCCTCGGGGATGTCGGCGGCCATCGCCTCGGCGGGCCAGTCGACCAGCTCGAAGGCGCCGCGGGCCCGGGCCACGTTCACGTCGGCGATGGCGACCACGTGGACGCCGGGGATGTTGCGCGCCTGCGAGAGGTACATGGTGCCGTAGCGGCCGGCGCCGATCAGCCCGACGCGGATGGGGCGGCCCTCGCGTTCGCGATCGCCGAGGAGTTTGTACAGGTTCACGTTGACCTCTCTGGTCCGGTGGCGCACGGACGCGGAGAGCCGCCGGTGAGGGCGGTGGACGTCGTCGTCGTGCGCAGTCTTCTTCGGAGGAATTCTGCTGACCGGTCGGGGTGGAACCGGTACCAGTTTTGTACCAGCGCCCGTTAGGCTGTGTCAACAGCAGTTCGCATCGCGGCGTTCGACGAGGACCCCGCCGGCCCCCGGGAGGACCCGTGCAGAAAGCTCCGACGATCCGCGACGTCGCCCGCACCGCGGGCGTCTCGGTCTCGGTCGTCTCCCGCGTGCTCAACGACGGCACCGGTCCGGTCGCTGTCGACACCCGGCGCCGGGTGGTCGAGGCGATCGACGAGCTCGGCTTCCGCCCCCGCGCCGCCGCCCGCGAGCTCAGCCAGGGGCAGGCCCTCGCGATCGGCCTGGTCCTGCCCGACCTCACCAACCCGTTCTTCGCCCGCCTCGCCGACAAGGTGGTCTGGGAGGCGCGCGCCCGCGGGGCCCAGGTGCTCCTGGTCACCACGCAGGAGGACTCCCACGTCGAGGGCGAGTCGCTCACGAGCCTGCTCGACCGCTCCGTCGGGGGCGTGATCGCCACCCCCTCCGGCGACAACCTCGAGAAGTGGTCGCGCCTGCGCCGTGCCGGGGTCGACGTGGTCTTCGTCGACCGCACCACGCCCGGGCTCGACGACGTCGACGTCGTGAGCATCGGCAACTCCGCCTCCGCCGCCCGGGCCACCGACCACCTGATCGCGCTCGGCCACACCCGGATCGCGATCCTCTCCGGACCCGCGCACACCTCCACCGGCCAGGCCCGCGTCGCCGGGTACCGCGCCTCCCTCACCGCGGCCGGCCTGCCGCTGGACTCCACGCTCGTGCGCGACGTGCCCTTCCGCGGCGACGTCGGCGGCGAGGCGGTCGCCGCCCTCCTCGCGCTGCCGGAGCCGCCGACCGCCCTCGTCGTCGCCAACACCGCGCAGGTGCGCAGCGCCGTGCACCGGCTCTTCCAGCTCGGCATCCGGATCCCGGAGGCCCTCTCGGTCGTCGTGTTCGACGACAACCCGTGGAGCGAGCTGGTCACCCCGCCGCTCAGCGTCGTCCGCCAGCCGATCGACATGCTCGCCCGTCACAGCGTCGAGCTCGTCCTCGCCCGCATGCAGGGCCGCCTCCCCGAGGCCCCGCAGCACATCGAGGTGCAGGCCGACCTCGTCATCCGCTCCAGCTGCGCCGCACCCCCGCGGCGCTGATCCTCTCCCCCTCCGAAAGGCACGCCATGTCCGATCCCGTCGTCGTCACCGCGATCTTCACTCCCGCCGAGGGGCAGCGCGACGCGCTCGTCGCCGCCCTCTCCACCGCCATCGCGGAGGTGCACGAGGAGGAGGGCTGCGAGCTCTACGCGATCCACGACTCGCCCGACGGCACCATCGTCATGCTGGAGAAGTGGACGAGCGGCGACCTGCTCGACGCGCACGGCGCCGGCGAGCCGGTCGTCCGCCTCAACGCGGCGATCCGCGGACTCGTCGCCCACCCGCCCGTCGTGACGCGGCTCGTCCCGATCCCGGCCGGCACCTCGCAGCAGGGCGAGCTCTAGCACCCGGGGGCGGGGCCGCTCCGGATCCGGATCGCGCCTCCCGCCGGAAACGCGCGCGAAACAGCGGAGGCCTACGGTCGGGAGCGACCCCGCCGCCCCGGCCGCTCCCTGGAGGATCCGCATGCCCCGCCCCGCCTTCCCCGCCCCGCCCAGCGCCGAGCTGCACATCCACCTCGAGGGCACGATCGAGCCCGAGCACATCGTCGAGATGGCGCGCCGCAACGGGGTCGCCCTGCCCACCGAGGATCTCGACGCCCTCCGCGCGCGGTACTCCTTCACCGACCTCGCGTCGTTCCTGGAGCTGCACTACTCGAACCTCACCGTGCTGAAGACGGAGCGGGACTTCTTCGAGCTCGCGACCGGCTACCTCGACCGGGCGCAGAAGGCGAACGTCCGCCGCGCCGAGATCTTCTTCGACCCGCAGACGCACCTCGGCAACGGCGTCGCGCTCGACACCGTGATGAGCGGGATCACCCGTGCGCTCGGTCGGAGCGAGGAGACCCACGGGATCTCGACGGACCTGATCATGTGCTTCCTCCGCGACCTGGGCGCCGACGCGGCCGACGAGATGCTGACGGCGATCCTCCCCTGGCGCGAGCACATCATCGGCGTCGGGCTCGACTCGAACGAGGTGGGCTTCGGCCCGGAGCTGTTCGTCGACGTCTACGCGCGCGCCGCGGCGGAGGGACTGCGCCTGGTCGCGCACGCCGGCGAGGAGGGCGGGCCGGAGACGGTCGCGGCCACCGTCGAGCTGCTGAAGGTCGAGCGGATCGACCACGGGATCCGCGCGATGGAGGACCCGGAGGTGGTCGCGATGCTCCGCGAGCGCCGCATCCCGGTGACGGTGTGCCCGCTGTCGAACGTCGCCCTGCGCGCGGTGGACACGATGGCCGACCACCCGCTGCCCGCGATGCTCCGCGAGGGACTCGTCGTGACGGTCTCGAGCGACGACCCGCCCTACTTCGGCGGCTACGTGGACGAGAACTACCGCGCCCTGGTCGAGGAGCTGGGGATGGACGACGCGCAGCTCGAGCAGCTGGCGCTCAACTCCTTCGACGCGGCGTTCATCACGGAGGAGGACCGCGAGCGCTGGCAGGCGGAGGTGCGCGAGCACTTCGCGCGGTGAGCGCGTCACTGCCCGGAGAACGATCGTTCCCACCTCTCCCCGCGCGCTGAGCCCTCGTTCCGCGGCCCCCGCCTCCGCGCCCGCCCTACGCTGGCCGGATGACCCGATCCGACGGCACGCGATGAGCTGGGTGCTCCTCACCGGCGCGATCCTCACCGAGGTGACGGCGTCGCTCGCCCTCCAGGCCGCGATCGAGTCGCCGGGCTGGTACGCCCTCGTGGTGGCGGGCTACCTGGCGGCGTTCGTCCTCCTCAGCCGGGTGCTCAAGGCCGGCATGCCGATCGGAGTCGCCTACGGCGTGTGGGGCGCGTGCGGAGTCGCGCTGACGGCGGTCCTCGCGGCCGTGCTCTTCGGGCAGCCGCTGACGGGCGTGATGACGATCGGGCTGGTGCTGATCATCGCGGGCGTGCTGCTGGTCGAGATCGGCTCGCAGCGAGCGCAGGCCGCGCGCCGGGCGGTGCGCTGATGGCCTGGCTGCTGCTCTCGGGCGCGATCCTCACCGAGGTCGCCGCGACGATGAGCCTCAAGCCCGCGACGGACGGCCGGAAGCGCTGGTACGTCGTGGTCGGAGTCGGCTACGTCGTCGCGTTCTCGCTGCTGGCCGGGGCGCTCGCGCAGGGCATGCCGATCGGGGTGGCCTACGGGATCTGGGCGGCGGTCGGAGTCGCGCTGACGGCAGTGCTCGGCCGCTGGCTGTTCCAGGACCCGCTGACCTGGACGATGCTCGGCGGGATCGGCCTGATCATCGCCGGCGTGCTGCTGGTGGAGCTCGGGCACTGACCGGCCGAGTGTCGTCGCGGCGGGGCGCCCCCCGATCAGCGGCCGTCGCGGCGGGAGCGCGCCTCCTCAGCCGTCGTCGCGGCGGTAGCGCGACGGAGTCACCGGTTGTCGCGGCGGTACCGCGCCTCGCGGCCGGCGATGTGGAGGCCGAGCCCGGTGACGGCGACCGCGAAGGCGACCAGCACGCCGATGAACGCGATCTCGTCGCCCGCTCCGACCGCCACGGCCGCGACGGCGAGCCCGATCAGCGCGAGGGCGAGCACCACGGCGCCGACGATCTCGAGAGGGCTCCAGGCGGTCATGGCTCCAGCGTGCGCGCGGAGCGGCGCGCGGGCAAGGGGCGGCAGGCGAACAGGACACGACGTCCCGCCGACCGCGGAGGTCCGCGCGGGTCCCAGCACACGACCCGTCCGCCCGGACGTCGGTCGACCGGGTGCTGCGGATCGCGGAGCTCGTCCGAGGCGGTCCGCGGTGCGAGCCCGCTCCGTCCGTCCCCGCCGGAACGCCCCCGCCCGTTCGCCCCGCCGCCGCGCCCGCCCTTAGGCTCGACGGCGTGAC
>NZ_PSWQ01000033.1:0-4354 GCF_002932915.1 Rathayibacter sp. RFBD1
ATCTAACTTAACTCACGACGCGAACATCGAACTTAATCAGTTAAATAATAATGTTTTAGAGCAAATCAATGACTTATTATCTAAACGTATCGATAATTCACTCATTGAACAATTAGAAACAGTAAATCAACAATTGGAACCACTTTTAAATTAGAAAGAAGGATTAATATGACTCAACGTGTCTTACTTGTAGATGGAATGGCACTCTTATTTAGACATTTTTATGCTACAAGTCTACACAATCAATTTATGTATAATTCTAAAGGTATGCCAACCAATGGGATTCAAGGTTTTGTTAGACATATCTTTACGGCAATTAAGGATATTAAACCAAGCCATGTTGCGATATGTTGGGATATGGGGAAAGCGACCTTTAGAAATGCTATGTATACTTCTTATAAACAAAATAGACCTGCGCCACCAGAAGAATTGATACCTCAATTCGATTACGTAAAAGACATTTCAGAACAATTTGGTTTTGTGAATATCGGTGTTGCAAATTATGAGGCAGACGATGTCATAGGAACACTCGCTAAAATATATTCAAAAGATAATGAAGTACATATTGTAACTGGAGATAGAGATATTTTACAATGTATCAATGAACAAGTAGAAGTCTGGTTAATCAGAAAAGGTTTTAATATTTATCATCATTATACTCTTAATCGTTTTAATGAAGAGTATGCATTACATCCACTTCAACTTATTGATATTAAAGCATTTATGGGAGATTCAGCAGATGGGTATCCTGGTGTTAAAGGTATTGGGGAAAAAACCGCCATTAAATTAATACAATCTTATGGTAGCGTTGAAAACGTACTAGACCATATCGAATCACTTACACCTGGTCAACAGAAAAAAATTGCAACTGATAAAGAAAATTTGATTTTATCCAAACAATTAGCGGAAATCTATACGGATGTGCCTATCGATACAACTGTATTATATAAAGAAATGGAATATACACATTCATTGAATCATATTCTTTCAATTTGTAATGAACACGAACTTTATGTCTCTGGTAAATATCTTGCTTCAAAAATTTTAATGTAAAACAGATAAAAAAAGAAGAGTCCGGGACATAAAGTTTCTGGATAAGTGAAAAAAGACAATTTCTATTGAAATAATATAGAAATTGTCTTTTTTATAATTTTTTTGATTATTTTCAGCTCGTTGAGCTGTTACTTTTCTTATATTAAGTGCCATTAGCACAAATCCTAGTTCTCTTTTGGCTTTATTTATCCCTCGAACGGACATTCGAGTGAAACCCAAAATGGCTTTCATAAATCCAAAAACAGGCTCCACATCAATTTTTCTCTGACTGTAGATGGTTTTTATTTTTGGTTCTGAAAGCTTTTTATTAATTTGGGCTTTAAAATATTCCCAATTATAATTTTTCATTATTTTTTTATTCGTTTTTGAATTGTACTTCATGCATTGGTGTTTCAGAGGACATTCTGAACAATCATCACATTCATATAATTTGAAGTCTCTCTTAAATCCATATTTATCATGGCGATAGGCATATCTTTTAAAACCCAATCGCTTATTGTTTGGACAAATATATTCATCGTTAATTTCGTCATAATCCCAATTTTGAGTGTTAAAGATGTCGCTTTTATATTTTTTAGTTTTATCTTTTATAAACATACCGTAGGTTATAAGTGGTATTCGATTAAAATCATCTATAATTGCCATATAATTGGGTTCGCTACCATAACCTGCATCAGCTACAATATATTCAGGTAAATGACCGTAGGTCTCTTGAATTGAATTTAAAAATGGTATCATCGTTCTTGTATCAGTCGGATTTTGATACACATTATAAGATAAAACGAATTGAGAATTTGTCGCTATTTGTAAATTATAACCTGGCTTGAGTTGTCCATTTTTCATATGATCTTCTTTCATTCTCATAAATGTGGCATCATGATCTGTTTTAGAATAACTATTTCTATCCTTTAAAATAGATTTTTGGACGTCGTATTTATGCTTTCGCCCAGAGTAATCATTAATTTGCTTTTTGTATTGTTTAATTTTAGTTCTTTTGAGCCGTATTTGTTTTCTTATTTTAGTACATTTTTCATTATCGATATGTTGATTTAAATCTTCGATTTCTTTATCCAAATGACTACCAATCAAATCTATTTCTTCCTTTGTTAAGTCATTATCGTGATCTTTTTTAATCTCAGGTATGATTTTATTTGTTATCAATTCATGATAGAGTGCTTTAGAATCTTCATTCATTTTTGTCTCATGGTTTTGAATACTCTTTTTCCATACAAATGTATATCGATTGGCATTCGCCTCAACTTTCGTACCATCAATAAAAATGGCCTGATCATCTATAAGATGTTGTTTCAAACACTGACTATGAAATTGAATAAATAATGATTCTAATAAAGCATCTACTTTTGGATTGACTCTAAATCGATTAATCGTTTTATAAGAAGGCTTTTGATTTTGTGATAGCCACATCATCCGGATGCTATCATTAAGTAATTTTTCTATCTTACGACCTGAAAACACAGATTGTGTGTAGGCATATAGAATGACTTTTAACATCATTTTTGGATGGTATGAGGTTGCACCACGATGATGTCTGAATTCATCGAATTCAGTTTTAGGAATTGTTTCTACAATATCATTGACATGTCGTGACATATCATTTGTGGGGATAAGAACTGAAGTTTCCAATGGTAGAGTAAGTTGAGTCATGTTATAATCTTTATACATAAGGCACCTCGTTAATTTAGTTTAGTGACATTTATTAAATTATACGAAAGTGCCTTATTTTTTTAAAGTATTTCAATGTAAAATTACATATAAATACAAAGTATTTTGGCGAGACTCTTGAGGGAACAGGACAAGCTGAAGACTACAGGCTGAAGCTGTCCCCTAAGAAAGCGAGCCAACAATACGTAGTATTGTAAATAAAGAAGCCAGTAAATGAATTTATAATAAACTCATTTACTGGCTATTTTGTTAGGAATTATGTCCCAGCCTCTTTTTTCGTCTATTAATATTAATCTAATTTCTCTGGATTATAAAATTGACGGTTATCCATACCAAAGATTCTTTCAGTAAATTGTCCTTTTTCAGTTTTCTTAAATGCTTTATCGAACATATTCATTTTTGCATCAATATTGTCAATAAAGAATAAAATTTCTGCTTCTTTTAGATGTGGCAATTTAGGAGAACCAAACTCCATTTTTCCATGGTGTGCTAAAATCATATGTCGCAATAACATGACTTCTTCACTATCAATACCAAGTTCTTTTGCCGCCTCAGCAACTTCATCACTTGCTATTGAAATATGTCCAAGCAAATTACCTTCTACCGTATACGTTGTTGCAACTGGTCCACTTAATTCTCTTACTTTACCAATATCGTGTAAAATAATCGCGCTATATAACAAACTTCTATTTAATAATGGGTAGATATCACACAATGATTTTGCAATTTTTAACATCGTTAATACATGATAGCTTAATCCTCCTGCAAAGTTATGATGATGAGAACTTGCTGCAGGATAAGTAAAGAATTTATCTTGATATTTTTTTAATAAATGACGTGTAATACGTTGTAAATGTGCATTTTCAATTTCTAAGATAAAATGTGATAACTCATCTTGAATTTCGTTAGGTGAAAGTGGCGCACCATCTACAAAGTCTTGAGTTTTCACTCCATCTTCTGCTGTTGCTAATCGAAATTGATTGACTTTCATTTGTTTACGGCCACGATAGTTAATAACATCCCCTTTTACCCATACAATTATTTCTGGTTTAAGGATTTTCATATCATCTTTTGTGACAGTCCATAGTTTAGCTTCAATATCTCCACTTTTATCTTGAAGATATAATGTCATATAGTCTTTACCTTGTGCTGTTACACCTTGTGTCGCTCTGTGGATTAAGAAAAAATTCTCCACCGAATCACCAGGATTTAATTTTTCTACGTTTCTCATCGTTTCCCGCCTTCCTCTTTTTTATTTAATATCAGCATTTCTCGAGAAGGAATCGTAGTATCTTTTGTACAAGTAAAGTACAATACTTGATGTTCTTGAGATAATTCTCTTAAATAGTTTAACATCATTGATTTTCTTTGTTTATCAAAATGTACGAATGCATCATCAATGATAATTGGGAATGGATAATATGGTTTCAACACCTTAATTAAACTAAGTCTCAATGAAATATATAGCAACTCTTTCGTTGATTGACTTAATTCAAGTGGATGATACATTTGTCCATTTCGATGTTTAACTTTAATTGAATCATTTTCATAAGTAATTAGATTATATTTACCATCAGTTAATGTTTTGAAAATATTAATGGCTTCATCTATCACATAT